>FLTS01000001.1:1573437-1888125 GCA_900078405.1 uncultured Stenotrophomonas sp. | reverse complement strand
CGACCAGTCGCTGCGCGAGTTCGCCCAGTCGCTGGGCGTTAAATCGCTGTCGGACAACGCCCGCGCACGGCTGGACCGGGTGCTGCCGGCGCTGCTGCACGCCGCCACCCGCTCGCCGCAGCCGGATGCCGCGCTGCGCCGCGTGCTGGGCCTGCTGCAGGCGATCCTGCGCCGCACCAGCTACCTCGCCCTGCTGGACGAACAACCCAGCGCGCTGACCCGGCTGGTCAACGTGCTGGCGCGCAGCGCCCTGTTGTCCGAACGGCTGATGGCCTTCCCGCTGCTGCTGGACGAACTGCTGGACACACGCGTGGCCGGGCCGCTGCCCGAGGTACCGGAAATGCATGCCGCCTGCGCAGCCGCACGGGTCAACGACGACCCGGAAGCGGCGCTGCGCACGCTCAACGAAACCCGGCTGGCGCTGAGCTTCCGCATGGCGCTGGCCTTCCATGATGGCCGCCAGCGCGCGGTGGATTGCACCCGCCAGCTGGCGCAGCTGGCCGATGCGGTGGTGGTGGCGGTGCTGGAAATGGCGCGCGCCGACCTTGCCGCCGCGCATGGCGAAGTGCCCGGCGGCCGTTTCGCCATCATCGGCTACGGCAGCCTGGGCGGGCTGGAACTGGGCTTCGGCTCGGACCTGGACCTGGTGTTCCTGTTCGACCACCCGCGCGCGGCCGAGGAAAGCGACTACGCCCGTCCGCTGGAAAGCAGCCGCTGGTTCGCGCGGCTGGCGCAGAAGGTGATGGCGCTGCTGTCGGCGGTGACCGCCGCCGGGCGCCTGTATGACATCGATGTGCGCCTGCGCCCGGACGGCGGCAAGGGCGCGCTGGTGTCCTCGCTGGCCAGTTATACCGAGTACCAGCGCGAGCGTGCATGGACGTGGGAGCACCAGGCGCTGGTGCGCGCCCGTGGCATCGCCGGCGACGCCACACTGCTGGCCGACTTCGAGCGGGTGCGCGTCGACACGCTGGCAAAGCCGCGTGACCACGGCACGTTGTTCGGCGACGTGTTGAAGATGCGCGCACGCATGCGCGCCGAGCTGGACCGCAGCGATGCGGCACGGCTGGACCTCAAGCAGGGCCCCGGCGGGCTGGTCGACCTGGAATTCGTGTTGCAGACTGGCGTGCTGGCCGGCGCAACACAACAACCGGCGCTGTGCGAACCGCGTGAGACGCCGCGGTTGATCGATGCATTGGCCGAAGGCGGCTGGTTGCCGGCCGATACCGCCGCGGCCCTGCACGTGGCGCATGCCGACCTGCTCGACGCGGGCCTGTCCTGCACCCTGGACCGGCGCCCGCGCATCACCGCGCCGACGCCGGAAATTGAAGCCGCATGCGCGGCGATCACTGCGGCGGCGATCGCCAAGGGCCTGCCGTTCGAGCCGGACGAGCAGCGCCAGGTACGCGACCGAAACCCTTGCAGAAATCAATGAATGTAGGAGCGACGCCAGTCGCGATGGAGCTTTCTCGGTGAAGCCCCATCGCGACTGGCGTCGCTCCTACATGTATGCAGATCGTTCGTGGACCAGCGCTACATCCGCGCCGGCGCCATCTTCCACAGCAGCGCACGGAACGGCACCAGCAGGCACAGGCCGATGCCCAGCTTCACCAGCCAGTCGCCCACCGCCCAGCTGAGCCACGGCAATGCCGAGCCGGCGAAGGCGATCGACCAGAAGATCGCCGTGTCCAGCGTCGCGCTGCAGGTAGTGGCCACCGCCGGCGCGCGCCACCAGTTGCCGGCGCGCAGGCGGTCGAACACGGTGATGTCCAGCAACTGCGCGCAGATGAAGGCCATGCACGAGGCAATGGCAATCCGCGGCGTGGCGATCCACAGCGACAGCACCACCGCCACCGTGAAACCGGCCCAGGCCACGCGCCGTGCGGCGCGCGGGCCGAAGCGGCGGTTGATCAGGTTGCTGACCAGGAACGCGATCGGGTAGCTGAAGGCGCCCCAGGTCAGCCAATCGTTGATCGGGTATTGCACCAGCACGTTCGAGCCCAGTACCACCGCGCCCATCGCCAGTACGGCCAGCAGCAGCGAGGTGGGGGTCAGCGGAGCGAAACGGGGAGAAGGGGACATGGACGGCAATGCCAGCGCCGAGCGGCGCCGTGGGAATGAGTGAGTGAAGGGCGCGCAATGCCAGAACCGGCGAACGCAAGGCGGGCATTGTAAACGCCGGGCCTGTATGGCTCTTCACCGCGCCGCACCCGGTACTACCGGCAGGCGGCCCTGCATCATGTAGGTGCCGGGCTTGCCCGGCACGGGGCTTTATCGGGAAAGCCACATGCGGGGCAAGCCCCGCATCTACAAACCCAGCCTCGCTTTGACTTCGGCGGCAATGCGCGGGGTTTCGCGCAACGGCTCGATGGCCGGTTGCAGACCAGCCGCCAGCGCATCCCGCGCGTCGAGCAGGTGGCCACGCTCGCGCAACGACTGCTGGAAGCGCGCCATCCGCGCCTGCGCGCGCTGGCCGAGCAGCACGCCCACCGGCACGCGGGTGGCGCAGGCTTCGGACAGCAGGTTCACCGAATCGGGGGTGCAGACGATGCGGTCGGCCCAGCCCAGCAGGCCGGCATACGGGTTGGAGCCGTCGCCGCCGTCACTCCAGATCACGCCGGGAACATCGTCGAAGGCGCGCAGCAGCGCTTGCGTCACCACGCGCGGGGTACGCCGCGAGGTGGTTGCCAGCACGCTGCCGCCTTCGTCGCGGATGCGCGCGGCAAGCTCGGCCAGCAAGGGGGCGATTTCCTGCTCCCGCCACGGCGCATGGTCGGTGGGGCCGCCCAACAACAGTGCGGTGCGCGGGCCGGGCAGTTGCTCGAAGCTGGGAAACGCGGCGCGGCCACAGGCCAGCCATTCGTCGTTCACCGGGTTCAGGCTGCCGAGCAGGGTGAGCACGTTGTCGCCGCGCAGGCGGTCGTGCTCGGGCACCACTACCAGTTGCCAGTGACGTGAGGCCATGCGCGGGTCGAGGATCTGCACGGTGTGCGTGCCGTGGCGGCCAAGCACGCGCAATGCGCCGGCGGCCTGCCGCCCGCAACCGATCGCCAGCGCCGGCGGGTTTGCCGCCAGCCGTGCGAAACCTTCTCCATAGCCTTGCCCGGCGCCGGGCAGCCAATGCGGTGCCAGCCAGCGCCACGGTGCGCGAGGCTGCAGTTGCAGGCGCTGCTGCCCGCCCAGGCGCAATGCCGATGCCAGCGCCGCGGCCTGGCGCAGGTTGCCGGCGCGGCCGTCGGTAATCGTCCAGGGAAGCGTTGATCGTTCTGTGTGTGGCATTAATTCGTTTCAATCAGGCCCGGTGTTGCAGCGGTCATGGCCCTTTACACTGCAGCCACTTGTTCGTTGTGCCATTGTTGCGGCCTTCATCGCGCAATGCCACGGCCGCAGCCCATTTGCCCCGGAGTTTCCATGTCCGACGTTTTCGACGATGCCGCGCTCGACCAGCTGTTCCGTACCGCCCGTACCCAGAATGCCTTCCAGGACCGTCCGGTCGAGGACAGCCAGTTGCATGCGCTGTACGAGCTGCTGAAGTGGGGCCCGACCGCGGCCAACGCGACGCCGGCGCGCTTCGTGTTCGTCAAGTCGGCCGAGGCCAGGCAGAAGCTGGCGCCGGCGCTGTCCGAAGGCAACCTGGCCAAGACGATGGCCGCACCGGTCACCGTCATCGTCGGCTTCGACCTGGATTTCCACGAGAAGCTGCCGTACCTGTTCCCGCACACCGACGCCAAGAGCTGGTTCGACGGCCCGCGCGAAGGCCGTCATGAAGCGGCGTTCCGCAACGGCAGCCTGCAGGGTGGTTACCTGATCCTGGCCGCGCGCGCGCTGGGGCTGGATGCCGGCCCGATGTCCGGCTTCGACAATGCCAAGGTCGACGAAGCCTTCTTCGCCGGCACCGCGATCAAGTCCAATTTCCTCGTCAACCTCGGCTACGGCGATCCCGCCGGCGTGTTCCCGCGCCTGCCGCGGCTGTCCTTCGACGAAGCTGCACGCATCGCCTGATTGCCGTATCCGGCGCCGCCGCGGGTGGGCGCCGACCCTGTTAAATCCCGCACCCCTCCATCCATCCAGATTCGTACCGGAGAGACCGATGAAGACCATGAAGATGCTGCTCCCGCTGGCCCTGGCCGCCGCCATCGCCGCCTGCTCCCAGCCGGCCGAACCGGCCGCTGCTGTCGATGCGGCCACCGCCGTGCCGGCCGAAACCGCCGCCGCTCCCGAAGCCGAAGCCTTCCAGGTGGCGTCGGGCACCTACAAGCTCGATCCCAGCCACACCGACGTACTGGTGCAGTGGAACCACATGGGCTATTCCAACCCGAGCGCGCACTTCGGCGATGCCGACGGCACCCTGGTCTACGATGCCGACGACGTGGGTAAGTCCAGCGTGGAAGTGACCCTGCCGCTGTCGGGCCTGAACAGCTTCACCGCCAAGTTCGACGAGCACCTGCGCAGCGCCGATTTCTTCGATGCGGCGCAGTTCCCGTCCGCCACCTTCAAGAGCACCAAGGTGGAAGCGGCCGGCGCCAACAAGCTCACCGTCACCGGCGACCTGACCATCAAGGGCACCACCAAGCCGGTGACGCTGGACGTGACCATCAACGGCGCCGGCGAGCACCCGATGATGAAGGTGCCGACCGTGGGCTTCGATGCCACCACCACATTCAAGCGCAGCGATTTCGGCGTGGGTGCCTATGCGCCGGCGGTGAGCGACGAGGTCAAGGTGCGCATCACCACCGAGGCGTCGATCCCGAAGGCCGAGTAAGCCCGGCAATTGCCGATGCACGAAGGCCCGCCATTGGCGGGCCTTCTGCTTTCCGAGGATGCATCACCCGGCTGTCGTGCCTCAGCCCAGCGATTGCAGCCACGTGGCGGCGGCAGTGCTGGGCGTCTGCCCGGCCTTCACCGGCAGCCCACTGGCCTGCACGAACGTCTGCGCGGCCTGCGCCAGCCGCTGGCGCGCGACCAGCATGACCTGCCGGGCCGCGGCCTGCTGCTTGCGCAATTGCACGATGTGGATCGACGGCCGTCCCGCCGGAGCGTACTTCTGGTCGCGGCGCAATACGTCCGCTACCCGCTCGACATCATGCTCGGCCTGCAGCAGCAGGTGCTGTGCGCGCACCAATGCACGCAGCGGCTCGTGCAACACCCGCGGCCGGGCGAAGCCGGCCAGCGCCGCGTCGCAGTGGTCGTCCCCGGCCATGCGCTCGTGCAGGGCCGCCAGCCCTGCCATCGTCAGCTTGCGCACATCATCGTCCGTTTCATCATGACCGGGCGCGATTGTCGCATTGCCCATGCATGGCGGTCGCGGCGGAAATCGCGCGAGACGACCGTGGCCGGGCCAACCGGGTTCACCAGCCCGGCGCCGCTCTCGCGCGACAACCGGCGCATGTTCGCCTCGTTGCCGGGTTGGCCTACCGCCCACTGCGACTGCGAGGCATCGCACTGGCCGCCACCGGCGACGCTGGGGCCGGGCGTGCTCAGGCAGCCGGACAGGCTGGCAGACAATGACAGGGCGATGGTGGGAAGCAGCAGGCGCATGGCGGGTCACCGGATCGGACGTCGAATGCATGGTAGCCGTGGCCGGTGGCGCCGGCCATTGCCAGCGCCGTCATTCCGCGTCGTCGGGGTTGGCCTTCCAGTAGCCGGTGGCGCGAATCCATTCCTTGGGCACCCGCAGGTGGTTTTCGACGAACTTGCGCATCAGCCGCGCGCGCTGCGACTCGACCGCGATCCAGTAGAACGCATCGCCGTCGGGGGCCTCGAAATCCACCAGTGCGTCCTCCAGCAGGGTGCTGCCGGCCGCGTCGAAGCCATTGCGCTCGAACCACGTCACGTTGACCTGCGCGGCGCTTTCCAATGGCTGGCGGTCGCCTTCCTCGGGGATCTCGACGAGCACCTCGGCGACGGCATGTGCGGGCAGTTCCGCCAGTCGCCGGGCGATGGCCGGCAGCGCGGTTTCATCGCCGACCAGCACGTAGGCGTCGAAGTCGTCGGCCACCACGTGCGAACCGCGCGGGCCGGCCACCACCAGTGCGTCGCCGACGGCGGCGGTCGCCGCCCAGCGCGTGGCCGGGCCGTCGCCGTGCAGCACGAAGTCCAGCACCAGCTCGCCGGCGTCCGCGTCGTGATGGCGCGGGGTGTAGTCGCGGGCGGGCGAGGGCGGCTTGCCCTGCGGATAGCGCGGGCCCTGCTCGGTCAGCTCCGGCAGCACGAACTCGCCGTCGGCATTGGGGAAGAACAGCTTGACGTGGTCGTCCGGGGAGCGACTGTCGAAGCCCTCCAGCGCCGGTCCGCCGACGACGATGCGCTGCATGTTGGGGGTCAACCGCTCGCTGCGCAGCACCTGCAGGTGGCGGAAGCGGGGCGTGAGGCGGATCACTCGGGTTTCGTGGCGTGACATCGGGAATCCTGTGCGGGATGGGGCATGCGGGAACGCCGGGGCCGGCGGCCGCGGCGAGTATTGGTGGTGGTCGGCTCAGGCCGTCGCATCGCCGGTGTCGATGCGGCCATGCGCCTGCATCAGGATGCGTGCGACGCGCGCGGCCTCTTCTTCGGTCCACAGGCCCTGGCGATCCAGCAGCGCGTGTTTCAGCTGCTCCATCGCCTCGCGCACCGGCGGCGGGATGGTGGCCTTGGCCAGGCGCCGCGCGCTGTCGCGGGTGCGGGCCTGCGCGGCATCGATCATTTCGCGGTTGGCGTCGATCTGTTCGCGGCCGGTGTTGGTGATCGCATAGCACTTGCGGCCGCCGTCGTGTTCGGCGGCGATCAGGCCCATGTCCTCCAGCAGTGCCAACGTCGGGTAGACCACGCCGGGGCTGGGTGCATAGGCGCCGTCGAACAGCTCGCCGATCAGCTGGATCAGCTCGTAGCCGTGGCGCGGTTGCTGTTCGATCAGTGCCAGCAGCAGCAGGCGCAGGTCGCCGCGGCCCAGTGGCCGGCGCGAGCCGCCATCGCCGCCGCGGCCCCCGCGTCCGCCACCCCCGCGGCGCCCCGGATGGGCGCCGCCGTGGCCGTGTTCGCCGTGTTCCCGGTGGCCACCCTGCATGCGCAGGCCATGCCGGTGCGGGCCGTCGTGTCCCTCGTTGCTGCAACGGGTGCGGCCGGCGGGGTGCCCGTGAGGGCGCGGACGTGGATCGTCGGTGCCCGCTTCGGCATCGCGGGCATGCGGCCGGTGGAAAGGATGTCTTTCGGGGCGGAAGAGGGGATGTGCGTGATGGTGATGATGGGATGCAGTGTTCTTCATTTCAGATATATCGATTTGTGTGGGGGAAAAGATATATCTAAAACTCGGGAAACACCATGACCCGGAATCGGGGCATGGTGGTTTCCGTTCAGCCTGGAAAGCCAATGCCGGACTCCTGCCGGTTCCATCAGCCAGCTGCCGGCGGCATCGAGGTGGTGCGCTTCAAGGCCCTCGGCCACGCTCGAACTCCAGTTCCCGGACTGTCCCCTGCATGACGTGCGTGGCCTGTCGCGGATGTCTTGCGGACAGCGGTTTCCACGCTTCCATACGTATGCGTAGCCAGCTTTGCGGGCAACCGGGTGCGTTACACTTTACGGCTCGAAACTAACGAACAAGCGCGCGCGTGCGTGCAGTAACTGGGAGCGACAATGAACTGGTTGAACGAGGTGCTGAACAACGATCCGAACCCACTGGAAACCCAGGAGTGGATCGAGTCGTTGAAGGCCGTTATCGATGTCGAGGGCCCCGAGCGCGCGCATCAGCTGCTGGAAGGCATGGTCGAACTGACCCGACGTTCGGGCGCGTACCTGCCGTTCTCCCCGACCACCGAATACGTCAACACCATCGAGCCGCAGCTGGAGGCCAAGAGTTCCGGCAATGCCGAGCTGGAATGGCGCATCCGTTCGATCATCCGCTGGAACGCGATGGCGATGGTGGTGCGCGCCAACCGCAAGCCCGGCGACCTCGGCGGCCACATCGCTTCCTTCGCCTCCGGCGCCACGCTCTACGACGTGGGCTTCAACCATTTCTGGCGCGCCCCCAGCGAGAGCCACCCGGGCGACCTGCTGTTCATCCAGGGCCACAGCTCGCCGGGCATCTACGCGCGTGCCTTCCTCGAAGGCCGCATCGACGAGCAGCAGCTGGACAAGTTCCGCATGGAAGTCGACGGCGGCGGCCTGTCCTCCTACCCGCATCCGTGGCTGATGCCGGACTTCTGGCAGACCCCCACCGTGTCGATGGGCCTGGGCCCGCTGGCGGCGATCTACCAGGCGCAGTTCATGAAGTACCTGGAAAACCGCGGCCTGATCGAGAAGAGCGACCGCAAGGTGTGGTGCTTCATCGGCGACGGCGAGAGCGACGAGCCGGAAACCCTCGGCGCCATCGCGCTGGCCGGCCGCGAAGGGCTGGACAACCTGATCTTCGTGGTCAACTGCAACCTGCAGCGCCTGGATGGCCCGGTGCGCGGCAACGGCAAGATCATCCAGGAGCTGGAAGGCGTGTTCCGCGGCGGCGGCTGGAACGTCATCAAGCTGCTGTGGGGTTCCTACTGGGATCCGCTTCTTGCCAAGGACACCGACGGCGTCCTGAAGAAGCTGATGATGGAAACCGTCGACGGCGAATACCAGAACTGCAAGGCCTTCGGTGGCGCGTACACCCGCGAGCATTTCTTCGGCAAGTACCCGGAGACCGCGGCGATGGTCGCCAGTCTGTCCGACGACGACATCTGGCGCCTGAACCGTGGCGGCCATGACCCGCACAAGGTGTACGCCGCCTACCACCAGGCGGTGAACACCAAGGGCAAGCCCACCGTGATCCTGGCCAAGACGGTCAAGGGCTACGGCATGGGCAGCGCCGGCGAGGCGCTCAACCCGACCCACCAGACCAAGAAGCTGGACGACGAGGCGGTGCGGCATTTCCGCGACCGCTTCAACATCCCGGTCACCGACGAGCAGCTCAAGGACGGCCAGGTGCCGTTCTACAACCCCGGCCCGGACTCGCCGGAAGTGCAGTACCTCAAGCAGCGCCGCGCCGAACTGGGCGGCTACCTGCCGGCGCGCCGCCGCAAGGCCAGCAAGTCGTTCGTCGCCCCGCGTCTGGAAACCTACGAGCGCCTGCTCAAGGATTCCGGCGAGCGTACCTACTCGACCACGATGGCCTTCGTGCAGACGCTGAACATCACCCTGCGCGACAAGGAGATCGGCCCGCGGCTGGTGCCGATCGTCGCCGACGAAGCGCGCACCTTCGGCATGGAAGGCCTGTTCCGCCAGATCGGCATCTACGCCCCCTATGGCCAGAAGTACAAGCCGGTCGATGCCGACCAGCTGATGTACTACCGCGAGGACCAGAGCGGGCAGGTGCTGCAGCAGGGCATCAGTGAACCGGGCGCCATCGCCTCGTGGATGGCCGCCGGCACCAGCTACTCGGTGTCCGACGTGCCGATGCTGCCGTTCTACATCTACTACTCGATGTTCGGCTTCCAGCGCGTGGGCGACCTCGCCTGGCAGGCGGCGGACATGCGTACCCGCGGCTTCCTGCTGGGTGGCACCTCCGGCCGCACCACGCTCAACGGCGAAGGCCTGCAGCACGAGGACGGCTTCAGCCAGCTCGTGGCCGGCGGCATTCCCAATGTGCGCAGCTTTGATCCGACCTTCGGCTACGAAGTCACCGTGATCCTGCAGCACGGCACCAAGGCCATGCTCGAAGACCAGATCGACGAGTACTACTACATCACCCTGCTCAACGAGAACTACACCCACCCGGCGATGCCGGAGGGCGCGGCCGAGGGCATCATCAAGGGCATGTACCTGCTCAAGGACGCCGGCAAGCCGAAGAAGGGCGAGTTGCGGGTGCAGCTGCTGGGCAGCGGCAGCATCCTGCGCGAGGCCATCGCCGCGGCCGAACTGCTGGACAAGGACTTCGGCGTCACCGCCGACATCTGGAGCTGCCCGGCCTTCAACGAACTGCGCCGTGACGGCTTCGACGCCGAACGCTGGAACCGCCTGCACCCGGAAGGCGAACAGCGCAAGGCCTACGTCACCGAGCTGCTTGAAGGCCGCCAGGGCCCGGCGATCGCCGCTACCGACTACGTGCGCGCCTACGCCGACCAGATCCGCGCCTTCGTGCCGATGACCTACTCGGTGCTGGGCACGGACGGCTTCGGCCGCTCGGATACCCGTGCCAACCTGCGCCGCTTCTTCGAGGTGGACCGCTACTACATTGCGCATGCTGCCATCACAGCGCTGGCGAAGGACGGCAAGATGACCGCGAAGGATGTGGCCCGGGCGATCAAGCAGTACAACATTGATCCGGAGAAGGCGAACCCTGTTGGGGTTTGAGCTATCCGACATTGGCTCTAAAGAATGGCGGCCCTCGGCCGCCTTTCTTCTGCGCTGCATCGCGAACTGCCGAGAGGCTGGTCGTCGTAGTCAAGGATCTATACGAAATCTGGAGAAGACATGCATATCATTTTGGCAAATCATGTCAACGAGCTCTGCGATGACTTTGGCTATCAAGGTCTAACTGAGTCAAAATTATTCGAAATATTCTGCAATTATTGTGTGGTTTCCAAGCACTTCCTGGGTAGATTCGATCCGGCCGACGTAACTACCGACGAGGATGATGCGGCCATCGACGGCATCGCGATTGTGATTGACGGCGACCTGATCAGTACTGTGGAAGACGCTGACAAGGTGTTTGACACCCATAAGACTAATCTTTTGGTTGACATTGTATTTGTTCAAGCGAAGAGCGGAGAGGCATTTCAGAAGGCCGATGTTGCAAATTTCAAAATGGGACTTGAAGATTACCTAAGTCTCGACCCGAAGTTGCCGAACGGAAAGCTAAATGAAGAGACTATCGGGATCATTAAGGCGGTTCTTGCCAACCTGAAGAAGGTCAGGAACCGGCGTCCGAACGTGCACGTCTACTATTGCACCTCAGGAACCTATAAGGCAGAGCGGGAGATAAAGGCCGCTTTCGATATCATCGAAGCCTATATTCGAGACACGGAGCTCTTCTTCAATGTGACCGTTACGGCCGCGGGTCGAGGTGAGCTGCTGAAGTTTTTCGCTGATCTCAGTGACAAGAACGAAGCAAAGCTGACCCTTATCGACTATTTCGGAATGCCGGCCATGCCTGGAATACCACAGTCATATGTTGGGGTCGTTTCAGCCGGTAACTACGTGCGGTCGCTACTATGCGACTCTGACGGAGAGCTCAAGCAATCCGTATTTGAAGAGAACGTTAGATCCTTCCTCGGCTCCGACAACGACGTCAATGGCGCGATCCAAAGAACCCTGCAGAGCGATGAGAAGAGGAAGCTCTTTTCTGTCTTGAATAATGGCATCACCGTAGTGGCCCCTGAGCTCACATTGACGCCGAACACAAGAGAGATTCATCTGACAAATTATCAGATTATTAATGGGTGTCAGACGAGTAGTACTCTCCATGCGAACCTGAATCAGCTTACTGATGATGTTAATGTCGTAATAAAGTTCATTGAGTCTCCTGACAACGAGTCGTCAAGCGATATCATCTCTGCAACAAATAGTCAGTCAGATATCCCGAAAGAGGCATTCTTTGGTCTGCGCGGCAAAGCGAAGCTTGTTCAAAAGTATTTTGATGCTAGGAACCAGCAGGCACCGGCAGAAGGAAAAATCTACTTTGAGCGGCGGCAGGGCGAATTCAGGGGGGTGGGGCTGCAGGTGTCAAGGGTTTTCGACGTCAAGGAAGTGGCGCGCTGCTATGCCGCGATGTTTCTGAACCAACCGCATAACTCGGCACGCTATGTTCGAGCAATATTCTCTGCTAGCGGCGATAACTTGTTTCGTGAGGATGACCACGAATCGTATTACTATTGCGCTACTCTCGCTCTTTATAAATATCAAACACTTATTAATGGCAGGAAAATTGGTGCGCAGAACTATTTGAAGCTAAGGTGGCACATCATTCAGGCTTTTAAGTGGTTCGCCCACGGAAAGGTGCTAGTTCCGGAACCAAACTCCAAGAAGGCAAATGCATATGCTACGAAGATGATTGACGCACTTCAGTCAGATGATCGTGCATATATTCCGATCTTTGAGAATTGCCAGAGAGCGATAGATAAAGTCGGTTTTCCAACGACCGACTCCCTAAAGCGAGGTAAATTCTCGCAGGATCTGGCGGATTACGTTCGTCAAACTCTTGGAGGCTAGGTTGAGCGAGAGCGTCTCCGTGAGTCATGCCGTGGATCCGCCACGAGGAAACGAATGCAATCGCTAGCGATCGTGTGGATTTTTCCAATGGTGTAGTGGATTTGCAAAACAGGGGTCAGAGTGCATTTTCACTCTGGCCTTTGCTTTTTGTGACGACCGGGCTGGGCTTCAGTTAGGAGGCGGAAGTTGAAATAACGGATTAAGATTCGATTGAATCATCGCTACTTCTCCACCTTGTTATGGATGATGTAGTTGAGTCGGTATTCCCCGCTTTTAACAGTGGCCAGAAGTGGAGCTAAGTAGCCATGGCCAGTTTTATGGCTGGAGTCATGCCGCCGAGCGCCATATTCGGTCGCTCGTGGCTGTGTATCCGGCGCCAGTGCATGGCCTTGTCTGCACCTGCACCTGTTCGATGGTGTCGAACAGGGTGCGGGCCAGCCAGGCGTAGCGGACTGTGCGGTTGTAGCGCTCGACATGCGCGTTCTGCTGTGGCTTGCCCGGCTGGAAGTGCTCGATCCGGATATCGTGCGGCTGCGGCCAGGCCAGCAGTGCGCCACTGATATATTCGGGACCGTTATCGCAGCGAATGAGGCTCGGTTTGCCCCTTCTGACGGCAGCTGAGCGGCGGGGGATTGCCGGTACGGGTGATATCCCTTCTTCCACAAGGAAGAAGGGATGAAGGACTTCAATACAACCCCTGCGCCAGCATCGCGTCGGCGACCTTGACGAACCCCGCGATATTCGCGCCATCGACATAGTTGATGCTGCCGTCCTCGCGCTTGCCGTGCTGCACGCAGTTGGCGTGGATCTCCTTCATGATCACGTGCAGGCGTTCGTCGACGTCGGCGTGGCGCCACGACAGCCGTAGTGCGTTCTGGCTCATTTCCAGCCCGGAGGTGGCCACGCCGCCGGCGTTGCTCAAAAACAGGGGTCAGAGTGCATTTTCACTCTGGCCTTCACAGTGCCAATAATCTGCCAGTTGGCGTTATGTGCGGCTGGTGAACAAAAACAGGGGTCAGAGTGCACTTTCACTCTGGCCTTTGCTTTTTGTGACGACCGAGCTGGGCTTCAATTAAGAGGCGGAAGTTGAAATAATGTGGTCGAGTCGGTATTCCCCCGCTTTTAGCAGTGGCCAGAAGTGGAGCTAAGTAGTAATCGCCAGTTTTATGGCTGGAGTCATGCCGCCGAGCACCATATCGGTCGCTTGTGGCTATATATCCGATGCCAGTGCATGGCCTTGTCTGCACCTGCACCTGCACCTGCATCTGTTCGATGGTGTCGAACAGGGGTGCGGGCCAGCCAGGCGTAGCGGACTGTGCGGTTGTAGCGCTCGACATGCGCGTTCTGCTGTGGCTTGCCCGGCTGGAAGTGCTCGATCCGGATATCGTGCGGCTGCGGCCAGGCCAGCAGTGCGCCACTGATATATTCGGGACCGTTATCGCAGCGAATGAGGCTCGGTTTGCCCCTTCTGACGGCAGCTGAGCGGCGGGGGATTGCCGGTACGGGTGATATCCCTTCTTCCACAAGGAAGAAGGGATGAAGGACTTCAATACAACCCCTGCGCCAGCATCGCGTCGGCGACCTTGACGAACCCCGCGATATTCGCGCCATCGACATAGTTGATGCTGCCGTCCTCGCGCTTGCCGTGCTGCACGCAGTTGGCGTGGATCTCTTTCATGATCACGTGCAGGCGTTCGTCGACGTCGGCGTGGCGCCAGGACAGGCGCAGTGCGTTCTGGCTCATTTCCAGCCCGGAGGTGGCCACGCCGCCGGCGTTGCTGGCCTTGCCCGGGGCGTACAGGGTGCCGGCCTGCAGGAACACGTCCACCGCTTCCAGAGTGGAGGGCATGTTGGCGCCCTCGGCCACGCACAGCACGCCGTTGTGGACCAGGGTGCGGGCGTCCTCGCCGTCCAATTCGTTCTGGGTGGCGCAGGGCAGGGCGATGTCGGCCGGAATGTGCCACGGGCGGCGACCTTCGAGGTAGTCGAAGCGCGTGTCGTCGGCCAGTTCGGCGAGGCGGCCGCGGCGCTCGTTCTTCAGCGTCATCACTTCCTGCATCGCCTGCTCGTCGAAGCCTTCGGGCGAGAACAGGGTGCCGCCGGAGTCGGAGAAGGTCAGTACCTTGGCACCGAGTTCGGCAGCCTTGAGCGCGGCGAACTGGGCGACGTTGCCGGAGCCGGAAATAAGTACCTTCGCGCCGTGGGTTTCGCGGCGGGCATGGTGCAGCATCTGCTCGACGAAATAGACGGTGCCGTAACCGGTCGCTTCCGGGCGCATCAGGCTGCCGCCGTAGGCGATGCCCTTGCCGGTGAATACGCAGGCCGCGTCGTTGCTGAGCTTTTTCATCATGCCGGCCATGAAGCCGACCTCGCGCGCGCCGACGCCGATGTCGCCGGCAGGCACGTCGGTGTCCGGGCCGAGGTGGCGGTACAGCTCCAGCATCAGCGCCTGGCAGAAGCGCATCACTTCGCCGTCGCTCTTGCCCTTGGGATCGAAGTCCGAACCGCCCTTGCCGCCGCCCATCGGCAGAGTGGTCAGCGCGTTCTTGAAAGTCTGCTCGAAGGCCAGGAACTTCAGGATCGACAGGTTCACCGAGGGGTGGAAGCGCATGCCGCCCTTGAACGGGCCGATCGCCGAGCTGTGCTGCACGCGCCAGGCGCGGTTGACGTGGGCGCGGCCGCTGTCATCGGCCCAGGCCACGCGGAACTGGATGACCCGTTCCGGTTCGACGAGGCGTTCGAGCAGGCCATGCCGGGTGTAATGCGGGTGGCGTTGCAGGAACGGCCAGAGACTGTGGGTGACTTCCTTGACCGCCTGCAGGAACTCGGGCTGGTGCGCATCGCGGCTGGCGACGTAAGCCAAGAAGTCATCAGGGCTGCGGTGGTTCAAGGGCGTTACCTCCGGGTGGGGAAGTGGGACAAGGAAAGGACAATCGAAACAAGAACGCGGCCAATGGCCGCGTCATGGAAGTCATCGCAGGCGGTCAAGAACCGCTTGTGCCGCTTGTCGCGTGGAAAGCGCCTGTCCCTGCGCGGCGAGGTCGGCGGTGAACAGGCCGTCGTCGAGTGCGCGGGCAACGGCCTGTTCGATGGCGGCGGCTTCGGCTTCCAGCCCCAGCGAGTGGCGCAGCAGCATCGCCGCACTGAGGAGGGTGGCGTAGGGGTTGGCGATGCCCTTGCCGGCGATGTCCGGTGCCGAGCCGTGGATCGGCTCGTAGATACCGACCTTGCCTTCCTCGCCCAGCGACGCGGATGGCAGCAGGCCCAGCGAGCCGGCCAGCATCGAGGCCTCGTCGGTGAGGATGTCGCCGAACATGTTTTCGGTGACGATCACGTCGTAGGCGCGTGGCTTGGCGATCAGGTGCATGGCCATCGAATCGACCAGCTGGTGTTCCAGTTCGACGTCGGGGAATTCCTCGCGGCCGATGCGCGCGGCGATGTCGCGCCACAGTCGCGAGGTTTCCAGCACGTTGGCCTTGTCCACCGAGGTCAGCTTGCCGCGGCGCTGCCGCGCGAGCCTGAAGGCGCTGCGCAGCACGCGTTCGATTTCCACGGTGGTGTAGCGGCACAGGTCGCTGGCGCTGTCGGCGTCGCGGGTCTTGTCGCCGAAATAGATGCCGCCGGTCAGTTCGCGCACGACGATGAAATCGACGTCCTTCAGCAGTTCCGGTTTGATCGGCGAGGCGTGCAGCGCGGCCGGGTGGGTGCGTACCGGGCGCAGGTTGGCGAACAGGCCCAGCGCCTTGCGGATGGCGAGCAGGCCCTGCTCCGGGCGCACCTTGGCGTTCGGGTCGGACCATTTGGGGCCACCGACGGCGCCGAGCAACACCGCGTCGGCCTTGCGGCAGGCGTCCAGCGTGGCGGCCGGCAGCGGCTCGCCGTGGTTGTCGATGGCGATGCCGCCGATATCGTGTTCGCCGAAGCTGAAATCGTGGCCGAAGCGGGTGGCGATGGCCTTGAGTACCTCGACGGCGACGGCGGTGATTTCCGGGCCGATGCCGTCACCCGGCAGTACGACGATGTTGGCTTGCATGCAGATTTCCCGTGTTTCCTGGTTCTTCGTAGGAGCGGCGTCAGTCGCGACCGAGCTTTACCGAAAAACACCCCGGTCGCGACTGACGTCGCTCCTACAGTAAAGGTCAGATGTTCCGTTGGCTTTCGTACCGCTCGATCTCCGGCACGCGTGCCAGCAACCAGCCGAGCTGGTCCACGCCTTCCAGCAAACAGGTCTGCGAGAAGCCGTCCAGCGGGAAGGAATACACCTTACCGGCGGGCGTGCGCAGTTCGCGGGTGGCGACGTCGATGGTCAGCTCGTCGTCCGGGTTCTGCATCAGTTCCTGCACGTCGGCCTCGTCCAGCACGATCGGCAGCAGCCCGTTCTTCAGTGCGTTGCCGCGGAAGATGTCGGCGATCTCGCTGCTGACGATGGCGCGCAGGCCCAGGTCGGTCAGCGCCCACGGCGCATGTTCGCGCGAGGAGCCGCAGCCGAAGTTGCGCCCGGCCAGCAGGATGCTGCGGCCGGCGTTGTGCGGCTGGTTGAAGGCGAACTCGGGGTTCGGCGAGCCGTCGGCCTGCCAGCGCCAGTCGTTGAAGGCGTTGCGGCCCAGCCCCGCGCGCTCGGTGGTGGACAGGAAGCGCGCCGGGATGATCTGGTCGGTGTCGATGTTGGTCTGGCGCAGCACTACGCTGCGCGAGCTCAGGGTACGGAAACCGGCCATCACGCCACCTCCTTGTCGAACAGTTCGCGCGGGTCGGCTACATGGCCGTTCACCGCGGCCCATGCGGCGCTCAATGGTGAGGCCAGCAGGGTGCGCGAGCTGGGACCCTGGCGGCCCTCGAAATTGCGGTTGCTGGTGCTCACCGCCAGCTGGCCCGGCGCGACCAGGTCGCCGTTCATCGCGATGCACATCGAGCAGCCCGGTTCACGCCACTCGGCACCGGCGGCGCGCACGACCTCGTGGATGCCTTCGGCCTCGGCCTCGCGCTTGACGATTTCCGAGCCCGGCACCACCAGCATGCGCACGCCCGCGGCGACGCGGCGGCCACGCAACACCTGCGCCACCTCGCGCATGTCGCGCAGGCGGCCGTTGGTGCAGGAGCCGACGAACACCACGTCCACCGGCGTGCCGGCCAGCGCATGGCCAGCCTCGAACTTCATGTAGTCCAGCCCCTTCTGCGCGGCGGCCTCGCTGGCAGCGGGAATCGGCGCATCCACCGCAATCGCGGTGCCGGGGTGCGTGCCCCAGGTCAGGGTCGGGCGGATGTCGGCGGCGTCGATGTGCACTTCCACGTCGAAGCGCGCGCCTTCGTCGCTGTTCAAGGTTTGCCAGTAGGCGATGGCCTTGTCGAAGTCGGCACCCTTGGGGCCGCGGGGCGTCTTCGCCACCCAGTCGAAGGTGGTCTGGTCCGGCGCGACCATGCCGGCACGGGCGCCGGCCTCGATCGACATGTTGCACAGTGTCATGCGCTGCTCCATGTCCATCGCGCGGATCGCCGAGCCGCGGAACTCGATGACGTGGCCGGTGCCGCCGTTGACGCCGATCACGCCGATGATGTGCAGCACCGCGTCCTTGGCGCCGACGCCCGGCGCCAGCGCGCCATCGACGGTGATTGACATGGTCCTGGCCTTGCGTTGCAGCAGGCATTGCGTGGCCAGCACATGGCCGACCTCGCTGGTGCCGATGCCGAAGGCCAGCGCGCCTAACGCGCCGTGGGTGGAGGTGTGGCTGTCGCCGCAGACGATGGTCATGCCCGGCTGGGTGAAACCCTGTTCCGGCGCGATGACGTGGACGATGCCGCGGCTGCTCGAGGCCATGTCGAACAGCTCGATGCCGTATTCGGCGCAGTTCCTCGCCAGCATCTCGACCTGTGCCTCCGAAGCCTTGCTCGCATACGGCAGCTTGCCGTCGGCGCCGGCCGGCAGGGTCGGCGTGGAGTGGTCCATTGTCGCCTTGGTGCGGTCCGGGCGGCGCGGCTTGAGGCCGCGTTCGCGCAGTTCGGTGAAGGCCTGCGGCGAGGTGACCTCGTGGATCAGGTGCAGGTCGATGTACAGCACGGCCGGCGCGCTGTCGCTTTCGGGGACGACGACGTGGGCGTCCCACAGTTTGTCGTACAGGGTCTTGGGTGCGGAGCTCATCGTGTTCGGTTCCGTTGCCTGTGCCTGCCGTCGCGCTCAGGCGCTGACGGCCTCCTCGTTGTCCACGCCTTCGCGCTGGCGCAGCAGGCGGTTGGTGACGTCCAGCCAGGCCAGCGCGCTGGCCTCGATGATGTCGCGGCTGGTGCCGGTGCCTTCCAGTATCTCGCCTTCGTGGCGCACGCTGAGGTTGGCCTCGCCGCGCGCGTCGGCGCCGATGCCGACGCTGTGCACGTGGTAACTGTCCAGGGTCAGCTGGATGCCGGTGGCGGCCGACAGCGCGGCGAACAGGGCATCGACCGGGCCGTCGCCCTGCGCGGTTTCGGCCACGCGGTTGCCTTCCGGGTCGGACAGCTCGACCAAGGCGTTGGCGCGGCTGCCGACGTCGCTGATGGTCATCGACGCCAGCCGGTAGCCGTCGTTGCCGGAAGTGCCCTGCATCAGCGCCTGCAGGTCGGCGTCGGTAACGACGCGCTGCTGCTCGCACACGTTCTTGAACTGCTCGAACACCAGCTTCAGTTCTTCCTCCTCCAGCCAGTAGCCCAGCGCGCGCAGCCGCGCCTCGACCGCGGCACGGCCGCTGTGGCGGCCCAGCACCATCTGCGTGTCGGCCCAGCCCACGTCCTGCGGGTGCATGATTTCGTAGGTGTTGCGGTTGCGCAGCATGCCGTGCTGGTGGATGCCCGATTCATGGGCGAAGGCGTTGGCGCCGACGATGGCCTTGTTGCGCTGCACCGGCATGCCCAACAGCCGCTGCAGCAGCTGCGAGGTCGGCACGATGCGGCGGGTGTCGAAGCCGGTGTCGAAGTTGTAGAAGGCGTTGCGCACCTTCAACACCATCGCGATCTCCTCCAGCGCGCAGTTGCCGGCGCGCTCGCCGATGCCATTCATCGAGCCTTCCACCTGCCGCGCACCGCCCTCGATGGCGGCCAGCGAGTTGGCCACGGCCAGGCCCAGGTCGTTGTGGCAGTGGGCGCTGAACACCACCTTGTCGGCATCGGCGGCGTTGGCGATCACGTGCTGGAACATCGCGCGGATCTCCTCCGGGGTGGTGAAGCCCACGGTGTCCGGCAGGTTGATGGTGCGTGCGCCGGCGGCGATGGCGACCTGCGTCACCTCGGTGAGGAAGTCCAGCTCGGTGCGGGTGGCGTCTTCGGCCGAGAATTCGACGTCGTCGATGTAACCGCGCGCCAGCGTGACGTGCTTGTGCACCGATTCCAGCACCTGTTCCTTGCTCATGCGCAGCTTGTGCTCGCGGTGCAGCGGGCTGGTGGACAGGAACACGTGCAAGCGCGGTTTGGCCGCCGCTTCCAGTGCCTTGACGGAGGTTTCGATGTCGCCCGGCAGGCAGCGCGACAGCACCGCCAGCACCGGCTCGCGCAGCTCGCGGCCGATCAGTGCCATCGCCTCGCGGTCGGACTGCGAGCTGGCCGGGAAGCCGGTTTCGATGACATCCACGCCCAGCTCGGCCAGTGCGCGCGCCATCACCAGCTTCTGCGGCGGGGTCATGCTGCAGCCGGGGGATTGCTCGCCGTCGCGCAGGGTGGTGTCGAAGATGGTAATTCGCGGGGTATTGATGGTTGGAGTATTCACCAGAGGGTCTCCTCGACGGCGGTAGCGATGATGTTGGAAGGTTCGGTTCGGGGCGCGCGTGCCGCACTGGCGGCGACGCGGCTGCGGAGTCGGTCGGGGTTGCGCCGTCGTGGTTTGCGCGGAGGGCTGGGGCGGACTTCGGAGAGCAGGGTGGCGAGCACGGCGGCGTCGATGTTGCCGCCGGAGACCACCGCACACTTGCGCTTGCCGGCCACGCGGCGGCCGGCGGCCAGCGCCAGCGCGCCGGCGCCCTCGGCGATGACGTGTTCCTCCAGCGCCAGCCGCACCAGCGTCTCGCGCAGCTCGGCTTCGCGCACGATGACCACGTCGTCGAGCAGGCTGGCGCACAGGCGGCGGGTGATGAAGCCGGGGATCTTGACCTTGACGCCGTCGGCCAGGGTCGCCACCGGTGCGATCTCGCGCACGTCGCCCTTGATCGCACGCGCCATCGAGTCCACGCCTTCGACCTGCGCGCCGACCACGCGCACGCCCTGCGACTTCAGCGCCAGTGCCACGCCGGAGGCCAGGCCGCCGCCGCCGATCGGCACGATCACCACGTCCGGCGCGTGCGGAGCGATCTCGATGCCCAGCGTGCCCTGCCCGGCGATCACGTCGGGATCGTCGAATGCGGACAGGAAGCGGTAGCCATTCTGCGCGGCCAGTTCGCGGGCGAAGGCGTAGGCCTCGTCGTAGCTGTTGCCGTGCTGGCGCACGGTGGCGCCCCAGTGCTGCACGCCGGCGATCTTGGTGGCCGGCGCGCCGTGCGGCATCACCGTGATCGCCTGCACACCCAGCCGGTAGGCGGCCCATGCCACGCCCTGCGCGTGGTTGCCGGCCGAAGCGCAGATCACCGGGCGCTCGTCGCCACGCTCCAGCGCGGCCAGCATTGCGTTCAACGCACCGCGCACCTTGTAGGAGCCGGTGCGTTGCAGGTTTTCCAGCTTCAACCAGGTGCCGAAACGCTCGGCGTAGTGCAGCGGCGTCGGCGGCAGGAAACGGCGCAGCCGCGCCTGCGCGGCCAATACGTCGGCGACGCTGACATTCACGTCGCCGGCGTTTTCGCTGCCTGCGGTGGCGCGGCTGCGGTCAGGCATTGCCGAGCGGGGAGCGGGGAACGGGGAGCGGGGAATGAAGCTGCGCGACGAAGCGTCGAAGAAGACGCCTCCGATTGCGGGATGCCAGAGTTCCTTTCCCCGCGGGGCGAGAAGGGAACAACGGTATTACGGCTACATCGGAGTTCATGCCGCCACCCCGGCACCGTCCAGTGCCACGACCCGCACCGATTCGCAGTCGTAGACCTTCTCCAACTGGTGGCGCAGGGTTTCCGGCGGGCGCTGGCCGGAAATCTCCATCTGCACGCGCCAGCCTTCGGCGCTGCGCTTGCCATCGATGTTGTGCGGGGAGAAGCCGCGGCGCTCGACCATGCCCAGCACGCGCAGCAGCGCGCCTTCGGCGGGCTTCAGCACCAGCTCAAGCCGGTATTGCATTGGGGTTCTCCTGCGTTGCCCGGGCGTGGGCGGGGTTGCTGTCCAGCATGGTGCTGTTGGCGTTGTTCGGTGGCACCAGCGGCCACACGTTGGCGCGGGCGTCGATACCCACGTGCAGCAGCGCCGGGCCGGGGGTGTCCAGCAGCGCGGCCAGCGCGTCTTCCACTTCCGCGCGCTGGGTGATGTGGGTGGCGGGGATGCCGAACACCTGCACCAGCGCGGCGAAATCCGGGTTGTCGGACAGGTCGATCTCGCTGTAGCGCTCGGCGAAGAACAACTCCTGCCACTGGCGGACCATGCCCAGCGAGGAGTTGTCCAGCAGCACGATCTTCACCGGCAACCGGCAGCGGGCGATGGTCGCCAGTTCCTGCACGTTCATCATGAAGCTGCCGTCGCCGGACACCAGCACCACGGTGCGCTCGGGGCAGGCGAACTGCGCACCCATCGCCGCCGGAAGGCCGAAGCCCATCGTGCCCAGCGCGCCACTGGTCAGGTGGTTGCGTGGGTGGTTGAAGCGGCAGTGCTGGGCCACCCACATCTGGTGCTGGCCGACGTCGCAGGTGATCACCGTGTCCGGCGGGGCGATTTCGCTCAGCCGCTTGAGCAGCGCCGGGGCGTAGATGTCCTTGCCGGGTGCGTCGTAGCGCGCGGCGAATTTTTCACGGTTGGCGGCGCAGCGCGCGCGCCAGCCGTTGCAGTTGCCGCGCACCTTGGTCAGTGCGCGCAGCCCGTGGGCAACGTTGCCGGGAATGGCGACGTCGGCACCGCGCAGTTTGGAGATTTCGTACGCATCGGCATCCAGGTGGATGACGCGCGCGAACGGGGCAAATTCGGCCAGCTTGCCGGTGGCGCGGTCGTCGAAGCGTGCGCCGATCACGATCAGCAGATCCGATTCCTGCACCGCCATGTTGGCGGCGCGGGTGCCATGCATGCCCAGCATGCCCAGGTATTGCGGGTGGTTGGCCGGCAACGCGCCCAGCCCGCGCAGGGTCAGCACGGTGGGGATGCCGCTGGCCTCGACGAACTGGCGGAACTCGCCCACCGCCTCGGCCAGGGCGATGCCGCCGCCGCCGTAGATCACTGGCTTCTCGGCCGCGGCAATCAGCTCCACCGCCTCGGCCAGCCGCTGCGCGTCCGGCGCCGGCACCGGGTCCACCGTGGCCGGCACGTGGTCGGGCAGGTGCGTGGCATCGGCCAGCTGCACGTCCTTGGGCAGGTCGATCAGTACCGGCCCCGGGCGGCCCTCGCGGGCGACGCGGAACGCCTCGGCCAGCACCTGCGGCAGGTCATCGACGCTGCGCAGCAGCCAGCTGTGCTTGACGATCGGCATCATCATGCCAAACACATCCAGCTCCTGGAACGCATCGGTGCCCAGCAGCGGCGTGGCGACCTGGCCGGTGATGCATACCATCGGCACCGAGTCGAGCATCGCATCGGCGATGCCGGTGACCAGGTTCGACGCGCCGGGACCGGAGGTGGCCACGCATACGCCGACCTTGCCGCTGGCGCGGGCGTAGCCGTTGGCGGCCAGCGCCGCGCCCTGCTCGTGGCGCACCAGGATGTGCTTGAGGGTGGAATCCACCAATGCGTCATAGAACGGCATGATGGTGCCGCCCGGATAGCCGAACAGCGTCTGCACGCCTTCGGCCTCCAGGGCCTGCGTCAACCAGCGTGCGCCGTTGCGTGGCGCGCCGTGGGTGGGAGTGTTCATGCAGCGACCTTTGCCTGTTGCGGGTGGGGGACCGCGGGTTTACGCGTTCTGGGCTTGCAGCCAGACCATCTTGGCGCGCAGCTCCTTGCCCACCTTTTCGATCGGGTGCTCCAGGTCGGCCTGCTTGAATTTGTTGTAGTTCGGCAGGCCGGCGTTGTACTCGGCCACCCAGTTGCGGGTGAAGGTGCCGTCCTGGATGTCCTTGAGCACGTCCTTCATGCGCGCCTTGGTGCCGGCGTCGATCACCCGCGGGCCGCTGACGTAGTCGCCGTACTGCGCGGTCTCGGAGACGAACTCCAGCATGCGGCTGATGCCGCCTTCGTAGAACAGGTCGACGATCAGCTTCAGCTCGTGCAGCACTTCGTAGTAGGCGATCTCCGGCTGGTAGCCGGCTTCCACCAGCGTCTCGAAGCCGGCCTGCACCAGCGACGAGGCGCCGCCGCACAGCACCGCCTGCTCGCCGAACAGGTCGGTCTCGGTTTCCTCCTTGAACGTGGTCTGGATCAGGTTGGCGCGCGCGCCGCCCAAGCCGGCGGCGTAGGCCAGTGCGTATTGCTCGGCCTTGCCGCTCTTGTCCTGGTAGACCGCCCAGATGCACGGCACACCGCGGCCGATCTCGTATTCGCGGCGCACCAGCGCGCCCGGGCCCTTCGGCGCGACCAGCACCACGTCCAGGTCCACGCGCGGGGTGATCATGCCGTAGTGCACGTTCAGGCCGTGGGCGAACAGCAGGCACGCGCCCTGCTTCATGTTCGGCGCCAGCACTTCGTCGTAGAGCTTCTGCTGGACCATGTCCGGAGTCAGCACCGCGACCAGGTCGGCGTCCCTGACCGCTTCGGCAGGCGACTTGACGGTGAAGCCATCGGCCTGTGCCTTGGCTTCGGTGGGGCCACCGGCACGCAGGCCGACGGTGACGTCGAAACCGGATTCACGCAGGTTCAGCGCATGGGCGCGGCCTTGGCTGCCGTAACCGATGACGGCGATCTTGATCTGGGGCAGGTCGTTGGTGCTCATGGGGCTTGGTTCCTTGCGATGAAGAGAAAGGGGGCGATGAAGAAAGAAACGGCCGTCGCGTCAGGACGCGGCGGCCGTCTGGGGAGGCGGGCAATGGACGCGGGCCGGTGCGGTGCACGGGGCATCGCAGGTGGCGGTTTTCTGTTTGGTGGCAGTGATGGACATGGTTTCAGTTGAAATGGATGCTGGAAACGAAAAACCCCGCACCGGGGCCGGTGCGGGGTTCTTGATCGAAACTGGCTTTTTTCGACTACGCGCCAGCTCGTCCCGCACCTGTGGGTTCGGTAATAAGCACGAGTACAAGCAGCGAGGCCGCGGCAGGAGCCGGGCTCGGCGACAGGTGGGCGGTGGCGGTGTGGCGTTGCAGCATGGGTCCGAGATAAACATGCCGCTTTTGCCGCTGTCAAGCCTGGTTTGTTCGATGCGCGAGTGTTCATGCCGCAATGCGGCGCGAATGCCCGGCACGGCAGCATGGTTGCCGTTGAAAGCGATGTGGCGAGGTCGTGACGACGAAGGCGCGGGACGCTCGATTGCGCGGTTCCGCAGGTTTTTGCAGGAGCGAAGCGAGTCGCGACAGCGGCTTTCCCGACAACACCAAAGGTCGCGCTGACGTCGCTCCTACAGCGGCGGCAGCACCTTGCCGGGGTTGAGGATGCCGTCGGGATCGAGCGCCTGCTTGATCGCCCGCATCGCCGCCAGCGTGGCCGGGCTGAAGGCCTGTGCCATGAAGTCGCGCTTGGCCAGGCCGATGCCGTGTTCGCCGGACAGGGTGCCGCCCAGCGCCAGCGCCAGCGCGAACACTTCCGGCAACGCCGCATGCGCGCGCGCGTTCTCGCCGGCATCGTCCGGGTGGTAGAGGATGTTGACGTGCAGGTTGCCGTTGCCGGCATGGCCGAAAGCGACGATGGGCAGTTCGAACTTCGCCGACAGCGCCTGCACCCCGGCCACCAGCTCGGGAATGCGCGACACCGGCACCACCACGTCCTCGTTGATCTTGCCCGGCGCGATGCTCTTCAGCGCCGGCGACAACGCGCGCCGCGCCGCCCACAGTTTTTCGCGTGCGCTGCCGTCCATCGCCACGTCCAGCGCCAGCAGGCCATCGCCTTCGGCGGCCTGCGCCAGTGCGTGCAGCACGTTGGGCAGGGTGTCCTCGTCGCCATCGGCGTCGATCAGCAGCATCGCCCCGGCCTCGGGTACCTGCGCGCCATTGCGGCGCAGCAGCTCCAGGCTGCGCGCATCCATGAATTCCAGCGTGGTCGGCGTGGCTGGCTGGGTCATCACCCGCGACACCGCCGCCGCCGCGCTTTCGGCGTCGCGGTAGAGCACGCGCAGGCCGGCCTGCGCACGCGGGCGCGGCGCGAGTTTCAGCGTGGCCTCGACGATCAGCGCCAGCGTGCCCTCGCTGCCGACGATCAGGTGGGTAAGGTCGTAGCCGGTGGCGTCCTTGGTCCACGGGCCGCCGCATTCGATGATCTCGCCGCTGCCGGTCACCGCCACCAGCCCCAGCACGTTGTCGCGGCTGGTGCCGTATCTCACCGCGCGCGGGCCGCCGGCATTGGTGGCGAGGTTGCCGCCGACGCTGCAGATCTCGAAGCTGGATGGATCCGGCGGCCAGAACAGGCCGTGCGGCATCAAGGCCTGTTGCAGATCGCCGTTCAACACGCCCGGCTCGACCACCGCGCAGCGGTCGCCGGGGCGGATGGCGAGGATGCGGTCCATGCGCGCGAACGACAGCACGATGCCGCCGGCGCTCGGCACCGCCGCGCCGGTGGTGCCGGTGCCGGTGCCGCGCCCGACCAGCGCCACGCCATGTGCACGGCACGCACGCACGATGGCCTGTACCTGTTCGCGGCTTGAAGGCAGCGCCACGCCCTGCGGCAGCGCGTGGCGCCAGGAGTTGTCCTGCGCGTGCGCGGCCAGTGCGGCGGCGTCGGTGCGCCAGTGCTCGCCGAGCAGTCGCGACAGTTCATCGGTGAAGGCGGGGGGCAGTGGGTTCATCGCGTCGGGCCAGCGGAAGGAGGGCGATGCTGGATCAGTTTCCAGCCAAGCACGCACAGCGCCAGCGGCAGCCACACCCAGCGCAGTTCGGACAGCAGCGTCTGCAAGCCGCGCATGCTGAAGAAGCCGTTGGCGAACGGCGAGACGCGGATTGGCCGCCACGGCGCGAACAGGCGTTGATCGCTCCACGGCCACCACAGCGCCACGCCCAGCCCGCCGGAGGTGAGTGCGTCGAGCAACGGATGCGAGAGCGCGCAGATGAAGACGAAGGCCAGTGCCTGCATTCGTCCGGCGTGTAGGTGCCGGGACAGCAACGCGGCCAGCGTCGCCAGCACGCCGGCGAACAGCAGCGAGTGGCTGGCGCCGCGATGGCCGAAGGCATCGGCATAGGGAATATGCAGGGCGAAGGCGAGCACGTCGGCATCGGGCAGCATTGCCGCGGCGATGCCGGCACCGAGCAAGCGGCCCGGGATGCGCCCGCGCCCGCTGGCGCACCACAACGCCAGCGGGACTGCAGCATGGGTGAAGATAGTGGGCATCAGCAGTCGTCGGCGCGGAAGGCATCGCGCAGCCAGTTCAGCCGCGGTGGCTCGCCGCTGGCCTCGACCACGTCGAAACGGCAGGGTGACTGCGCATGTTGCGGGTGCGCGGAAAGGTAGAGCTGCGCGGCCAGCAGCAATTTGCGGCGTTTGCCGGCATCCACCGAGGTCGCGCCGCCGCCGAACATGGTGTGGCGGCGGTAGCGCACTTCCACGAACACGAGGCTGCCGGCGGCCGGGTCGAGCATCACCAGGTCGAGCTCGCCACCACGGTAGCGGACGTTGCCGGCCAGCCAGCGCAGGCCGGCGTTTTCTAGATGGCGGCGCGCGGCGGCCTCGACCGCCGCACCACGGCGCGCCTGCTCAGCGGCCATCACCGATCGGCACCGGTTGGCCACCGTGGAAGGTGGACCATGCCGGCGTGCGCAGCACGTTGCCGAAACCGTCCAGGTGCAGGGTGCCGGTGGCCCCGGCCAGGCCGCCACCGCCACTGCTGTTGGCCAGTTTTTCCAGATAGGCGGAAATCTTCCAGGCGTCGAAGCCAAAGGCGAACAGGCGCGCGGCGCCGCCGCGTGCGGTCGGCAGGGTGGCGGCCAGTTCGCTGGCGGCGGGCAGGCCGGCGGTACCACGGGTGGTCCACGCCTCGCTCGGGAAGGCGATGCCGTCCAGCGGCATGTCTTCCTCGGCCTTGCCGGTGCCGGAAACCAGTTGCGAGGTGCCCACGCGGGTGGTGCCGGCGAGCCCGGCCAGCGCCAGCTGCGGCGTCAGCATCCGCGCCTGCGGGCCCTTGACCGCGAGGAACACCGAATCCACCGTGCCGGCCTGGCGCAACTGCGCGCCGATGTCGGCCGGGGCGTCGCCGACGCCGATGCTGGCCGCCACCTTGCCGCCGCGCTGGGCGAAGCGCTCGCCGAAGGCGGCCGCGGCGCGGCGGCCGGTGTCATCATTGCTGACGATCACCAGTACGTTGCCGCGCTCGCGCGCCAGCAGGTATTCGGCGGCCATGATGCCGTCGTCCTCCGGCGCCAGCGAGAAACCGGCGCTGCCCGGCGGCGGGGTGTCCTTGCCGCGGTTCAGCGCCAGCACGGGAACCTGCAACTGGTCGCGGGCGAACAGCGCGTCGACCTCGTCGCGGCCCAGCGGCCCGACCACGAAGTCGGCGCCATCGGCCACCGCCTTGTCGTAGGCGGCGCCAGCGCCGGCCGGGGTGCCGCGGGTATCGATGAAGTCGAGCTGCGGGCGGCGGCGGTACTCGGCGTAGTAGCCGGTCAGCAGGCCATCGCGCACCGGCGCAGCGGCGGTGGCGAGGCTGCCGGACAGCGGCAGCAGCACCGCCATCTTCAGCGGCGGCCGGTAGCCGTCGGCCTCGGCCGGCGGGCGCTTGCCGGTGTCCATCTGCCAGGCGGCATCGCGGTCGAACGGGCGCGGCAGCGGCAGGCCGCGGCCGATCAGGGCACGGCCTGCGTGGTTGTAGAGCGGGTCGCCCACCGGCAGCGCGGCGCTGCGCCGGGTGAGGGTGGCGTCGTCGAGGCTGGCCAGCAAGCGGACGATGGCGCGCTGGTTGTCGGCACGGGCGCTGCCGGACAGCAGCGGGTTGGCGCGGGCGCGTTCGCCAGCGGTGGCGAACACGTCACCGGCGGCTTCCTGTGCCTGCGCGCGAGCGAGGTACCAGCGGGCCTGCAAGGCGGCCGGCAGTTGATCGGGTTGGCTGCCCAGTGTCTGCAGGAGGGTGCCCGGCTGTTTGTCGGCCAGGGCCAGTTCCGCGACCAGCAGGGCATGGCGCTGCTGGCTGGCACCAGCCAGCTGGCGGGCCTGCACCTGCGCCAGCAGCATGCGCGCGCGCGCATCGTCGCCGGCCTCGTGCCAGGCGAAGGCGGCATCGGCCAACAGTTGCGCGCGCTGCGCGCCCCGCGCCAGCGCCGCTTCGGCTTCCAGTTGCTGCGCCGCCTCGCGCGGCTTGCCCTGGTCGAGCAGGGCGATGGCCGCCTGTTGGCCTGGCGATGCGGTGGGCGCGACGCCGGTGGTGGCGCAGCCAGCCAACAGCAGCAGCGACAGTGACAGGGTGGTGATCCGTGCGGCGGGCTTGTTCATTCGAAATCCATTCAACGGCATGCGGCGGCGCGGGGTGGAGGAGACGGTAGGATTCTACCCTTGCCCACGGAAAAGCCGATGATGCCCGCCCCTGCCGCCACCTTGTATGTCGTTGCCACACCGATCGGCAACCTTGCCGACCTGAGCCCGCGTGCGCAGGAGGTGCTGCGCTCGGTGGCGGCGATCTGCGCCGAGGACACCCGCCATACCGGCCAGCTGCTGTCGCACTTCGGCATCGGCAGGCCATTGGTGGCGCTGCACGACCACAACGAGGAGGCGATGGCCGAGCGCGTGGTGGCGCGCCTGCTGGGCGGCGAATCGCTGGCGCTGGTCAGCGACGCCGGTACTCCGCTGGTCAGCGACCCCGGTTTCCGGCTGGTGCGCGCCGCGCGTGCGGCGGGGGTGAGGGTCAGCCCGGTGCCGGGCGCCTGCGCGGCGATCGCGGCGTTGAGCGTGGCCGGCCTGCCGAGCGACCGCTTCGTGTTCGAGGGCTTCCTGCCGGCCAAGGCCGCCGCGCGCCGCGAGCGCCTGCAACGGCTGGCCGGCGAGACCGGCACGCTGGTGTTCTACGAATCCTCGCACCGCATCGCCGAATCGCTGGCGGACATGGCCGTCGCGTTTGGTGGCGAGCGCCCGGCAGTGGTCGCACGCGAACTGACCAAGCTGTTCGAAACCGTGCTCGATGGCAGCCTCGAGCAGTTGCTGGGTGCCGTGCAGGCCGACGACAACCAGCGCAAGGGCGAGTTCGTGGTGATGGTGCAGGGCGCCGGTGACGACGAGGAGGCGAAGATCGCCGAAGGCCGCCGCCTGTACGCAAAGCTCAACGAACACCTGCCGCCGTCCACCGCGGCCAAGCTGGCGGCCGAGCTGAGCGGTGCGCCGCGCAAGGCCTTGTACGGCAAAGGCTTGAGTGTGTCCTAGTCCGCTTCTGCGTTGTGAAGTGGTACGCGTTCTACTGCATCCAAAGTGCGGCCACTGGAGTCCTTCCAATCCGACCAGCCATTGGAGGGACGGCCCAGGAGAAAGGATGAGGCTGCACTGGGCGATTTGAACGCATAGTCGTTTTCGAAGCGCAATCTCTTCCCGCTGGCGACTACGATGCCTTGAGCAATCAGTTCTTCCCTGAGTGTGCGCGAACGTTCGGAGTACGAATCCACGTGTTCCAGTCGTGCATGCGAGCCTTTCTTCACCACCATGCCTTCGGTTGTGTACTCTCCGAGTCCATCGGTATCCGGACCGCGGCAGTAGTAGGTGGTGACTGAAAGGCCCCCCATTTCATGGGAGCGGCTGAGCGGCTCGAACAATGGATAGCCCAATGTGGCCAGAAGTACTCGGATGGTTTGATGTATCTCTTGGCAGTCAGCCTCCATTGGGGCTGGGGTATAAGGCTGGCCGCCGGTATTCGAGTTCTGCAGGTCGTAGCGGTGCGCCGCCAGTGCATGTTGAATGGAACGCCATTCCAGGTAAATGGCATGGGTATTGGTCAGGCTGTGCGTGAGCGAAACAGCAACGACAGCTCTATCCCAGAAATCTTTCTGAGCACTGTGATTCAGCAGTCGTTGCTTCAACTGCCCGGTCTGGCCGATGTAGGTCAATGGGCGGCCAGTGTTCTCGTCTTCGCCGAAAAGGAAGTAGACGCCTACTTGTTCGCTCTCGGGCATCTGGATGAATTCATGCATCAGGCTGCGCGGAATCTCGATGACCCGAACGATGCGGGTCGTTATCTCGGCGATGCGGATGCCCTGGGGATCCCCTTTCGGAAGAAATATCTGGATGGTTTGTGGATGGTGGTTCATCGGGATCTGTACTCCATGTCCGCAGCTCCTGCGCTGGAGGATCGTAAGCCTTCAGGTGTAGGAAATGCAGAGACTGCATGCGACAATCACGCCCGGCGGAGTCGGCCGGACAGTCGCGTCGTTCCTTCGGGAACGCCGAGGAAAGTCCGGGCTCCACAGGGCAAGGTGCCAGGTAACGCCTGGGCGGCGCGAGCCGACGGAAAGTGCAACAGAAAGATACCGCCTACGTTCCTTTCGGGGAGCCGGTAAGGGTGAAATGGTGCGGTAAGAGCGCACCGCGAGTCCGGCAACGGACCGGCACGGCAAACCCCACCTGGAGCAAGACCAAATAGGGATCCCATGACGTGGCCCGCGTCGGATCCGGGTAGGTTGCTCGAGCGTCGCGGTGACGCGGCGCCTAGAAGAATGACTGTCCACGACAGAACCCGGCTTACAGGCCGGCTCCGCCGCCTTTTCGGGCATCGCCCGGAAAGGCGCCCAACCTTCCGTATCGCCGGAGCGGCGGTACGAAAAGTCGGATCCCGCTCCATTTTCTGCCAAATCCCCGCGCCTCTCGGCGCGCCCCCTTTATCAAAGGGGGCTCTCCTCCAATGGGTTTTCCGAGGGCTTGCTTCGCGTCGCTGCCAGGGTGCCGTAGCGAGAGGCTCTACTGGGAAAGCCTCATCGCGCGCCAAGGTGCGCTCCTAACAGATCTATCCGCGTTTCGCCGAGGAATACGCCCTGCGGGCCGAAGCGGCGCTCGACGATGAAGCCGTGGCTGGCATGGTCGAGCGCGAGGATCGTGCCGGCGCGGGTGCCGTAGTCCTCGCCGCGGATGAAGGCGGCCGACAGGTGCCGCTCCAGTTCTAGCGGGATGCCGGTGGCGGGCAGATCGGCGTCGGCCGGGCGCCATTCAACGGACAGCGCGGCCCACAGCCCGTCCAGCGGCGGGTCGTCCTGCGCCAGCCAGTGTTCGAGGGCGGCCATCAGCCGGCGGGTTTTGGGCCACGGTGCGTCCAGCACACCGTTGGACATGCCGTGCACACCCGGCGCCAGCGCCTGCCGCATTGGCGGGTGGTTGCCGAGGTAGTGGCAGCCGTCGGCGTCGGCCAGCAGCAGGTTGAACGGAGCGAAATCGCCGGCATTCCCGGCCAATGCGTCGATGCGGGTGGCTGCCGGGGTCGTGCCGGCGAGGAAGCCGGCGACCAGTGCGCCGCGCGAGGGGCCGCCGGTGGCGGCAGCCGGGTCGCGGACATTGGTAAGCACGGCGGCGTGGCCGGCATCGTTGAGGCCCATCCAGGTGCCACCCGAGCGCAAGTCGCGCCCGGCGACGACGCTCGCCTGTGGCGCCGGCCAGCGCGCGAGGGCAGTGGTGGGACGGGCGTGGAATTCGTCGCGGTTTCCGGCCATCAGCAGGCGCCAGCGGGGATGGGTTTTCCAGGCAAGGGCGACCAGACACATGGGATCCAGTGTGCCTTTTCGCGCAAGCGGCGGCCACGGCGGACTGAATGGCGGCAGGATCTTCACGTCGTCTGCACACGCCTGAACTTCACCCCAATCTCAAAATTTGAGACGAAACAGCGACTTGTGGATAAACCTTGAACAATTCTCTAAAGATTGGTGCAAGCCATTGATGCATCTGGCGATTTTGTGTCCCGAAAGTTGTTGACAAGCCTTTTGCCGCTGCTAATGTGGGCATCGGAGGGAAAGCCGGGTTATTCGTGGTTTTTCGTGGTTCAATGACCGCCCAGGCGGAATGACAGACAGGTAGGGCGCGGCGTGTTTCAGGGCGAGACGGCCATCACGGTTGACGACAAGGGACGCATGGCGGTGCCCACCGCCCATCGCGACCTGGTCGCGCGTGCCTGTGGCAATCGTCTGGTGCTGACCTACAACCCGTTCGAAGCCGGTTGCCTGTGGCTGTACGCCGAAAAGGAATGGGAGCGGGTGCGCGACGAGGTGATGGCCAAGCCCAACACGCAGCGCGTGGTGCGCACCCTGCAACAGAAGCTCGTCGGCTCGGCCGCCCATCTGGAACTGGATGGCAATGGCCGCATCAGCCTGCCGTCCAGCCACCGCAACGCGGTCGGCATCGAGAAGAAGGCGGTGCTGATGGGCATGGGCGACAAGTTCGAACTATGGAGCGAGCAAGCGCATCGCGCGTTGATCCAGCAGACACTGTCTGACGGGGATCTGGGCGATGGGCTGCTCGACCTGAAGTTGTGAGCCGGGGTGCCCGGGTGCGCGGTCAAGCGCAGGCCGGTCACCCTCCGGTGTCGCAGCCGCCGGCGGCTCACCTGCCGGTGCTGTACACCCAGGTCCTGAGCGGCCTGAGGGTGATCGGGGACGGTACCTATCTGGATGGCACGTTCGGCCGTGGCGGCCATGCCGGCGGCGTGCTGCGCCAGCTCGGCCCGCACGGGCGCCTGCTGGTGATGGACAAGGACCCGGAGGCCATCGCCGTGGCGCAGCGCGATTTCGCGCCGGATCCGCGCGTGTCCATCTACCGCGGCAGCTTCGCCGACCTGCTGGACTGGAACGAGACCGCCGCCGGCCTCGACGGCGTGCTGTTCGACCTGGGCGTGTCTTCGCCGCAGCTGGACGTGGCCGAACGCGGTTTCAGCTTCGGCAAGGACGGTCCGCTGGACATGCGCATGGACCCGGACACGGGCGAGAGCGCCGCGCAGTGGCTGAACCGTGCCGAGGAGCGCGAGATCGCCGACGTGCTGTGGACCTATGGCGAGGAGCGCCAGAGCCGGCGCATCGCCCGCGCCGTCGTCGCCCGCCGCGGCAGCCAGCCGTTCGCGCGCACCGCCGAACTGGCCGAACTGATCGCCTCGGCGATGCCGCGTGGGAAAGACAAGATCCACCCGGCCACGCGCAGCTTCCAGGCCATCCGCATCCACATCAACCGCGAGCTGGCCGACCTCGAGGCGGGGCTGGACGCTGCGCTGGCGCGCCTGAAACCCGGTGGCCGGCTGGCGGTGATCAGCTTCCATTCGCTGGAAGACCGCATCGTCAAGCAGTTCATGAACCGCCACGCCAAGGCGCCGCCGAGCAACCGCCGGTTGCCCGAGATGGCGGTGTTCGTGCCGGCGCTGGACCTGATCGGTGGCGCCATCAAGGCCGGGGACGACGAGCTGGCGGCGAACCCGCGCGCGCGCAGCGCGGTGTTGCGGGTGGCCGAAAAGCGCGAGGTGGCCGCATGAGCCGGGTGATCCTCGTCGCGCTGTTGCTCGCCACCATCGCCTCGGCGATCGGCGTGGTCTACAGCCGCCACCGCCACCGCCAGCTGTTCGTCGAACTGACGCGGCTGGAGCACGCGCGCGACGAGCTGAACATCGAGTTCGGCCGCCTGCAGCTGGAGCAGGCCACGCTGGCGCAGGCCACCCGCGTTGACCAGGAGGCGCGTGGCCGGCTGGGCATGAAGTTCCCGGAAGCGGCCGACATCGTGGTGGTGCGCCCATGACGAAGCGGCAGGACAGCCGTTTTGCACGGCGAAGCCGCCCGCAGGGTGGCGCAGGGCCGGTTTGTGCTCCTGCAAAACCGGCATTCCCGCCATCCATGGCGGTCAGAGGTGCGCCATGAACGCACCGCGCCGCAATCGCAACCGCAGCCAGTTCAATCTGCGCACCCGCATGCTGATGGTGGGTGCCGGGCTGGGCCTGTGCGCGGTGACGCTGGTCGGCCGCGCCGCCTACGTGCAACTGGTCAACAGCGACTTCTACCAGCGCCAGGGCGAGGCCCGCTACCTGCGTGAAGTACCCATCGCCACCTCGCGCGGCATGATCACCGACCGCAATGGCGAGCCGGTGGCGGTGTCCACGCCGGTGGCCTCGATCTGGGTCAATCCCCAGGAGCTGCTGCGCGCGCCCGAGCGCATCCCCGAGCTGGCGCAGGCGCTGTCTTTGCCGGTGGACGAGTTGACCACGAGGCTCACGCAGAAGGCCGACAAGGAGTTCCTGTACCTGCGCCGGCGCATGAACCCGGACGTGGCTGCGCAGATCGTCGCGCTGAAGATCCCCGGCGTGTTCTCGCAGCGCGAGTTCCGCCGCTATTACCCGCAGGGCGAGGCGCTGGCGCACGTGCTGGGCTTCACCAATATCGACGACCACGGCCAGGAAGGACTGGAACTGGCCTTCGACGATTGGCTGCGCGGCAAGCCCGGTGCCAAGAAGGTGATCCGCGACCGCAAGGGCGCGATCGTCGAGAGCATCGACCTGGTGCGGCCGGCCGAACCCGGCAAAGACCTGACCCTGAGCATCGACCGCCGCATCCAGTTCCTGGCCATGCGTGAGCTGCGCAACGCGGTGGTCGAGAACAAGGCCGCCGGTGGCTCGGTGGTGATCATGGACGTGGCTACCGGTGAGGTGTTGGCGATGGCCAACCTGCCGACCTACAACCCGAACGCGATCAGCGGCGCCACCCCGGGTGCGCGCCGCAACCGTGCCGTCACCGACCTGGTCGAGCCGGGTTCGACGATGAAGCCGCTGACCGTGGCCACCGCGCTGCAGAACCACCTGGTCACGCCGGACACCCAGATCGACACCAACCCCGGCTACCTGACCCTGGGCCGCTATACCATCCGCGACGTGCCACGGAACAACGGTGTGCTCGACGTCACCGGCGTCATCACCCGCAGTTCCAACATCGGTGCGGCCAAGATCGCCGCGCGCATCCCCGACCGCACCTTCTACGACTCGGTGCGCGCCTTCGGTTACGGCATGGCGCCGCACAGCGGTTTCCCCGGTGAATCGGCGGGCGTGGTGCCGGTGCCCGGCAGTTCCGGCTGGTATGGCACCACCAAGACCACGATGTCCTACGGCTACGGCCTGTCGGTGACGCCACTGCAGATCGCGCAGGCGTATTCGGCGCTGGCCAATGGCGGCCGGGTGATCCAGCCGACCTTCGTCAAGGGCCAGCACAACGAGGCGCGGCAGGTCATCGCGCCGGACGTGGCGCGCGAGGTGGTGCGGATGATGGAAACCGTGGTGACCCAGGGCGGTGCCAAGCAGGCGGCGATCCTGGGCTACCACGTCGCCGGCAAGACCGGTACCGCGCGCAAGAACGGGCCGCACGGCTACGAAAAGGGCCGCTACAACCTGCTGTTTGCCGGCGTGGTGCCGGCGACCAACCCGCGTTTTGCCGCAGTGATCGTGGTCAACGACCCGCAGGGCGGCAAGTACTATGGCGGGCAGGTGTCCGCACCGGTGTTCCATCAGGTGATGGAAGGCACGCTGCGGTTGATGGACGTGCCGCCGGACGACATCCAGTCGTGGCTGGCGGCGCAGGCGGCCGGCAAGGTCGGCAACGCGGCGGTGCTGCCGGTCGCTGCCGATGCGGCAGGTGCCGACATCGATGCCGCCGCCGAATTCGACGCGGCCATGCCCACCGCCCGCGCGCTGCAGCCGGCCGCGCAGGAGGTGCACCAGTGAACCGCACGATGCCGCTGTCGCAGCTGCTGCCGGACGTGGCGTTGGCGCGCGACCCGCAGGTGACCGGGCTGGTGCTGGATTCGCGCCAGGTGCGCCCCGGCGATGCCTTCGTCGCCATCGCCGGTTTCGGTGCGCACGGGTTGGGTTTCGTCGAGCAGGCGCGCGCGGCTGGTGCCGGCGTCATCCTGTTCGAACCGCCGGCCCCGGCGGAACTGCCGGCGCCGGCCGATGCGATCGCCGTGCCCGGCCTGCGTGCGCGCATGGGCGCGATGGCCGACCAGTTCCACGGTCATCCCTCGCGCGCGCTGACGATGGTCGGCGTCACCGGTACCAATGGCAAGACGTCCACCGTGCAGTTGCTGGCGCAGGCATGGCAGCTGCTGGGCACCCGCAGCGGCTCGGTCGGCACGCTGGGCGTGGGCCTGTACGGCGAGGTGGTGCCGACCGGCTTCACCACGCCGCTGGTGCTGCAGATGCATGAAGTGCTGGCGCAGCTGCGCAATCAGGGCGCGCAGGCGGTGGCGATGGAAGTCAGCTCGCATGCGCTGGACCAGGGCCGCGTCGATGCCGTGCATTACGACGTGGCGGTGTTCACCAACCTCACCCGCGATCATCTCGATTACCACGGCGACATGGCCCGCTACGGCGCGGCAAAGGCGCGGCTGTTCCACCGCGACGGCCTGAAGGCGGCGGTCATCAACCTCGACGATGGCTTCGGTCGCGAGCTGATCGCCACGCTGGCCGCGGACGTGCAGTCCATCGGCCTGAGCTCGACCGGCCAGCCGGGTGCAAGCGTTCGCGCCGAAAACCTGGTGCTGGACGGGCAGGGCATCGGTTTCGAGCTGGTGATCGGCGGCGAACGCCATCCGCTGCGCTCGCCGCTGCTGGGTCGCTTCAATGTCGACAACCTGCTGGCCGTGGCTGGCGCACTGCATGCGCTGGGCCAGCCGGCGGCGGCCATCGCCAACGTGCTCGGCCAGCTGCAGCCGATCCGCGGACGCATGAACCGCCTCGGCGGCCACGGCGAGCCCACCGTGGTGATCGACTACGCCCACACCCCGGACGCACTGGAACAGGCGCTGCGCAGCCTGCACGGCCACCTCGACGGCCGCCTGCTGTGCGTGTTCGGTTGCGGCGGCGAGCGCGACACCGGCAAGCGTCCGCAGATGGCGGCCATCGCCGAACAACTGGCCGACGTGGTGTTCGTCACCGACGACAACCCGCGCGGCGAGGACGGCGACGCCATCATCGCCGGCATCGTGGCCGGATTCATCGATTCCACGAACGTGACCGTGCAGCGTGACCGCGCCGCGGCGATCACTACCGCCATCGCCGCGGCCGGCCCCGGCGACATCGTGCTGATCGCCGGCAAGGGCCACGAGTCCTGTCAGGAGATCGCAGGCATCAAGCATCCCTTCGACGACACCGAGGTCGCATCGCAGGCATTGGCGGCACGCAGGGGAGGTGCAAGGTGAAGCGCACTCCTTTGTCATTGATCGCGCATTGGGCCGGTGGCGAGCTTCACGGCGACGATGCGAGCATCGACGCCATCGGCAACGACACCCGCACGCTGACCCCGGGCAGCCTGTACGTTGCCCTGCGTGGCGAAAATTTCGATGGCCATGCCTTCGCCGCCGACGCGCTCGCACGCGGTGCCGGCGCCCTGCTGGTTGAAGCATTGCAGCCGCTGGATGTGCCGCAGATCGTGGTCGCCAATACCGAACTGGCGCTGGCGAAGATCGCCGCCGCGATGCAGCAGGGGCGTAGCGCGAAGGTGTTCGCGATCACCGGCAGCAACGGCAAGACCAGCGTCAAGAACCTGCTGCTGGCGATCCTGCGGCATGCTGCCGCGCTGGAAGGCCGCAGCGTCCATGCCACGCCGGGCAACCGCAACAACGAGATCGGCCTGCCGCTGGCGGTGATCGATGCGCCGGAAGACGCCGATTACGCGGTCTATGAAATGGGTACCGGCAAGCCCGGCGACATCGCCTACCTGACCGCGATCGCGCCGCCGGACGTGGCGCTGGTCAACAACGTCGCCCCGGCGCATCTGGAGCGCATGGGCAGTCTGCTGGAGATCGCCAATACCAAGGCGGCGGTCCACGACGACCTGCGCGCCGACGGTGTGGCGGTGGTCAATGCCGACGACGCGTTCGCGCCGTACTTCGCGGCGCGTGCCGGTGCGCACCGTGTCATCCGTTTCGGGCTGGAAGTCAGTGCTGATGTCACCGCCGGCAACATCGTGCTGGCCGAAACGGGCTCGCGCTTCCAACTGCGTACGCCGCAAGACAGCGCCGGGGTGGAACTGCATCTGCCCGGCCGCCACAACGTGCTCAACGCGCTGGCTGCCGCATCGCTGGCGCTGGCCGCCGGCATCGCGCTGGCGCAGGTGGCCGAGGGGCTGGCGCAGGCGCGCCCGGTGCCCGGCCGCCAGGTCGCGCACGTGCTGCCCAGCGGCGCGGTGCTGGTGGATGACAGCTACAACGCCAATCCCGGCTCGCTGGCGGCGGCGATCACCGCGCTGGCTGCGGGCAAGGAAGAAGGCTGGCTGGTGCTGGGCGACATGCGCGAACTCGGCCCCGACGCGCAGGCGCTGCATGCGCAGGCCGGCCTGCGCGCGCGCGAAGCCGGGCTCAAGCGCCTGTATGCGCTCGGCCCGCTGAGCGCCGCCGCCGCCGCCGCGTTCGGCGAGGGTGCCCGCCACTTCGACAGCCACGCCGCGCTGGCCGCCGCGCTGGATACCGAACTTCATGCTGGCGTGCGTTGCCTGGTCAAGGGCTCGCGCGGCAGTGCAATGGACAAGATCGTGACCGCGCTGCTCAAGCGTGGCGAGGACACACCACATGTTGCTTGAACTGGCCCGCTGGCTGCAGCAGTTGGACGACCTGTTCCGGTTGTTCAACTACCTCACCTTCCGCGGCATCCTCGCCGCGCTGACCGCGCTCGGCCTGTCGCTGTGGCTCGGCCCGGCGGCGATCCGCCGGCTGGCGCAGCTCAAGGGCGGCCAGCCGATCCGCAAGGACGGCCCGCAGTCGCACTTTTCCAAGGCCGGCACGCCGACGATGGGCGGTGGCCTGATCCTGCTGTCGGTGCTGCTGTCGGTGCTGCTGTGGGGCGACCTGCGCAACCGCTATGTGTGGCTGGTGATTGCGGTGATGCTGTGCTTCGGCGCCATCGGCTGGTACGACGACTGGATCAAGATCGCCCGGCGCGACCCGAACGGCCTGAAGTCGCGCTGGAAGTACCTGCTGCAGTCGATCTTCGGCCTCGGTGCCGGCCTGTTCCTGTTCTACACGGCGGACGTACCTGCGGCGCTGACCTTGTACATCCCGATGTTCAAGGCCATCGCGCTGCCGCTGGCCGGCATCAGCTTCGTGGCAATCGCCTACTTCTGGATCGTCGGCTTCTCCAACGCGGTCAACCTGACCGATGGCCTCGACGGCCTGGCGATCATGCCGACGGTGCTGGTGGCCTGCGCGTTGGGCGTGTTCGCCTACGCCTCGGGCAACGCGGTGTTCTCCAGCTACCTGCAGATTCCGCAGATTCCCGGCGCCGGCGAGCTGGTCATCATCTGCGCGGCGATCGCCGGTGCGGGCTTGGGCTTTTTGTGGTTCAACACCTATCCGGCAATGGTGTTCATGGGCGACGTCGGCGCGCTGGCGTTGGGCGCGGTGCTGGGTACCATCGCGGTGATCGTGCGCCAGGAGCTGGTGCTGGTGATCATGGGTGGCGTGTTCGTGATCGAGACGCTGTCGGTGATGATCCAGGTGGCCAGCTTCAAGCTGACCGGCAAGCGCGTATTCCGCATGGCGCCGATCCACCACCACTTCGAGCTGAAGGGCTGGCCCGAGCCGCGGGTGATCGTGCGTTTCTGGATCATCAGCATGATGCTGGTGCTGATCGGCCTGGCGACGTTGAAGGTGCGCTGATGGACGACCACGCGCGCCAGGCAACCCGGCTCGAAGCGATCGGCGGCCACTACGACAAGTGGCTGCTGGGCGCTGCCGTGGCGTTGGCGTCGCTGGGCATCGTGATGGTGGCATCCAGTTCCATCGCGCTGACCCGGAACCCGTTCCACTACCTCAACCGCCACCTGCTGTTCATCGCCATCGGCGTGGTGTTGGCGGTGGCGGCCATGCGTGTCGAGCTGAAGAAGGTGGAAGAGCACAACCGCCTGTTGCTGGTTGCCTGCGCGGTGCTGCTGCTGGTGGTGTTCGTCCCCGGCCTGGGCAGCACCGTCAACGGCGCACGGCGCTGGATCAACCTGGGTGTCTCCAAGTTCCAGACGGTCGAGGCGGTGAAGGTGTTGTACATCGTTTGGCTGTCCAGCTATCTGGTGCGCTTCCGCGACGAGGTCAACGCCACCTGGCAGGCGATGCTCAAACCGGTGGGCGTGGTCGGCGTGCTGGTGTGCCTGCTGCTGATGCAGCCGGACTTCGGCTCCTCCACGCTGCTGCTGGGCATCACCACCTGCATGCTGGTGCTGGGCGGCGCGCAGATGAAGCGCATCGTGCTGCCGGCATTGGTGATGGTGGTGGCGCTGACGCTGCTGGTCTACTTCGAGCCGTACCGCATGCGCCGCGTCACCTCGTTCATGGATCCGTGGGAGGACCAGCTCGGCTCCGGCTACCAGCTGTCCAACGCACTGATGGCGATCGGCCGCGGCGAGTGGGCCGGCGTCGGCCTCGGCGCGTCGATCCAGAAGCTCAACTACCTGCCCGAGTCGCACACCGACTTCATCTTCTCGGTGATCGCCGAGGAACTGGGTTTCGCCGGGGTGTGCACCATCGTCGCGCTGTACACGCTGCTGGTCGGCCGCGCGCTGTGGCTGGGCATGCGCTGCATCGAGATGCGCCGCCATTTCGCCGGCTACATCGCCTTCGGCATCGCCTTGTGGATCGGCCTGCAGACCTTCGTGTCGATCGGCGTCAACCTCGGCATTCTGCCGACCAAGGGCCTGACCCTGCCGCTGGTGTCCTCCGGCGGCTCCAGCGTGATGATGACCTGCGTGGCGATCGGCCTGCTGCTGCGCGTGTCGTGGGAGTACAACCGCGCGGTGCGCCGCCAGGAAGTGCGTGAGGAGGACAGTGAGCCGCTGTTCGAGGCCGCCGAGGACGAACCGGCGGCAACGTCGGTCACCGCCGGCGCCATTGCCGCAGCGATGCAGCGGGGCCCCATGCGCGGTACCAGCCGCATGCCGCAGCGGGTCGAGCCCACCTTCGGGAGGATCGCGTGATGGCGGGCCCGTCGATGCAGCAGCGCCCGGTACTGATCATGGCCGGCGGTACCGGTGGCCACATCTTCCCCGGCCTGGCGGTCGCCAACGTACTGCGCGCGCGCGGCATCCCGGTGACGTGGCTGGGCGCCGACGGTGCGATGGAAACCCGGCTGGTACCGCAGCACGACATCGCCATCGACACGCTCGCCATCAGTGGCCTGCGCGGCAAGGGCAAGCTGGCGCTGCTGGGTGCGCCGCTACGGGTGCTGCGCGCGATCCGCGCGGCCGGTTTCATCCTGCGCGAGCGCAACCCGCGCGCCGTGGTTGCCTTCGGCGGCTTTGCCTCCGGCCCCGGCGGCATCGCCGCGCGCCTGCACGGGTTGCCGTTGCTGGTGCACGAGCAGAACCGCGCGCCGGGCCTGACCAACCGCATCCTGTCGCGCGTCGCGCGCCGTGTGCTGACCGGCTTCCCAGGCAGCTTCGCCGTGCGCGAGGAAGTGGTCGGCAACCCGGTGCGCGCCGAGATTGCCGCGTTGCCGGCGCCGGAACGGCGCCTTGCCGACCGCAGCGGCCCGATGCGCGTGCTGGTGCTTGGCGGCAGCCAGGGTGCGCGCGCGTTGAACAACGCCATGCCGCAGGCGCTGGCCGCGCTGGGTGGCAGCGTCGCCATCGAGGTCTGGCACCAGTGCGGCGAAAAGCTGCATGGCGAAGCGCAGCAAGCCTACCGTGCTGCCGGCGTCGAAGGCCGCGTCGATGCCTTCATCACCGACATGGCCGCCGCCTATGCCTGGGCTGACCTGGTGGTGTGCCGTTCCGGCGCCTCCACCCTGGCCGAACTGTGCGCGGTGGGTGTCGGCAGCGTGCTGGTGCCGTTCGCCGCCGCGGTCGACGATCACCAGACCCGCAATGCCGAATATCTGGTCGAGCGCGGCGCCGCCGAGCTGCTGAAACAGGACGACGCGCTGGCCGCCAATCTGGAAGGCGTACTGTGCGCGCTGGCCGGCGCCAGCGGGCGCCGCCTGCGGATGGCGCAGGCCGCGCGCGCGCTGGCCATGCCCGATGCAGCCGAACGCATCGCCGACATCATTCTTGAGGAAGCCGCATGACCACCGCATCGCGTACCCGACACACCGGAGGCCGCGCATGATCCGTCGCCTGCACGACACCACCGACCTGGTGCGTGCCTTCCCGCGCGTGCATTTCGTCGGCATCGGCGGCACCGGCATGAGCGGCATCGCCGAGGTGATGCTGACCCTGGGTTATGAAGTCTCCGGCTCGGACAACGCCGACAACGCCGCCACCCGTCGCCTGGCGCGGCTGGGCGCGCGGGTGATGCGCGGGCACTCGGCCGCCAACGTGCTGGGCACCGACTGCATCGTCGTTTCCAGCGCCATCCGCGACGACAACCCGGAGCTGATGGAGGCGCGCAGCCAGCGCATCCCGATCATGCCGCGCGCGGCGATGCTGGCCGAGCTGATGCGCTTCCGCCGCGGCATCGCCGTGGCCGGCACCCACGGCAAGACCACCACCACCTCGCTGACCGCCGCGGTGCTCAGCGAGGGCGGGCTGGATCCGACCTTCGTCATCGGCGGGCAACTGCTCGCCGCCGGTGCCAACGCCAAGCTCGGTGGCGGCCAGTGGCTGGTGGCCGAGGCCGACGAGAGCGACGGCAGCTTCCTGCGCCTGAACCCGCTGGTGGCGGTGATCACCAACATCGACGCCGACCATCTCGAGAACTACGGCGGCGACTTTGCCCGGGTGCAGGCCGCATTCGCCGAATTCCTGCAGCGCCTGCCGTTCTACGGGCTGGCGGTGCTGTGCATCGACGACCCCGAGGTGGCTGCGCTGGCCGCTGCCACCCCACGCCACGTGATGACCTACGGCGTGAACGGCAATGCCGACGTGCGTGCCGAGGACGTGGTGCAGGATGGCGCGCGCATGCGCTTCACCCTGCGCCTGCCCGAGGGCAGCAGCGTGCCGGTGACGCTGGCGCTGCCGGGCCGCCACAACGTGCTCAATGCGCTGGCTGCCGCCGCCATCGGCTGGCAGCTGGGCGTGGCACCGGAAACGATCGCTATTGCGCTGGAGAAGTTCCAGGGCGTGGGCCGCCGCTTCAACGACCTCGGTGTCGTTGCTACCGGCAAGGGTGCGGCGGTGCGGGTCATCGACGACTACGGCCACCACCCGCGCGAACTGGCCGCGGTGTTCGCCGCCGCACGTGGTGGCTGGCCGGAGCAGCGTCTGGTGGTGGCGTTCCAGCCGCATCGCTACAGCCGCACCCGCGACCAGTTCGACGCGTTCGCCGCGGTGCTGTCGGAAGTGGACGCACTGGTGCTCAGCGAGGTCTACCCGGCTGGCGAGGCGCCGATCCCCGGCGCCGACGCCCGCTCGCTGGCCCGTGCCATCCGTGCGCGTGGCCGCAGCGAGCCGGTGGTGGTTGGCCATGCCAGCGATCTGGTGTCGGTGCTGCCGGACGTGCTGCAGGATGGTGACCTGCTGCTGATGATGGGCGCTGGCGACATCGGCCACGTCGCCCAGCAGATTGCCACCGGCGGCTTCCTGATGGAGGGCGTCGACGAATGACCCGCGCCATGCGCCCGCCACGTCGTATCCATGCCGCCGCATCGCCGGTGCGCATGCGTGCACGCGTGGCCGGGAGGTGCGCGCGATGAACGCACTGCTGCGCATCCTCGCCTGGCTGCTGGCCATCGCCCTGGTGGCGTTGCCGGTGGTGGCCGTACTCAACGGCTGGGTCGGCGCCGAGCGCTGGCCGCTGACGAAGTTGCGCGTGCATGGCGAGTTCAAGCGCGTGCCCGGCGAGGAACTGCAGAAGGCGCTGCTGCCGTATGCGCGCGCCGGCTTCTTCGCGGTCAAGTTGCAGGATGCGCAGCAGGCGGTGGAGCAGCTGCCGTGGGTGGCGAGCGCACAGGTGCGCAAACAGTGGCCGGACGTGCTGGAGGTCAGCGTGGTCGAGCACAAGCCGTTCGCGCGCTGGGGCGAGGACCGGCTGTTGTCCGAGCAGGGCCGGCTGTTCGCGGTGCCGCACGGGCTGGAGCACGCGCCGCTGCCGCAGCTCGACGGCCCGGATGGCATGACCGCCGAAGTGGTCGAGCTCTACAACGATTCGCGCGCGTTGTTCGCGCCGGCCGGCATGGACGTGCGCCGGCTGGCGATGGATGCGCGCGGCAGCTGGTCTCTGGCGCTGGACAACGGCACCGAGGTGGTCGTCGGCCGCAACGACGCGCGCTCGCGGCTGGCCCGCTTCGTGCGCGTGCTGCCGCAGCTCACCCGCACCCAGGTGCCGATCGTGCGCGCCGACCTCCGCTACACCAATGGTTTCACGCTGAGCTGGGGAACCCCGCCGCCGGCAGCAAAGCAGACGCAGGACAGGACATGAATCGCAAGGGTGACAAATCGTTGATCGTCGGGCTGGACATCGGCACCTCCAAGGTGGTGGCGCTGGTGGGCGAGTATTCGCCGGGCAGCCCGATCGAGGTCATCGGCATCGGCTCGCACGAATCGCGCGGGCTCAAGCGCGGCGTGGTGGTGGACATCGAATCGACCGTGCAGTCGATCCAGCGCGCGATCGAGGAGGCCGAGCTGATGGCCGGCTGCGAGATCCGCTCGGTCTACGCCTCCATCTCCGGCAACCACGTGCAGTGCCGCAACTCGCAGGGCATCACCCCGATCCGCGAGGGCGAGGTGACCTGGGGCGACCTGGACCGGGTGCTGGAAGCCGCCAAGGCGGTGGCGATCCCGGCCGACCAGAAGATCCTGCACGCGATCCCGCGCGAGTACGTGCTGGACGACTCGCAGGAAGGCATCCGCAATCCGGTTGGCATGACCGGCGTGCGCCTGGAGGTGCACGCGCACCTGGTGGTATGCGCGCAGTCGGCCGCGGCCAACATCAGCAAGTGCGTGCAGAAGTGCGGCCTGCAGGTCGATGACCTGGTGCTTTCGTCGCTGGCTTCGTCGGTGGCGGTGCTGACCGCCGACGAGCGCGAGCTGGGCGTGGTGATGGTGGACATGGGCGCCGGTACCACCGACATCGCGGTGTTCGTGCAGGGCGCCATCTGCCACACCGCCTCGCTGCCGATCGCCGGCGACCACGTCACCAACGACATCGCGCACATGCTGCGCACGCCGACCCCGGAGGCCGAGCAGATCAAGGTGCGTTACGCCTGCGCGCTGGCGCAGCTGGCCACCGCCGAGGAAAGCATCCAGGTGCCCTCGGTCGGCGACCGCCCGCCGCGGCGCATGCCGCGCGCCTCGCTGGCGCAGGCGGTGCAGGGCCGCTACGAGGAAATCTTCGAGATGGTGCAGGCCGAACTGCGCCGCTCCGGCTTCGAGGAGATGGTGCGCGCCGGCATGGTGCTCACCGGCGGCGCCTCGAAGATGGAGGGCGTGGTCGAGCTGGCCGAGGAAATGCTGCAGATGCCGGTGCGCGTGGGCATCCCGCAGCACGTCACCGGGCTGGGCGAAGTGGTCGGCAACCCGGTGCACGCCACCGGCGTCGGCTTGCTGCTGATGGGCAGCCAGATCGAGCACCCGCGGCGGCCGTCGCTGCCGGTCGGGCGTGCGGGCACGTTGTTCAACAAGTTGAAGAACTGGTTCCGCGGCGAGTTCTGAGCGTCGCAGACCGGCAGTGGAAAGAGCGGAAGGCGGAAGGGCGGAAGACGATTGGCGGTAACGCAACACCAACTAGAAAAGATGCCGGCCCGCGGGTCGGGTTCCAACATAACGAGGACATGGACATGGCACATTTCGAACTGATCGAGAAGATGGCACCCAATGCGGTGATCAAGGTGGTGGGCGTGGGCGGCGGCGGCGGCAACGCCGTGGCGCACATGGTCAACGGCAGCATCGACGGCGTGGAGTTCATCACCGCCAACACCGATTCGCAGGCGATCAAGAACTGCGGCGCCAAGCTGCAGCTGCAGCTGGGTACCAACGTCACCAAGGGCCTGGGCGCCGGCGCCAACCCGGAAGTCGGCCGCCAGGCCGCGCTGGAAGACCGCGAGCGCATCATGGACGCCCTGCAGGGTGCGGACATGGTGTTCATCACTGCCGGCATGGGCGGCGGCACCGGCACCGGCGCAGCGCCGGTGGTGGCGCAGTTGGCCAAGGAAATGGGCATCCTGACCGTGGCCGTGGTCACCAAGCCGTTCCCGTTCGAGGGCCGCCGCCGCATGCAGGTGGCGCTCAAGGGCATCGAGGAGCTGAGCCAGCACGTCGATTCGCTGATCACCATCCCCAACGAGAAGCTGATCACCGTGCTCGGCCGCAACGCGACGATGGTGCAGGCCTTCCGCGCCGCCAACGACGTGCTGCAGGGCGCGGTGCAGGGCATCGCCGACCTGATCGTGCGCCCGGGCCTGATCAACGTCGACTTCGCCGACGTGCGCACCGTGATGTCGGAAATGGGCCTGGCGATGATGGGCACCGGTACCGCCCGCGGCGACGACCGCGCCCAGGCTGCCGCCGAGGCCGCGATCCAGAACCCGCTGCTGGACGACGTCAACCTGGCCGGCGCCAACGGCGTGCTGGTCAACATCAGCGCCGGCACCGACATCACCATGAGCGAGTTCGACGAGATCGGCCGCACCGTGCACGCCTTCGCCTCGGAGGACGCCACCGTGGTCATCGGCACCGTGATCGACCCGGACCTGGGCGACGAGATCAAGGTGACCGTGGTCGCCACCGGCCTGAACCGTGCCGTCGCCAAGGGCACCCAGCGTCCCGGCGAGCGCGCGCCGATCAAGCTGGTGCGCAACGCCACCACCGGCCAGCCGGAGTTCGGCGGCGACTACGAGAGCCCGGCCGACGCCGTGGCCCGCGCGGTCGGCAGCTCGCTCAGCTCCGGCCTGCGCCGCCCCAGCTCGGACACCGTGGCCGCATCGGCCCCGGCCGCGCCGACCGCCGCCGCCGAACTGCCCAGCGATTACCTGGACATTCCGGCGTTCCTGCGTCGTCAGGCCGACTGATGCCATCCCTGGCGAGGCATCGCGGCTGCGGGACGTCCGGCCCGGCCATCCGTGGCCGGGCGCTCACCGCCGCGCGAAGCAGTGCTTCGCAAACGCGGCGGTTCGCCCTGCGTCGTCAGGCCGACTGACCGTAACGGAACGACCGGGCGGCCCAGGCTGCCCGGCCGCGGCAACACGACGCCGGGGTTGTCCTCCCCGGCGGGCGGCACCATGTCCTTTGTCGCCGGTCCGGTGCCGGACCGGCGGCATTTTCGGCAGCGTGGCGCTGCCGGCGCAGGCCGCTTCGCGGCGGCAGGGCGCGTGGTAACGCGTGTTATTCTTGTTTGAATGTCCGTGCCTGCACGGCCCCCGATTCCGAATCCATGATCCAGCAGCGCACCCTCAAGAACACGATCCGCGCCACCGGCGTCGGCCTGCACAGCGGCGACAAGGTCTACATGACCCTGCGCCCGGCTCCGGTCGACCACGGCATCGTGTTCCGTCGCGTGGACCTGGACCCGGTGGTGGAAGTGCCGGCCCGTGCCGACCTGGTCACCGAGGTGACCCTGTGTACCGGCCTGACCTGCGAGGGCGCCAAGATCCAGACCGTCGAACACCTGATGTCGGCAATGGCCGGCCTCGGCATCGACAACGCCATCGTCGAACTGTCCTCGGCCGAACTGCCGATCATGGACGGCTCGGCCGGCCCGTTCGTGTTCCTGCTGCAGTCGGCCGGCATCGTCGAGCAGGATGCGGCCAAGCGCTTCATGCGCATCCTCAAGCCGGTGGAAGTGCGTGACGGCGACAAGGTCGCCCGCTTCGAGCCCCATGAGGGCTACAAGCTCGGCTTCACCATCCAGTTCGACCACCCGATGATTCCGGCACGGCAGTCGCGGGCGGAAATCGACTTCTCCACCGCCGCCTACGTCAAGGAAATCTCCCGCGCGCGCACCTTCGGCTTCATGCGCGACCTGGAGTACATGCGCGAACGCAACCTCGGCCTGGGCGGTTCGATGGACAACGCGATCGTGCTCGACGAGTTCCGCGTGCTCAACGACGACGGCCTGCGCTACGCCGACGAGTTCGTGCGCCACAAGATCCTCGACGCCATCGGCGACCTGTACCTGGCCGGCGGCCAGGTGCTCGGTGCCTACGAAGGCTTCAAGTCCGGCCATGCGCTCAACAACAAGCTGGTGCGCGCCCTGCTGGCCGATGAAAGCGCCTGGGAATGGGTCCGCTACGACGCCGCGGCTGCGGCCGAGCCCGTCGTCTACGGCAACGTCGCCTACGCCTGAATGCTGAATGGGCGAAACGCGCCCATTGGCCAGCGCTGTGTCGGAAATGTGAAGCTCGCGGGAATTCCGGGCGGCGCTTAACTTTTATTTAACGGTTCGCTAACTCCCGCCCGTCCAGTCGCGGCTAGGATTCCTGCCGGCTTGTCGCGGCGGAGGATCATCCGCCGTTTCCGGACCGGGTGCCTTTCACATCCGCCAGACAAGCCAGGGCGTCGCGCAGGCCTTTGTGCGTGGCGGCCGTTACTGCGTGGGAACTGCGCTGGTCGTTGCGCACCGGGGAGGGTGCAGGCGCGGTAGCAGTCTTGACGGTCACCCGCGTGGCCTTCAGCCCGATGGATCGGGCCGCGTCGAGCAACTGCTGTTCGGCAAGCCGCACCTTGGCATGCCAGACCGGTGACTCGACGAGAAAAACGAGGTGTTCGCCGTCCACATTGGCCAGCCGGCAACGGCTCGCCAGCATGGGTGGCAACTGGGGGCGCAACTGCCGGTCCAGCGCATCGAGCCACAGGGCTCGCCGCAACGGATTTCCTGCTTTGTCCGCCATGACCGCTTCCAGCGCCTGTTTGGGTGCTGTACGGGGGCGAACACCGGATTTCGGCTCAGACATAAGAATTCTTCGATGACCTTCAGAAAGATCGTAATCAAAACACGGGGGCGGCAGGCGAAAACCCGGTTGGCACGCCTGCATGATTTTTTCGAGGAGCGACCGAAGGCGCTGGCTGGCGGCCTGTTGGGGCTGGGCTGCCTGCTGGGCATGGGAGTGACCTTGGCAGTGGGTGCGGCCGGTGACTCGATGCTGCGCGCCGAGGTCGAGCGCCAGCAGCAGGAACTGGTCAAGGTGCGCGCCGACGCGCAGACCCAGGTCAACGCGCTGGCGGCACGAATGGCCGAGCTGCAGGCGCAGGCCACCCGGCTGAATGCGCTGGGCGAACGGCTGACCCGGATGGGCAAGCTGGAAGACGGCGAGTTCGACTTCAACGAAACTCCCGGCATGGGTGATGGCGACGCCAGCCCGGTCGAGGACATCCCGGCCGGCAAGGTCGATGCCGAATTACAGATGCTGCAGCAGCGCTTCGTCGATTCGGGCCGGCAGCTGTCGGTGCTGGAGTCGCTGCTGTTCGACCACCAGCTGGAGCAGAACGCCGTGCCTTCGCGCATGCCGATCCGCAACAGCTACGTGACCTCCGGGTTCGGCACCCGTGCCGACCCGTTCGGCCGTGGCGCGGCCAGCCACAAGGGTATCGATTTCCATGCCCGCGTCGGCGACCCGGTGATGGCGGTGGCCGATGGCGTGGTGCGCTTTTCCGGGGTGAAGGGCGGCTACGGCAACGTCGTGGATGTGGACCACGGCAACGGCTACGTCACCCGCTATGCCCACAATTCGCGGCTGAGGGTGCGCGAGGGCGACCTGGTACGGGCCGGGCAGGAAGTGGCCAAGGCCGGTTCCACCGGCCGCTCCACCGGTGCCCACGTGCATTTCGAGGTGTGGAAGGACGGGCGCGTGATGAACCCGCGCAAGTTCCTCGGCCAAGGGGGCAACACCCCGGTGGGACGGGTCGGCCGCGGTTGATCGCCGGGTCGTGGCGGCGGGTGCTTGAATCGCCAGGCGCCCGCCCCAAGCTACAATAGTCATTGCCATCGACGGGGCGCGCTGCGCCCTGTTTCGTTTGTGCCGACAGGTTCCGCCCGGGGCGGGGGCGCGCGGCATTCCATCCAAACCGGTTCCTTCAATGATCAACAGCTTGCTTACCCGCGTTTTCGGCAGCCGCAACGAACGCCAGCTCCGCCAGTTCAACCGCATCGTCGCCAGAATCAACGCCCTGGAGCCGGAGATCGGCAAGCTTTCCGATGATGAACTGAAGGCCAAGACCCCCGAGTTCCGCGAGCGCATCGCCGCCGGCGAGGCACTGGACAAGGTGCTGCCGGAAGCCTTCGCGGTCTGCCGCGAGGCCTCCCGGCGCGTGCTGGGCATGCGCCACTACGACGTGCAGCTGATCGGCGGCATGGTGCTGCACCTGGGCAAGATCGCCGAGATGCGCACCGGTGAAGGCAAGACCCTGGTGGCGACGCTGCCGGTGTACCTCAACGCGCTGGAAGGCAAGGGCGTGCACGTGGTCACCGTCAACGACTACCTGGCCAAGCGCGACGCCGCGCAGATGGGCAGGCTGTACAACTGGCTGGGCCTGAGCGTGGGCGTGGTCTACCCGAACATGCCGCACGGCGACAAGCGCGAGGCCTACGCCGCCGACATCACCTACGGCACCAACAACGAATTCGGCTTCGACTACCTGCGCGACAACATGGCGCTGAGCCGCGCCGACCGCCACCAGCGCGGCCTGCACTACGCCATCGTCGACGAGGTGGACTCGATCCTGATCGACGAGGCGCGCACCCCGCTGATCATTTCCGGCCCGGCCGACGATTCGCCGGAGCTGTACATCCGCGTCAACCGCATGGTGCCGCAACTGCTCAAGCAGGAGACCGAGGAAGGCGAGGGCGACTACTGGGTCGACGAGAAGGGCAAGCAGGTACACCTGTCCGAAGCGGGCATGGAGCACGCCGAGGACCTGCTGCGCCAGGCCGGCATCATCGGCGCGGACAACGAGAGCGGCCTGTACGCCGCGCAGAACCTGACCGTCGTCCACCACCTCAACGCCGCGCTGCGCGCGCACGCGCTGTTCCAGCGCGACGTGGACTACATCGTGCGCGACGGCGAGGTGGTGATCGTCGACGAGTTTACCGGCCGCACCCTGGCCGGCCGCCGCTGGTCCGACGGCCTGCACCAGGCGGTCGAGGCCAAGGAAGGCGTGAAGATCCAGCACGAGAACCAGACGCTGGCCAGCATCACCTTCCAGAACCTGTTCCGCATGTACAAGAAGCTGTCCGGCATGACCGGCACGGCCGACACCGAAGCCTATGAATTCCAGAGCATCTACGGCCTGGAAGTGGTGGTCATCCCGACCAACAAGCCGACCATCCGCAAGGACCACCCGGACCAGGTGTTCCTCAACCGCCAGGGCAAGTTCAACGCGGTGCTGGCCGACATCGAGGACTGCGCCAAGCGCGGCCAGCCGGTGCTGGTGGGCACCACCTCGATCGAAACCTCGGAAATGCTGTCCGAGCACCTGCGCAAGGCCGGGGTGAAGCACGAGGTGCTCAACGCCAAGCAGCACGACCGCGAAGCGACCATCGTCGCCAACGCCGGCCAGCCCGGCGCGGTGACCATCGCCACCAACATGGCCGGCCGCGGTACCGACATTGTGCTCGGCGGCTCGCTGGAAACCGAGCTGCACGAGCTGGGCGAGGAGGCGACCGACGCGCAGAAGGACGCGGCCAAGGCAGCGTGGCAGCAGCGTCACGAAGAGGTCAAGGCCGCCGGCGGCCTGCACATCGTCGGCACCGAACGCCACGAATCGCGCCGCATCGACAACCAGCTGCGCGGCCGCTCCGGCCGCCAGGGCGACCCGGGTTCCTCGCGCTTCTACCTGTCGCTGGAAGACCCGCTGATGCGCATCTTCGCCGGCGACCGGGTGCAGGGCACGATGCGCATGATGGGCATGAAGGAAGACGACGTCATCGAGGACCGCCTGGTCAGCCGCCAGATCGAGAAGGCGCAGCGCAAGGTGGAGGCGCACAACTTCGACATCCGCAAGAATCTGCTGGACTTCGACGACGTCAACAACGACCAGCGCAAGGTGATCTACGCCCAGCGTGACGAACTGCTGGACGCCGAGTCGGTCAAGGACAACATCGACGGCATCCGCGACGACGTGATCTACGATCTGGTCGCCCGCTTCGTGCCGCCGAACTCGATCGACGAGCAGTGGGACCTGCATGGCCTGCAGGCCATGCTGGAATCGGACCTGGGCGTGCAGATGGACCTGGTGGGCCTGTTCAAGCAGCACGAGGAACTGGACGCCGAGGGCATCGCCCGGCAGGTGGCCGAGACCGTCAACGTGCACTTCAGCGGGAAGGAAGCCGCGGTCGGCGGCGAAACCATGCGTGCGCTGGAAAAGCATGTGATGCTGACCGTGCTCGACCAGAGCTGGAAGGAACACCTGGCGCGCATGGACTACCTGCGGCAGGGCATCTACCTGCGCGGCTATGCGCAGAAGCAGCCCAAGCAGGAATACAAGAAGGAAGCCTTCGAGCTGTTCTCGGAGATGCTGGAGAACGTCAAGCGCGAGGTCGTCCACCTGCTGGCGCGCGTGCGCATCCGCAGCGAGGAGGAAGTGGCGGCGATGGAGGCGCTGGAGCGGCAGCAGGCCGAGGCGCGCCTGCGCATGTCGCAGTTCCAGCACCAGGACAACGGCGGCTACGGTGCCGACGAGGAAGCCGCGCAGGTGCAGGCCGCGGCCGTGCAGGCCGAGCCCAAGGTCGGTCGCAACGAGCCGTGCCCGTGCGGCAGCGGCAAGAAGTACAAGCATTGCCACGGTCAGCTCAGCTAAGGCTGAGCTGACCTGTGGTGTAGCCCGCGGAGCGGGCTACACACCCATGATCCGTGCAACGGATCATGGGTACACGGTCTTCATCTCCGATCCCCCGCGCCTTCGGCGCGTCCCCCTTACCAAGGGGGGGCTTTCCTCCAGACATATCCTGGTGGGGGCCGGCCGTCCCCGAATCCGGGTGATCGTAGGTGTGGGGCTTGCCCCACACGGGGTTTCCTCGGGAATGCCACATGCGGGGCAGGCCCCGCATCTGCCATGGATGCCTTGGCACTCGCCCGGCCCGGGGCCTCGGCCGGTGATTGCACCGGCAACCGGATTTTCGGCATTCTCGGTGCCATGACACCCCCGTTGCGCTCGATCCACGTCGTGGCCGCCGTCATCACCGACGCGCGTGGCCGCATCCTGCTCAACCGCCGCACCGGCGACAGTGACATGGCCGGGTTGTGGGAGTTTCCCGGCGGCAAGCGCGAGCCGGGGGAAACCTCCGAGCAGGCGCTGGCGCGGGAGCTGCATGAGGAGCTCGGCATCGAGGCCGAGGTCGGCGAATGGCTGATGGACGTGCCGCAGCTGTACCCGGACAAGCGCCTGCGGCTGGAGGTGCGCCATGTGCGGCAGTGGAAGGGCAACGCCCGCGGCCGCGAGGGCCAGGCCATCACCTGGGTGGCGCCGGAGAAGCTGACGCGCTATTCGATGCCGCCGGCCGACCAGCCGGCGGTGGCGGCCTTGATGCAGGCCGACCGCTATCTGGTCACGCCGGAACCGGCCGTGGGGGCAGCCGCCTGGCTGGAACATCTGCAGGCCGCGGTCGAAGGCGGCATCCGCCGTGTGCAGTTGCGTACGCCGCGCAGCGAAGCGCGCATTGCCCTGGCACGCGATGCGGTGGATTGCGTGGGACGCCACGCCGAACTGCTGCTCAACCGCGACATCGCGCTGGCACGGGAGCTGGGGGTGGGCGTGCATCTGGGCAGCGAACAGCTGCTGCAGCTGGAGCGGCGCCCGTTGCCCGATGGCGTTCCGGTTGCCGCCTCCTGCCACGACCTCGCGCAGTTGCAGGCCGCACAGCGGCTGGGCTGCGATTTCGCCGTACTCGGCCCGGTGCGGGCCACCGCCAGCCACCCCGGTGCCGCACCCTTGGGCTGGGAAGCATTCGAGCGGATGCGCGAACAGGTGGCCCTGCCGATCTACGCCATCGGCGGCCTCGCCGCCGATGATGTCGATGCTGCGCGCCGGCATGGTGCGCAGGGGGTGGCGGCGATCCGCGCGCTGTGGCCGCAGCCGGTCACAGGCTGATCCAGAAACAGTTGTACCGGCGCTGCAGGTTCAGCACGGTGCGCACCGGCACGTGGCCGTTGCCCAGCGTCTGCTCCAGCCGCAACGCGATCGGCCGCGGCGGCGTTGCCGGCATGTTGGTGATGAAGATCGGGCCGCTGCGGGCATCGGGGCCGGGTGCGTCCACCGGCTCCAGCACCGGGTCGTCCGGATACACCGGGGCGATGTCCACGAGGGGGCGTTGCACGATCGCATCCAGCCGGTCCATCACCCGCGCGGCGCTGGCGTTGGACAGGCCGTTCCACAGGTAGATGCCGGACAGGTGGTTGGCGTCGCGTGCAGCCACCGCGCTGCGGATCTGCGTCACCACTTCGCTCAGGCGCCGCGCGCAGCTGTCGCGGTACAGGCCGCTGCTGCCTGCGGGGCGGGCGTCCGCTGGCAGGCGTGCCCGCGCGCCCATCGTTTCGCAGGACTGGTCGCCATACACGGTGCGTCCCTGGGCATCGGTACAGCGGTTGATCTGCTGCGCGTGGACGGCGGGAGCCAGGGCGCAACAAGCCAGCAGGAGGAGGGAACGTCGCATTCGCAAAGACTAGCGTGCAAGGACGCATCCGGGTGCCCCGGTGGCGCCCGACCGTTGGTCGGGGCGGCGGCGCGAAGCGCCGGGGGCCTTGGCACGAACCGGTCGAATGTGCCGACCAACGGTCGGCACCCACCGGCAGGGCCGGGAATCAGGCGCGGCCGAGGCGTTGCAGCACCGCGCTGGTCGGCTTGGCGAGGTTGAGCGTGTAGAAGTGCAGCGAGGGCGCGCCGCCGGCGCTCAGGCGCTCGCACAGTGCGGCCACCACGTCGGCGCCGAAGGCGCGCACCGATTCGGCATCATCGCCATAGGCCTGCATGCGCTTGCCGATCCAGCGCGGGATTTCCGCGCCGCATTGCTCGGAGAAGCGCCGCAGCTGGCTGAAGTTGGAGATCGGCATGACGCCGGGGATGACCGGTATGTCCACGCCCAGCCGGCGCACGTCGTCGACGAAGCGGAAGTAGGCGTCGGCGTTGTAGAAATACTGGGTGATGGCGGCGTCGGCGCCGGCATCGACCTTGGCCTTGAAGTGGCGCAGGTCGGCCAGTGCGTCGCTGGCCTGCGGGTGCGTCTCCGGGTAGGCGCCGACCTCGATGCGGAAGGCGTCGCCATGCTCGGCGCGGATGAAGGCGATCAGCTCCGAGGCATAGCGCAGGTCGCCGGGAAAGCCCATGCCCGAGGGCAGGTCGCCGCGCAGGGCGACGATGCGCTTGACGCCGATGGCACGGTACAGCTTGAGCAGCTCGCGGATTTCCTCGCGGGTGCCGCCGACGCAGGACAGGTGTGGTGCGGCCTGGAGGCCGTGGTGCTGGTTGAGGTGGCGCACGGTCTCGGAGGTGTAGCTCAGCGTCGAGCCGCCGGCGCCGAAGGTGCAGGACACGTATTCGGGGGCATGGACCTTGAGCTTGTTCGCGGCGCGGTCGAGCTGCGCGCGCTGGTCGTCGGTCTTGGGCGGGTAGAACTCGAAGCTGAGCGCGGTCATGGCGGGCGGGGACGGGCGGGGATGTGGAATCGCGGTGAATTATATCTCTTTATCAAGATGGATGTGCGAATGTTTCCGGCGTGACCGTAGGGGCGAGGTGAGTCGCGACCGGGGCTTCCCCGGTAAAGCTCCGGTCGCGACTCACGTCGCTTCTACAGGGCGCTGTTTTGGCTGGTGCCGGCGTGGCCGCGGCATCGGCGACAATGCACGCCGGTCCACGCATGCACCTGCCCCAATGTCGATCTTCCTGACCCCGTTCGCCCGCACCCGTCTGTTCCCGCGCACGCCGCGCGGCAACACCATCCAGGACTGCACGCCGGAACAGTTCGAGCGCCACCTCAATGAACATGCGCCGCTGAAGGTGCTCGACGGCTACGCGCCGTTCTGCAAGCTGCACGTGCACCGCAACTGGACCTCGACCCGCTGCCTGACGGTGCCGGTCACCGATGCCAACCGCCACCTGCTGCGCTCGGCCTACGAAGCGCGCACGCGCGAAGAGCTGCCGGTGCTGGTGCGCTGGTTCGAGGGCGTGGAGCCGCCGGTGGCCGATTATCTGGTCGTCATCCTCTACAGCCGCGAACAATTGGCGAAGGAGGGTTCGTCCATCGACGCCGACTGGGGCGTGGTCGGTTGCCTCTACACGGCGGCGCCGGAGGAAATCCCGATGGCGCCGATCACGATGATGCGCAACGCGCTGGGCGTGGAGGAGGGTGGTTCGGGCGTGCCGATCGACCGCGACGCCTACCGCCGCGCGGTGGAGTTCTGGGAGAGCAACGCCAACTGGCGTTAAGTAGGTCGGGGCCATGCCCCCGACGGACGACGATGTGGGCGCAGAGGCGTCGGGGCGTAGCCCCGACCTACCTATTGGGTGCGTCGCGTCGGGCTTCGCTCTCTATGCCTCTTCGGGCGCGGCGAAGGCCTTGCTGTAGAACCCGGAAGGATCGAAGCAGCAGACCCGGCGCTTGCCGGCGGCCAGCATGTCGCAGGCGTTGGCGATGCGTTGTGTACGGGTCCTGGCCTGCCTGGCGCTGGTGATCCAGTGGATCCAGTCCACCCGCGCGATGGTGGTGGTGGCCTCCCACGCTGCTTGTGCCGCGGCTGCGGACGCCAGCGCCGCGCGCAGGTCGGACGGCAGCTCGGGTTCCGGCTCGCGTGCCACCGGCCGGATTTCAAGAGTGACGTCGTCGCCGATGGCCACGCTCGCGGCATCGAGCAATGCCGCGTCCACACGCAGCCAATGGCTCAGCTGGCCGTCCGGTTCCAGCGTGGCGCGGAAGCCGTGGCCGTCGAAGGTACCTTCAACCGTAGTCCTTCCTCGCCTCGGCAGCGTGTCGCTGACTTCCTTGGGTAGAACCACGAAAGCCCACGGCTCGCCATCGCGGGATGAAGCCGGTTGGCGCAGCTTGGCCTTGAAGCGGGAGATTGGGTCAACGGGGGGCATTGCAATCGGGTGGCGGGAAACAGGGGGAAGATGGCGAGGGCTGGCAATCACTCGCTGACATCGCGTTCCAGCAGTTTGATTTTTCCATTCTCGATGGCCCAGAGGCTCCCATTCGCGGTGGCGACGTACATGGGCTGCCTCGCCCAGAGGCTCCAGAAGACGTGAGCTTCGGTGGGAACCGGATCCAGCAGGTGGGTGACCATGAGGCCCGCTGTCCGGGGAGCGTTCTGCAACGTGATGCAGGTGCGCGTGAAGCCGCGTTGGGCCGTAACCGTGGAGCCGGATATATCCATGCGATACGTGCCACCCAGCGGCACGACACCGTTCCTGGTCGTGGCCGGCAGCAGGTACACCACCCAGTTGCCATCGAGGGTGGCCGAGGCGGGCAATACCACGGAGTTGTAGCGGCTCGAGCAAGGCTGGATTTCCAAGGTCATGGCCGTCGCACGCGCAGTCACCGCTCCCTGTTCGTATTCGGAAAGCGGGGTTGGCGAATCGAGCACGATCACGGGGCCGGCAGCGCCGCTCTCCGAGACCTCGACCCGGTACAGGGCGGCCGGTGTCTGGTCGATGAATGTGACGATGATCCGGCCTTGCCGAGGTTCGGTGATCCAGCCCCTGATGCGCTTGTCCTTCTTGAACGCCTTGAGCTTCAGTGCGGCGTCGGTGGCGACGGCTGCGGCCTGGTCATGCAGGTGGATGGCAGCTCCCATCGCTTCCGCCGATTGGAGCTGGGCGGCTTCCTGCTCCGGCGGCAATTCCCGGAGAGGCGCTTCTTCCGCGAAAACCGCTGGACAACAAAGAGCCAGCACAATGACCAGGAGATGACGATGCATGCGCAGTCTCGATGGGGCGGATTGTCGAATCCCCGAGTATTGCCCCGCCACGGCCGGCTGTGAAGTGCAGGCAATTCCAGGGGCGGGAAAGCAGACAGGCACCCAAAGGGGCCTGTCTGGAATGTTCCCGTCGGCACGCCGCTCAGTAGCGGTAATGCTCCGGCTTGAACGGGCCGTCCACCGGCACGCCGAGGTAGTCGGCTTGTTCCTGCGTGAGCGTGGTCAGCTTCACGCCGATCTTTTCCAGGTGCAGGCGCGCCACTTCTTCGTCCAGCTTCTTCGGCAGGCGGTAGACGGTGGCCTCGTAGCTGTCCTTGTTGGCCCACAGGTCGATCTGCGCCAGGGTCTGGTTGGCGAAGCTGTTGGACATGACGAAGCTGGGGTGGCCGGTGGCGCAGCCCAGGTTCACCAGCCGGCCTTCGGCCAGCAGGAAGATCGCGTTTCCGTTCGGGAACACGTATTTGTCCACCTGCGGCTTGATGTTGACGTGCTGCACGCCCGGGAACTTCACCAGCGCGTCGACCTGGATCTCGTTGTCGAAGTGGCCGATGTTGCAGACGATGGCCTGGTCCTTCATCGCGCTCAGGTGCTCGATGCGGATGATGTCCTTGTTGCCGGTGGTGGTGACGTAGATGTCGCCAACGCCCAAGGTGCTTTCGAGGGTGTTGACCTCGAAGCCTTCCATCGCCGCCTGCAGGGCGCAGATCGGGTCGATCTCGGTGACCACCACGCGCGCGCCATAGGCGCGCAGCGAGTGCGCCGAGCCTTTGCCGACGTCGCCATAGCCGCAGACCACGGCCACCTTGCCGGCCAGCATCACGTCCATCGCGCGCTTCAGGCCGTCTGCCAGCGATTCGCGGCAGCCGTACAGGTTGTCGAACTTGCTCTTGGTGACCGAGTCGTTGACGTTGATCGCCGGCACCAGCAGGGTGCCGGCTTCGGCCAGCTGGTACAGGCGGTGCACGCCGGTGGTGGTTTCCTCGGAGACGCCTTTCCAGTCCTTGACCACGCGGGTCCAGTAACCCGGGCGCTCGGCGTGCACGCGCTTGAGCAGGTTCTTGATGACCTGTTCCTCGTGCGAAGCGGAAGCGCCGTTCACCCAGTCGCTGCCGTTCTCGAGCTCATAGCCCTTGTGGATCAGCAGGGTGACGTCACCGCCGTCGTCGACCACCAGCTCCGGGCCGAGCAGGGTGCCGTCGGCGGCCTTGAAGGTCAGTGCCTCCAGCGTGCAGTCCCAGTATTCCTCCAGCGTTTCGCCCTTCCATGCGTACACCGGGGTGCCGGTGGCGGCGATGGCGGCGGCGGCCTGGTCCTGGGTGGAGAAGATGTTGCACGAGGCCCAGCGCACGTCGCCGCCGATGTCCTTCAGCGTCTCGATCAGCACCGCGGTCTGGATGGTCATGTGCAGCGAGCCGGTCACGCGCACGCCCTTGAGCGGCTGCGAGGCGGCGTACTTGCGGCGGATCGACATCAGCCCCGGCATTTCGTGCTCGGCGATGTCGATTTCCTTGCGGCCCCAGTCGGCCAGCGAGATGTCGGCGATCTTGTAGTCGCCTTCCTGCGAGAAGGTACGGGTGTTCATGCGGTGTGCTCCGGTGGGTACGAGGGGACTCGTGTTCGCCGGGCGCCGTTCTGTGGGTAGCCGTCCGAGCCTGGCTGTATTGGGCGGGATGAACCGCCTGACAGTCGCAGCGCCCCTCGGTACGGGCCGGCAATTATATCGTGGCCCGGCCCAACCAAAGGCAGGGGAGGCGGGCGGCGGGGATTGTTAACGTGAGCGGCCTGTCCAGTCGATATTCCAGCCGAGAGGATTGCCATGACGATGTTCACTTCCCGTCGCACTGCTTCGGCGGCGCTGGTGCTGTGCGCCGGCTTGCTGCTGGCCGTGCCGCCATTGCAGGCGGCCGCTGCCGCCACCACCGGCGCGGCCACCGCCGAGGCGCCCGGCTACCGGCTGCCGTCGGCGGTGTTGCAGGCGGTGGTGGATGCGCCGCGCGCGCCGCACCTGCACCTCTCGCCCCGGCGCGACATGGCTGCGATGCTGCAGACCCCGCCGTTGCCGTCCATCGCCCAGGTGGCGGCACCGGAACTGAAGCTGGCCGGGCTGCGGATCAATCCGAAAACCTTCTCCGACAGCCGCTTCTCCTTCGGCAGCGAGCTGTGGCTGATCTCCACCGTCGATGGCGCCGAGCGCCGGATCAGCGGCCTGCCGCAGCCGCTGTCGGTGGCTTCACTGGCATGGTCGCCGGACCAGCGTTACCTCGCCTTCAACCAGCTGGACCCGGCCAGCGGCAGCAACGAACTGTGGCTGGTGGACGTAGCCGCCGGCAGCGCACGCAAGCTGGCCGAGCGGCTGAACAGCATCGCCACCGATGGCTATGCCTGGTTGCCGGGTGGCGATGCGCTGCTGGTGATGCAGCGCCCGGCCGGGCAGGGCGAGGCGCCGGCGGGCGCTGGCGCTCCCACCGGGCCGGCGGTGCAGGAAACCGTGGCCGGGCAGGGCGTGCGCGCGGTGCGCACCTATCAGGATTTGCTGAAGGACGAGGACGACGCGCGCCTGTTCGAGCATTACCTGCAAGCGCAGCCGCTGCGGGTGGCGATCAATGGCCAGAGCACGCCGATCGGCGCCCCCGGCCTGTACCTGGGGCTGTCGGCTTCGCCGGATGGCAACTACCTGCTCGGCCAGCGCGTGGAGCGGCCGTTCTCCTATGCGGTGCCGGTGAGCCGCTTCCCGCGCCGCATCGAGGTGCTCGACGCACAGGGGCGCGTGGCGCACACGGTGGCGAAGTTGCCGCTGGTCGAGGGCCTGCCGACCGGCAACGACGCGGTGCCGACCGGCGTGCGTTCGATCGGCTGGCGCGCCGATGCGCCGGCCATCCTGGTGTGGGCCGAGGCGCAGGACGGCGGCGATCCCTCGCGCGAGGCGGCCATCCGCGACGCGGTGCTGATGCAGGCCGCGCCGTTCGAGAAGCCGCCGGTCACGCTGGCGCAGCTGGGTTCGCGCTACGCCGGCATCACCTGGGCGGACGACGGGCTGGCGCTGCTGGACGAATACTGGTGGAAGAGCCGCCAGGTGAAGCAATGGAAGATCGCGCCGGACCACCCGGGGCAGGCGCCGGTGCTGCTGTACGCGCGCTCGGAGGACGACCGCTACGGCGACCCGGGCGAACCGCTGCTGCGGCGTGATGCCGCCGGCCGTACCCGCCTGCAGCTCAGTGCCGATGGCCACAGCTTCTACCGCGTGGGCGACGGCGCCTCGCCGCAGGGCGACCGCCCGTTCCTCGACCGCGTCGATCTGGTCACCGGCGCCAGCGAGCGGCTGTTCCATTCGCAGGCGCCGTACTACGAAGTGCCGCTGTCGATCATCGAAGGCGAGCACGCGCGCATCCTCACCTACCGCGAATCCAACGACGTGCCGGCCAACCTGTTCGCGCACGCGCTCGGTGGCGATGCCGCGCCGGTGGAGCTGACCCACTTCGCACATCCGTTGCCGCAGCTGCGCGGGGTGAAGAAGGAGCAGATCCGCTACGCGCGCAACGACGGCGTCGAGCTTACCGCCGACCTGCTGCTGCCGCCCGGCTACGACCCGAAGAAGGACGGACCGCGGCCACTGCTGATGTGGGCCTACCCGGCCGAGTTCAAGTCGGCCGATGACGCCAGCCAGGTCACCGGCTCGCCGCATCGTTTCAATGCGATCAGCTACTGGGGGCCGCAGGCTTTCCTCGCCAAGGGCTACGTGGTGCTCAACAACCCGGGCATGCCGATCATCGGCGAGGGCGACGTCGAGCCCAACGACACCTACATCGAACAACTGGTGGCCAGCGCGCAGGCAGCGGTGGACGAAGTGGTGCGGCGCGGCGTCGGCGAGCGCGGGCGCATCGCCGTCGGCGGGCATTCCTACGGCGCGTTCATGACCGCCAACCTGCTGGCGCACACGCGCCTGTTCAAGGCCGGCATCGCGCGTTCGGGCGCATACAACCGCACGCTCACCCCGTTCGGCTTCCAGGCCGAGGAACGCAACTACTGGCAGGCACAGGACACCTACCTGAAGATGTCGCCGTTCAATTACGCCGGCGACATCAAGGACCCGATCCTGTTCATCCACGGCGTGGACGACAACAACTCCGGCACCTTCCCGATGCAGAGCGAGCGCATGTTCGCCGCGGTCAAGGGCCTGGGCGGCACCGCGCGGCTGGTGATGCTGCCGAACGAGTCGCACGGCTACCGCGCGCGCGAATCGATCATGACCATGCTCGCCGAAAGCGAGGACTGGCTCGACCGTTGGCTGGCCGCGCCAGTGAAGGAGAGCAAGCGGCGGTGATGGGTGCCGGCCAATGGCCGGCATCTGCCGGAGACAGGTCGGGGCAGCACCCTCGGGTGGGTGCCGGCCGTTGGTCGGCACTACCGATCCGGTTGCGGGAAATCCATCGGCGCGGCGCACCGCGGCCCGCCCAACAGTCGGGCACCACACAATGCAATCCGTAGGTGCCGGGCTTGCCCGGCACGGGGATTTCCCGGCAAGGCTCCATGCGGGGCAAGCCCCGCATCTACGGTTTCATGACGTCATCGCATGTCCACCACGGGGCGCTCGCGCCCCGTTTCCGTGTCCATCCGGACAGCGGTCGGACAACATGCAGATGCAACTGTTTCAGGTTTGACGCACTGCAAAAACAGGCGATTTTTTCGGTTAGGCTTGGATGCTTCCTCCCCCCGAGGTTCGGCATTCCGGATGAACGAGTACCGCAGCAGCGTCGTCTTCGCCACCCCCGACCTGCCCCTGCGCGACGATGTGCGTCGCCTCGGCACGCTGGTCGGCGAACTCATTTCCGAACAGGTCGCACCGGCCTTCCTCGATGAAGTGGAAGACGTGCGTACCGCTGCCATCGCGCGCCGCGAAAGCCAGGGCCCGCTGTCCACGTTGAGCGAGCAGTTGGCCGGGCGTGCGCCGCGCCAGGCCGAAGTGCTGGTGCGCGCGTTCAGCACCTACTTCCAGGTGGTCAACATCGCCGAGCGCGTGCACCGCATCCGCCGCCGCCGCGACTACCAGCGCGCCGGCACCAAGCGCCCGCAGCCGGAAGGCCTGCAGGACGCGCTGCAGCAGCTCAAGGCGCAGGGCGTGACGCTGGAAGAGCTGGCGCAGTGGCTGCCGCGCATCGACATCGAGCCGGTGTTCACCGCGCACCCGACCGAAGCGGTGCGCCGCGCGCTGCTGGAAAAAGAGCAGCTGATGGTGGCCGCGCTGGTGGACAACCTCGACGGCCAGCGCACACCGGGCGAACAGGCCGCCGACGCCGCGCGTTTCCGCATGGCGCTCACCGCCTCGTGGCAGACCGCCGACTCCTCGCCGGTGCGCCCCACGGTGGACGACGAGCGCGAGCACGTCGGCTTCTACCTCGCCCGGGTGCTGTACCGGGTGATGCCGGTGTTCTACGAATCGCTGGAACAGGCGCTGCTCGACACCTGGGGCCGTACCCTGCCGCTGCCGCGGCTGGTGCGCTTCGGCACCTGGGTGGGTGGCGACATGGACGGCAACCCCAACGTCGACGCCGGCACCATCACCGCCACCTTGAACGCGCAGCGCAGCGCGGTGCTGGAGCTGTACCTGAAGGACCTGCTCAAGCTCGCCAGCCTGCTCAGCCAGTCCACCGAGCTGATCGGCGTCAGCGACGCGGTACGCGCGCGCGTCGAGGAATACCGGCAATTGCTGCCGCAGGTGCAGTCGCGCCCGCGCCACGCCGACATGCCCTACCGCCTGCTCAACGACCGCATGCGCGCGCGCTTGCAGGCCACGCTGGACGACGCACCGGGCGCGTATGCCTCGCCGGAGGAATTCATCGGCGACATCCAGCTGATCCTCGACAGCCTGGAGGCGAACAAGGGCAAGCATGCCGGCTGGTTCTCGGTGCGCCGGCTGCTGTGGCGGGTGCGCACCTTCGGCTTCCACCTGGCGCGGCTGGACGTGCGCCAGGAGTCGAGCGTGCATTCGCGCGCGCTGGCCGAAGTGCTGGGCGGGCAGGAGGCGTTCGATGCGCTCGACGACGAAGCGCGCGCCGGCACGCTGTCGCCGTATGCGGCCGGCGAGGCCGCGCTGCCGCCCGGCGATGACGAAACCGGCCAGCGCCTGGACAAGGCGTTCGCCGCGCTGGCCGACGCACGCCGCCGCCACGGCACCGATGCGCTGGGCACCTACATCATCTCGATGGCGCACGACCGCGGCGACGTGCTGGCGGTGCTGGCGCTGGCGCGCCGTGGCGGCCTGGTCGATGCGCAGGGCGCGGTGCCGCTGGACATCGCGCCGCTGTTCGAAACCGTGGACGACCTGCGCCGCGGCACCGCCACCCTGCGCGACCTGCTCGCCGACCCGGTCTACCGTGCCCACCTGCGCGCGCGCGGCGACGTGCAGATGGTGATGCTGGGCTATTCGGACAGCGGCAAGGACGGCGGCATCGCCGCTTCGCGCTGGGGCCTGCAGCAGGCACAGGTGGAGCTGCTCAACGCCGCCAGTGAACAGCGGGTGCGGCTGAGCTTCTTCCACGGCCGCGGCGGCTCGCTCAGCCGCGGCGGCACCAAGACCACGCATGCGGTCGATGCCTCGCCGCGCGGCAGCATCGGCGGGCGCCTGCGGGTGACCGAGCAGGGCGAGGTGATCCACCGCAAGTACGGCATCCGCGCGCTGGCGCTGCGCTCGCTGGAGCAGGCCGCTGGCGCGGTGCTGCGCGCCAGCCTGCGCCCGCGCGCGCCGGAGCCGCGCGAACCGCGCTGGAAGCCGGTGATGGACATCATCGCCAGTGAAAGCTCGCGTACCTACCGCGCCTTCGTCGGCGATCCGCAGTTCATGGACTACTTCCGGCAGGCCACGCCAATCGACGTGATCGAGCGGATGACGCTGGGCTCGCGGCCCTCGCGCCGGCTCGGCCAGAACGCCGCGCTGTCCAACCTGCGCGCGATCCCGTGGGGGTTTTCGTGGAGCCAGGCGCGCGCGGTGATCCCTGGCTGGTTCGGCGTCGGCAGCGGCCTGCAGGCCGCCGCATCCGCCGGCCACGAGGATACGCTGCTGGAAATGGCGCACGGCTGGCCGTTCTTCGACACCTTCCTCGACGACATGGCGATGGTGCTGAGCAAGGGCGACATCGACATCGCCGAACAGTTCTCGAAGCTGGCCGGGCCGCTGCACGAGCACTTCTTCCCGCTGATCCGCGACGAATTGGCGCTGACCGCGCACTGGGTCAAGCGCCTGAGCGGCCAGCAGGAACTGCTGGAGCACGACCCGCGGCTGGCGCTGTCGATCCGCCTGCGCAACCCCTACATCGACCCGATCAGCACCCTGCAGGTGGACCTGCTGCGCCGCTGGCGGCAGAGCGGCCGCGAGGACGAGGCGCTGCTGCGCGCGCTGGTGGCCTGCGTCAACGGCGTCTCGCAGGGTGTGCAGAACACCGGTTGAGACGAGGAGTGAGTGAAGAGGAGTGAGGAGTGAGAAAAAGCGAAGGCAAAGGCAACAGCCTGCTTTTGCTCGACCTCCGCGCAAGCTGTGCCCTGTAGGAGCGACGCAAGTCGCGACCGGAGCCTTGCCGGGAAAGCCTCGTCGCGACTTGCGTCGCTCCTACAGCGGTTGCCGTTGCTTTTTCTCACTCCTCACTCCTCTCCGCTCACTCCTAAGTAAGCCCGCGCCCGCCATCCAGCCACAGCGTCTGCCCGGTGACGTAGCCGGCGTCGTCGAGCAGCCAGCGCACCGCCGCGGCGATCTCGTGCGGGGTGCCGGTGCGCGCCAGCGGGGTGCGCTCCATCAGCCTGCGCTTGTCCGGCTCGCTCTTGCCCTGTTCCGGCCACAGGATCGCGCCGGGCGCCACGGCATTGACCCGCACGTGTGGAGCCAGCTCCAGCGCCAGCGTGCGTGTGGTCATCTCCAGCGCCGCCTTCGCCGCCGAATAGGCCGGGTGCTCGCGCAATGGCCGGGTGGCGTGCACGTCGGTCAGGTTGACGATGGCCCCGCGCTGGCTGCGCAGGTACGGGGCGGCGGCCTGCGCGAGGAAGAACGGTGCGCGCGCATTGACCGCGAACAGCTCGTCCCACTGCGCCGCCGTCACCTGCCCGAATGGCGTTGGGAAGAAGTTGGAGGCGTTGTTGACCAGCGCGTCGAGCTGGCCGAAATGCGCCACCACCTGCTCGACCAGGTCCGGCAGCGCCTGCGGCTCGCGCAGGTCGGCCTGCACCGCCAGCACGCTGCCGGGGCGCTCGCTTTCCAGGTCGAAGGCCAGTGCCTGCAGTTCCTCGCCGGAGTGGTGCGCGTGCAGCGCCAGCCGGTAGCCGTGCGCATGCAGGTGGCGGGCGATGGCCGCGCCGATGCGGCGCGCGCTGCCGGTCACCAGGGCTACACGTTGCGGGTCGGTCATCTGCGGTTTCCTCGCTCGGCTATCCTGTGCATTGTCCCCGCAAACCGCCGTCCCATGCATTCCGACCTGCCCCTGCCCGAACCCGATGCGCTGGCCCACAGCGAGCAGCTGGCCGCGCACCTGCGCGCGGAGATCATGGCGCAGGGCGGCGCGATGCCGTTCTCGCGCTTCATGGAGCTGGTGCTGTACGCACCGGGCTGGGGCTACTACAGCGCCGGCGCCAGCAAGTTCGGTGCCGCCGGCGATTTCGTCACTGCGCCGGAGCTGGGCACGCTGTTCGCCGCGACCACCGCCAACGCGCTGGCGCCGGCGCTGCGCGAACTGGGCGCGCAGGCGCGCGTGCTGGAGCTCGGCGGCGGCAGCGGCGCCTTCGCCGAGGCCGCGCTGAAGCGGCTGGCCGAACTGGACGCGGTGCCGGCGCGCTACGCCATCCTCGAACCCAGCGCCGACCTGCGCCAGCGCCAGCGCCTGCGCCTGCGCGAAGCGCTGGAACCGGCGCTGTTCGCCCGCGTGGAGTGGCTGGACCGCCCGTTCGAGGACGAGTGGGACGGCGTGCTGTTCGCCAACGAGGTAATCGACGCGCTGCCGACGCCACGCTTCTTCATCGACGAAGGCGAGGTCTTCGAGGAAACCGTCGAGCTCGATGGCGAAGGCCGCTTTGTACGCGGGGCGCAACCGGCGGACATGCTGCTGCACGCGGCGGTGCGCCATGTCGAGCGCTACCTCGAACGCCCGTTTGCCGATGGCTACCGCTCGGAACTGCTGCCGCAGCTGCCGTACTGGATACAGGCGGTGGCCGGCGGCCTGCGCCGCGGCGTGATGCTGTTCGTCGATTACGGCTACGCGCGTGACGAGTTCTACCAGGATGACCGCAGTGACGGCACCGTGCGCGCGTTCTACCGTCATCGCGTGCACAACGACGTGTACCGGTGGCCGGGCCTGCAGGACATCACCGCCTCGGTGGATTTCACCGCGCTGGCCGAGGCTGGCACTGGCGCCGGTTTCGAGCTGGCCGGTTATGGCCACCAGGCCGGTTTCCTGCTCGGCAACGGCATCGCCGGATTGCTGGAAGCTGCCGACGAGCACACCGACGAAGTCGGGCGTGTGCGCCTGCGCGAGCAGTTCAAGCGCCTGACCCTGCCGACCGAGATGGGCGAGCGCTTCCAGGTGATGGGCTTCAGCCGCGACGTCGACCTGTCGGCCGCGTTCGCGGTGGGTGACCTGACCTGGCGCCTGTGAGCGACGGGCTTGTGAACGGCATGTTCAAGCCGCTGCGGCACCTCCGGCTCTGGGCCGCGCTGTGGGCGTCGGCGGTGCTGGCGGTGATCGTGGTGTGCCTGATCCCGCCGCCGCCACTGCCACCATTGCCGGAAAACAGCGACAAGCTGGAACACTTCGCCGCCTATTTCCTGTTGGCCACCGGCGCGGTGCAGTTGTTCCGCCGCGGCCGCGTGCTGCTGGCCGTGGGCGTGGCGCTGGTGGCGATGGGCGTGTGCATCGAGTTCGCGCAGGGCACATTGACTGAAACCCGCAGCGCCGATCCGTTCGATGCGCTGGCCAACACCGTGGGCGTGGTGGTTGGCCTGATGACGGCATTCACGCCGCTGCGCGACCTGTTGCTGCACTTGCAGTCGTGCCGGTGACGGTGTGATTTTCGTAGGTGCCGGGCTTGCCCGGCACCTGGCTTTCCCGGCGAAGCCACAGCGGGGCAAGCCCCGCTGCTACGAGTTATTGCAACCTCACCTGCTTCAACACCCACATCTGTGGCCGGGTATCACCGCTGAAGGTCATGCACAGGTCGGCGCTGGCGTTGACGGGTGCGTGCAGCGGCGCATCCAGTTCGATGAAGCCGTCGGCACTGGCAGTCTCCGGCAGCGGCACCGAGGCCAGCAGCGGGCCTTCGCAGCCGTCGCGCACCTCGAACTCGCCATGCGCGGCGACCGGCTTGCGGAAACCGCGCCTGGCTTCCTCCTCGCGCAACAGGCCGAAGTTGTAGGGCAGGCGGCCGGCGCGGACGTGGATGCTGGCCACGTCCTGCAACTGCGCGTTCTCCCACAGCCAGCACGGGTTGAAGATGCTCACGTCGAAGTTCTCGCGAGGGCCGTCGAGCGGGTTGTCGTCCTCCAGCCGCAGCAGCAGCCGGCCACCCTGCGGGCATTGCGCCAGCGTCTTGTCGTCGCGGGCCAGCAGCGAGGCCGCGTCCAGCGTCCAACTGCTGGGGGCGTCGGCAAGCAATTTGCCGTCGAAGAAGGCGGCGGCCTTCAGCGTGGCCGGCACGGTCAGGGTCAGCGGGCCTTCGTAGGCCGGCGATTGCACGGTGGGCGTGCTGCCGTCGGTGGTATAGCGGATGTCGGCATAGCCCATCGGGTTGGACAACACGGCCTGCACGGTGCCGGCGCGGCGGTCGTCATTGCGTTGCATCGCCACTGACAGCGCGGTCTGCGCATACGGGATGCCCAGTGCCTTGTAGCGTTGCAGCTGCGCCGGCAGACGGGTCAGGAATTCATCGTAATCCTTGCCCTCGACCGGCGACCACGCGATTTCGGCCAGCGCCGCCATGCGCGGGAATACGTTGTGCTGCACGCGCTCGAACAGGCGCATGTGCTCGGTCCACACGTTGGCCTGCACGCCGAGCACGTGCTTGCGCTGCTCGGGCGTCAACTGTTCCGGCACCGGGTCGAAGGCGTAAATCTTCTGCATCGGGGTGAACTTCGGCCGGCCCGGCGGCTCGTCCGGCAGGTCGGTCTGCAGGAAGTCCAGGTACAGCGTGTGGCCCGGTGCCATCACAACGTCATGCCCGTGCGTGGCCGCCTCGATGCCGCCCTCGGTGCCGCGCCAGGACATCACCGTGGCCTGCGGCGGCAGCCCGCCTTCGATGATCTCGTCCCAGCCGATCAGCTTGCGGTCGTGTGCTTCGAGGAATTTTTCCAGGCGCTTGAGCATGTAGGACTGCATCGCTTCCTCGTCCTTCAGCCCGAGCGCACGGATATGTGCCTGTACCTGCGGGGAAGCCTGCCACTGGTACTTCACCGCCTCGTCGCCACCGATGTGCACGTAGGCGCCGGGGAACAGATCGATCACTTCGCTGAGGATGTTCTCGAGGAACTGCAGCGTTTCCTCGCGCGGGTTGAACAGGTAGGGGTTGACGCCCCAGTTGTGCGACGGCTCGGTCGGGCCATCGACCACACCGTGCTCGGGGTAGGCCGCCACCGCGGCCTGCGCGTGGCCGGGCACGTCGATCTCGGGAACGATGGTGATGTGGCGCGCGGCGGCATAGGCCACCACGTCGCGGATCTGCTCCTGCGTGTAATGGCCGCAGTACAGGTTCGGCGAACCGTCGGCCGTGCGCCCGGCGTCGCCCTGCGGCACGCGGCAGCCGCCGATTTCGGTGAGCTTCGGGTAGCGCTTGATTTCGATGCGCCAGCCCTGGTCGTCGGTGAGGTGCCAATGGAAGGTGTTGAGCTTGTGCGTAGCCATCGCGTCGATCATCGACTTGACCTGCTCCACGCTCCAGAAGTGGCGCGCCGAATCCAGCATCAGCCCGCGCCAGCCGAAGCGCGGGGTGTCCTCGACCTGCATCGCCGGCAGCGATACCACGCCGGCCTGCTGCCCGGCCAGCAGCTGCCATAGCGACATCGCGCCATAGAACAGGCCGCGCTCGTGGCCGGCTTCGACCGTGATGCCGTCGCTGCCGATCTTCAGTGCATAGGCTTCCGGCGACGCGCCTTCGGTGGCTTCGACGAGGCGGAAGTTGATGCCGCCGGCGTCGCTGGTGGTTTTCAGCTGCAGCGGCGTGGTCTTGCCCAGCAGTTCGATGAACTGTGCGGCCACGCGGCCCGCGGCCCCACCTTGTGCATGGATACCGGTGGCGCTGTTGACGGTGTAGCGGCCTTCGCCAAGTTGCAGCGTAGCCGGACGCGGAACCAGCGGTGCGCCGTGGACTTCCGCGGTTTGCATCTGCGCGGTGGCGGCGCTCTGGTCATTGCCGGAGGAGCAGCCGCCCAGGGCCACCAGCGAGGCGAGCATCGTGGCGGCAAGGACGGTGGCGGGGCGTCGGTGTCGGGGCATGGTGGAATCTCGTGGTGGGTGGGCGAAGGTGTTTGCAGGAGCGACGCTGGGGGATTTCGATTTTCCAAAAAAACGGGCCTGGAAATCCCAGACCCGTTGGAGGAGAAAAACAACGTGAAACGTGTTGCGGTCTTTCAGCCGGACGGGATCAGAACTGGAAGCGCAGCGAAGCCATCAGGCGGCGGCCGGTACGGTACGCGCCGCGCACCAGCTTGTCGGTGTTGGCCACGCCCTTGACCTCGGCATAGGAGTAATACTCGCTGTCCAGCAGGTTCATGCCGTCCAGCCCCAGGCTCAGGTTGTCGGTGATCTTGTAGTTGAGGCTGGCATCCAGCGAGGCGTAGTCGTCGGTGACCAGGTAGTTGCCGCGATCGACGTTGGTGTAGTACTTCGACCGCCACGAGTAGGTCACGCGTGCGCTCCAGCGGTCGTTCTCGAAGAACGGGCTGATGTTCAGCTGGTTCTTGGAGTTGTACGGCAGGAAGTCGCCGTTGTCGGCCTTGGCCTCGGCATAGGTGTAGTTGGCCAGCAGGCCGAAACCGCTGTCGAGGCTGGTCTGGAATGCCAGCGAGACACCCTTCACGTCGGCGCTGCCCGCGTTGTTCGGACGCGAGACGTTGAATACGGTGTCCGTACTCTGGTTCTGGTTGTAGTGGGTTTCCTCGCGGGTGGTGACCAGGATGTAGTTGTCCACCTTCTTGTAGAACATCGTGGCGGCCAGGATCGAGTTCGGGCTGAAGTACCACTCGGCCGAGAAGTCGTAGTTGGTGGACTCGTACGGATCCAGGTCCGGGTTGCCGCCACCGCCGGTCAGGGTCTGGTCGCCCAGCCACAGGTAGCTGGACATGTCACCGTAGTTCGGGCGGGAGATGACCTTGGCCGCGGAACCGCGCAGCACCCACTGGTCGTTGAGGTCGAACGCCGCGTTCACGTTCGGCAGGACGTTGTTGTACTTCTTCTTGGTGCTGGTGGCCGCGTAGGCGGTGGCCGGGCAGGGGCTTGCGTTGACCGTGCAGGCCCAGCCCATGCTGTCCGACTCGGTCTGCACGAAGCGCACGCCGAAGTTGCCGCGCAGGCGGTTGGCGCTGAAGTCGGCCTGCAGGTAGGCGGAGGTCACGTCCTCCTTGATGGCCCAGGTATTGGCCGCGAACGAGGGGTCGTTGAACGTACTCGGCTCGGGCATGGTCTGCCACGGCGCCAGCCAGTTGCCGCCGAGGATGTAGTCGGCCAGCTGCCAGCCATCAATGGTGAAACGATTGTTGAGGTCGCCGGTGTTGCTGAAGCCGTCGAGGTAGTTGCCCGGCAGCGGACGCGGGGAGAAATCACTGGCCTTGGCATCGCCGTAGCCGGCAACGGAGGCCAGCGAGACGCCGCCCATGCGCTGCGCGGTTTCGTGTTCGCGGCGCTTGGCACCGAAGCGGATCTGGTAGACCGGTGAATCCAGGCGGATGCCGAAGTCCGCCTGTGCGTACTTCTCCTTGTCCACGGTGGGCTTGAACACGATGTTGCCACCCCAACCCGGGTTCCAGTCGCTGTTGTCCGGGCTGCCCGAAGCGCCGGCCCAGCCGCCGTCGATCTGGAAGGCGGACGGGTCGAGGAACGGGTTGGTGCCGTGGAAGGTCAGGCTGCGGTTGCCGCTGATGTCGTAGCTGTAGTCGGACCAGTTCAGGAACTCGCCGTAGACCTGGCGCCCGGTGCCGCCGGTGGCCTTGGAGGTGCCGGCGTGGACCGAGGCGAACCAGCGCTCGTCGTTCCACTTGGCCTTCAGGTCGTAGGAGTCGGTATCCACCGTGGCCTGGCGGTTGATCAGGTCGTAGACCACCAGCGCGTTCTGGAAATCGGCTTTGGTGATGACGCCGCCGTCGACGGTGAGGCCGGTCATCTTCATCAGGCCGTTGTAGGCGTTGCCGTTGAAGGCGAACATGGAGTGGCTGATGTTGTCGTAGCCGGCCTTGACGTCGAGCGCGTTGAACTCGATGTCCAGCTTGTCGTGCGGCTTGAACTGCAGGGACAGCGACAGGGTGTCGCGCTTGCGCTCCTGTTCGAAGTAGTGGGCACTGACCGAGTTCGGGCCGACCGCATCCGGGTTGGCCAGCAGGGTGTCGGCGCAGCTGCCCTGGCAGGTGGCGGGCTTGGTCTGCCAGTTGCCGTTGGCGTCGGGCGGCAGCGACCAGTCGATGGGCAGGTTGTTGATCGAGCCACCGCCGCCGGCGCCGTCGATGTAGTCCTTGCCGGTCACGGTGCCGTAGGACTCGATGCCGTCGCGGCGGATGTTTTCTTCCGAGCGCTGCGCCGACACGATCAGGCCGAAGTTGCTGGCCTGGTTCTTCCAGCCGATCATGGCCGAGACGGACGGGTCGCCGCTCTTGATGCGGTCGTTGTAGAGGTAGCTGACCGCGCCGGAGATGGTGGTGCCTTCCAGGTCCAGCGGCTTGCGGGTGGATATGTTGACGGTGCCGCCGATGGAGCCTTCGTCCAGCCACGCTTCCGGCGACTTGTACACCTCGACCTTGCTGACGATCTGCGGCGCCAGCAGCGAGTAGTTGAAGGTGCGGCCGGGCTGGTCGGTGATGAACCAGTCGGCCGAGGCCACGGTCTGGCCGTTGAGCACGGTGCGGTTCAGCGCCGGATCGGTGCCGAGGATGCTGACCTTCTCGCCCTGGCCGAACGCCTTGTCGATGGTCACGCCGGGGATGATGGTGATGGCCTCGGCGACGTTGGTGGCCGGGAACTTGCCCACGTCCTCGGCGGTGACCACATCGACGATGGCGTCGGCATCGCGCTTGGTGTCAAGGGCCTGCCGCAGGCTGCCCCGGATACCGGTGACGACGATGGTGTCCAGGTCGGTGGCTTGCGTGCCTTGCCCGGCTTCCTGCGCATGTGCCGAGAAGCTCAGGCAGGTGACGATGGCGGCGGATAGTACGGACTTGCGGTACCTCATGATGTCTCTCCTCATCATTGACGGAATGTCAGGGGTGAACCGGGATTGCCTTGCCTTGTTGCAGGGGTGGAGCCGTGCAGCGGCGCTGGGTTGCCGGCACGGTGATGGATGGGCGGGTCAGTCGTTCCTCCGGCCCTGGTACCAGCGGGTGGCGCCGATGACGCCAAGTTGCCCGTGTTCGACGAGCTTCACGGGAATGCGCTGCAGCGCCTGCGCCATCGGCCCCTTGTTGAGGAAGCGCTCGACGAAGCGGCTGTTCTGGATGAAGGAGCCGAAGCGCGGCAGGAAACCGCCGGCCAGATAGACGCGCTGCACGCCGTAGAACAGCGCCATGTCGCCGATCGCCGAGCCGAGGAAATCGCAGAACAGCGAAAGGGTTTCGCGGGCCAGCGCATCGCTGCCGTCGCAGGCGGCGGCGCTGACCGCATCGGGCGTGGTGTGCACGGGCACGGCGCCGCGCACGGCGCACAGGGCGTGGTAAAGCTTGAGCAGGCCGGGCCCCGACAGGACCTGTTCGATGGAGACGTGGGAACGCTCGCGCAGCATGTGGTGGAGCACGGCGATCTCCAGCGCGTTGGTCGGTGCGAGCGCGGCCTGCCCGGCTTCGGTGGCGAGCACGACGCTGCGCTTGCCGGCCGGAATCCACACCGCCGCGCCGAGGCCGGTGCCGGGGCCGACGATCAGGACCGGCCCCGGTGCGGCCTGGGCCGGCCCGGCCAGTTGCAGCACCTGGCTGTCGTCCATGTGCGTGGCGGCGTGGGCGACGGCTTCGAAATCGTTGACCACGTGCACGGCGCGGAAGCCCAGTGCGTCGCGGATGCGCTGCGTGGACAGCGGCCACGGCAGGTTGATGGAGATGACGTTGCCGTCGTCCTGCGCATAGCCGGCGGTGGCGATGACGCACTCGGCCACCGGCGGGTTGTGGCTGCCGAAGTCGGCGAGGATCGCGTCGAGCCCGGCATGGTCGGCGCAGCGGTACTTGCGGTAGGCGAGTATCTCGATGGCATCGCTTCCGTCGACGCCCGCCCGGATCAGCCCCACGCGTACATGCGTGCCACCCACGTCGGCGGCGATCAGCTGCGCGGCCGAGGTGGAAGGAGCATGGGCTGGCATGAAGCTGGCGGTCACTGGTTTTCCCCGATGGATGCGCGGCACTGCGTGGTGCCGTGATGGCTGGAGTGTCGAGGGGTGTGACAACGATGTCAAGCTGTCATGCAAAAGATTTTCAGAATGGTTTCAGTGCCTGATACCGGGCATATCCGGTGGTGTAGAAGGAGAAATTTGTTCCATGCGAAATGGATAGGGGTGGAATGCCTGTCCTGCATCGCTTTTCAAACTGTGTTGTGAAAATTTTTCGCATTGCAGCATGGAGCACAATGCCGGTACCGGACATGCCAAGGCCACCGTTTCCGGTGGCCTTGGAAAATCCCCGGAGGGGGCCGGACTGACGCGGGGCGTGGCCCCGCCCGGTTTCAGTTCCCGGTTTGCAGCCGCACCCAGTCCAGCACCCACATGTCCGGGCGGGTGTCGCCGCTGAAGCGGATGCACAGGTCGCCGCGGGCTGCGGCCGGCGCGAGGGGCGCTTCCAGTTCGATGAAGCCGTCGGCATCCGGCGCGGCCGGCAGCGGCAGCGATACCAGGGGTTCGCCCTGGCACTGGTCACCGAGGATTTCCAGTTCACCATGCGCGCTGCGCGCGGGGACGAACCTGCGGTTCGGCTCGTCGTGGGCCAGCTGGAAGTTGTAGGGAATACGGCCGGCGCGCAGCTTCACCCCGGTCACGCCACCCAGGTCGGCGTCCTGCCACAACCAGCACGGGTTGAAGATGTTGACGTTGAAGATGGCGCGCTCGCCCTCGGTCGGGCCGTCATCTTCCAGCCGCAGCGGCAGCTTGCCGTCCCCGGGGCACAGGCCGAGCCGGGTGTCCTCGCGCACCAGCAGCGAATCGGCGGTGACCTCGAAGCGGCTGGCGGCGGCCAGCGGCTTGCCGTCGAAGAACGCGGCGGCGTTCACCCGCGCTGGCAGCGCCACCTGCAGCGGCTGGCTGTAGCCGGGCGATGCCGCGCTCACCTCGCTGCCGTCCAGCGTGTAGTGGATGGCGTAGCCGAGCGGGTTGGCCAGCGTGACTTCGGCGGTGCCGGCGGCGCGGTCGCCCTCGTCCTGCATGTCCACCTGGAACGGCGTCTGCGCATAGCCGATGCCCATTGCCCGGTAGCGCTGCAACTGGCGCGGCAGGCGTTGCAGGAAACCATCGAAGCTGCGCTGTTCCGGCGGGCTCCAGCCGGTTTCGGCCACCACGGCCAGGCGCGGGAACAGGTGGTGTTCCAGCCACGTGTCGTTGCGGGTATGCTCGGTGAACAGGGTGGCCTGCAGGCCGAGGATGTGCGCGCGCTTGTCCGCGGCCAGTTCCGCCGGCACCGGTTCGAAGTCGTAGACCTTGCGCAGTTCGGTCGTCGTCGGCCGGCCCGGCGGTTCGTTCGGCGAGCCGGTCTGCAGGTAGTCCATGTACATGTGGGTGACCGGCGCCATCACCACGTCGTGGCCCTCGCTGGCGGCCTTCAGCCCGCCCTCGGTGCCGCGCCAGGACATCACCGTGGCTGCTTCCGGCAGCGGGCCTTCGAGGATTTCATCCCAGCCGATCAGACGGCGGTCGTGCCGCGCCAGGAATCGTTCGAGCCGGCTGACGATGTGGCTCTGCATCGCCATCTCGTCTTTGGCGCCAATCGCGCGCATGTGCTCCTGCACGCGGCTGGAGGCGATCCACTGGTCCTTGACCGCCTCGTCGCCGCCGATGTGCACGTAGCGGGCCGGGAACATGTCGATCACTTCGAGCAGCACGTTCTCCAGGAACTGCAGCGTGCTTTCCTCGGTGTTGAACAGGTTGGGGAACACCCCCCACTGGTTGTCGATGACCAGCGGCTGGTCGGTGGTGCCCAGTTCCGGGTAGGCGACGATGGCGGCGGTAGCGTGGCCGGGCACGTCGATTTCCGGGATCACCTGGATGTGCCGCTGCGCCGCATAGGCGACGATCTCGCGGATCTGGTCCTGCGTGTAGTAGCCGCAATAGGTGCGCGGCTGCCCGGTGGCCGTGTCGCGGCCGGCATCGCCCAGCGGCACGCGGCAGCTGCCCACCTCGGTGAGCTTCGGGTAGCGCTTGATCTGCATGCGCCAGGCCTGGTCGTCGGTGAGGTGCCAGTGGAAGGTGTTGAGCTTGTGCTGCGCCATCGCGTCGAGCAGCTTCCTGATCTCGCCCAGACTCTGGAAATGGCGCGCCGAATCCAGCATCAGCCCGCGCCAGGCGAAGCGCGGCGCATCGGCGATGCTGGCGGCGGCGACGCGGCCGGCGTCGTTGCCGGTGAGCAGCTGTACGGCGGTCACCGCGCCGTAGAACAGCCCGGCCTCGTCGCGTGCGCTGACGTCGATACCGGTGTTGGACACCTTCAACGCATAGCCTTCGGCGCCGGTGGCGGCCGTGGCGTCGAGGTGGAAGCGGACTTGGGCCCTGCCGCCGGCATCGGCATCGGCAACGGCCAGCGTCGGCCCGCCGTCCTGCGCCAGCAAGCGCACGAACTGGCTGGCGACACGGCGCGCGGCGTCATCGTTGCCGGCGACGCGGGTGGAAGGCTTCAGTATGAAGTCCTTGCCGTCCGCCGCCTGGTAGTGGGCCGGCAGCGGGATCAGGGGCAGTGTGTCCGCGGCCTGTGCCGGCGTCAGGCAGGCGCCGAGCAACAGGCCGGCCGCGAGCCAACGGGTTCGCAAGGCGGCGGGGCGTGGCGTGGTCATGGGCGTGGCTCCTTGGATGGAAGTGAAGCGGAAAAGCGGCTGTGGATGCGGGGGCTTGCCCCGCATGCGACTTCACCGGGAAAGCTTCATGCGGGGCAGGCTCCGCATCTACGGGCAAAAAAAACGCCGGGCCCGGAATGATCCAGGCCCGGCGGGGTCATGCAGTCCGGCGATGGTGCGTGCCGGGGTGGATCAGAACTTCACGCGGGCGTTGAAGTAGTACTGGCGGCCATTCTCGTAGAACGCGGTGGGAATGGCGGCACTCTGGTAGTACTTGAACGTCGGGTTGTTGAGGTTCATTGCATCCAGGCTGAAGCTCAGCCAGTCGGTTGCCTTGTAGTTCAATGCCACCGACAAGGTGCCGAAGCTGTCCTGGTAGTACGGGTTGGTGCCGGACAGGCTGATCAGGAACGCCGAGCGGTAGGTGTAGCTCACGCGTGCGCCGAAGGTATCGTTCTCGAAGTAGGCGCCCAGGTTGTAGGTGTTCTTCGAGGTGCCCTGCAGCTTGTTGCTGCCATCGGCCCAGGTGTGCGAGGACTTGCCATCGGCATAGGTGAAGTTGGCGTTGACGCCGAAGTTGTCACCGATCGGCTGCTCGTAGGCCACTTCCACGCCGCTGACCTTGGCATCGGCGTTGATCGGCATGGAGACCTGGTAGTCCTCCAACTGGTGGGTCAGCTCGCTGAACAGCTGCTGGGTTTCCACGCCATAGGCGATGTAGTCCTTCAGGTTCATCGAGTAAGCGCCGACCGACAGCAGGCCGCGCGGCATGAAGTACCACTCCAGGTTGGCGTCCAGGTTGTTGGACACGGTCGGCTTGAGCTTCGGGTTGCCGCCGCCGCCAAGGCGGTTCAGGTCCGAACCCCAGGACGAAGCACCCAGTGCCGAGAAGTCCGGCAGGGTCTGGGTCTGCGAGGCCGCGAAGCGGAACACCAGGTCGTCGGTCAGGTCGAACTTCAGGTTGGCGCTGGGCAGGACGCGGTTGTGCTTGTTGTTGTAGGACAGCGCCTTCCATGCACCGAACAGGCTGCTGACGTCGACGTTGGCCGGGTCGGACACTGCCATGTAGGTGTTGATGTCCTGGTCGATGTTGACGTAGCGCAGGCCGACGTTGCCGCTCCAGCGGTCGCCGGAGAAGTTGGCCTGTACGTAGGCGGCGAAGTTCTTCTCGGCCACCTTCCACTCGGCACCGTAGTTGTGGCGGCCGTCCGGGCCGTCGTTGTTGGACAGCCAGGTGGAGTTGGCGAGGATGGCGTCCTTCATTGCGCCGGTGGTGAAGTACCACAGGTCGCGCGGGAAGCTGCCGCCGATGCCGCCGGCGAAGCCGCCCGGGTAGGAGGCGGTGGCACCGTTCTGCAGCGCGCTCCAGATATCGCCCGGCGATGCGCCTTCCGGCGACTGTGCTTCGCGCTTGTGATCGGCGTAGCGTGCACCGAAATCGATCGAGGTCAGCGCGCCGCCGTCATTGAAGTACTGGTTGAAGTCGGCGGTGAACCACTTTTCCTTGTCCAGCGCGGTGACCTGCTGATTGCCCCAAGTGCCGAAGCTGGTCACGCCGTTCGGGCTGTAGTCGCCGCCAAGGGTCCAATCCACCGGACGACCGTTGCCGTGGGTGCTCCAGCTGGCGCCGCCGCCGTTGGCCACGGTGACTTCGGCGATGAACTGGCGGTCGGTGGAGCCTTCGCCCTTGGTCGAGCCGGCCTGGAATTTGGCGCTCAGGTTGTCGTTGATGTGCCAATCGGCGTCGAAGGTGACGTAGTTGCTCTTGGCGGACGCTTCGCGGGAGATCATGTCGTAGACGGCATAATCGGTACCGGCCACGCCGGCATAGGTGGCGTCGGTCAGCACGCCGTCCTTGACCACGTAACCGGCGTTCGGAGCCTGCTTGCGAGCGAAATTGCCGCCCCACAGCATGAAGTTGCGGTTGTAGTTGTTGGCCTTCATGTCCGAGCTGAAGCCTTCGATGCCGAAGGTCAAGTCGTCAGACGGCTTGAACTGCAATGACACCAGCCCGCCCTTGCGGTCGCGGGTCTGTTCGAACAGGGTCGAACCGAGCAGGCCCGGTGCCCACACGCCGACCAGGTCGGGATTGGTCGCGGCAACCGGATCGGAAGCGCCAATCTGGAAGAAGCCCCCCGGAATTTCCTGTGCCTGACGGCTGAGTTCACGCTTCTGGCTGAACGCCTGCACCATCACGCCGAAGGTGCCTTCGTCGTTCTTGTAGTTGAACAGGCCGGCCAGTTGCGGGTCGGTGGACTTGGCCGCATCCGAACGCACCGCGCCGACCGAAGCTTCGGCGGTGAGCTGGTTGGGGAATTCCAGCGGCTTGCGGGTGATGATGTTGACCGAGCCGGTAGTGCCGCCGTCGGCCAGCTTGGCCTGCGAGGACTTGTTCACTTCCACCGAGCTGACCAGCTCGGACGGCAGCAGGGTGTAGCTGACGCTGCGGCCGACGCTGTTGCCCTGGCTGAGCACGAACCAGTCGGCCGAGCCGACGGTATGGCCGTTGATCAGGGTCTGGGTCAGGCTCGGGCTGGTGCCGCGCAGGCTGACGCGGTCGGCTTCGTCGAAACCGCCTTCATCGGCCGAGGACGAGCTGATGTTCACGCCCGGCAGGCGCTGCAGGGTGTCGGCGACGTTGTGCGCCGGCAGTTTGCCGACGTCCTCGGCGGTCACCACTTCAACGCGGCTGTTGGCTTCGCGCTTGGTGTCCAGCGACTTTTCCATCGAACCGCGGATGCCGGTGACGGTGATGGTGTCCAGGTCGGTGGCCTGGGGCTGCGCTTCCTGCGCGTGGGCGCCGAAGGCAAGGCAGCTGACGATGGCTGCCGAAAGCAGGGTCTTGCGATGCATGTTGTCTCTCCTCAACATCGGGGTGAATGGCACCGGGGTGCCGCGTTACTGCGTCTTGCTGGTGGTTCTGCTGCTTATGCTGCGAAGGCTTGGGTGGCCGACTTCTCCAGATACCAACTGGCTGCGCCGATGACGCCCAGTTGCCCGTGCTCGACCAGCTTCACGGGAATGCGCTGCAGCGCCTTCGTCATCGGCCCCTTGTTGAGGAAGCGTTCGACGAAGCTGCTGTTCAGAAGGAATTGGCCGATCTTCGGCAGGATGCCGCCGGCCAGGTAGACGCCGCCCTGCACGCCGTAGAGCAGGGCCATGTCGCCGATGGTCGAACCCAAAATGCCGCAGAACAGCTGCAGGGTTTCGACCGCGAGCGGGTCGCTGCCATCGCAGGCGGCGGCGCTGACCGCGTCGGGCGTGACATGCACCGGCGCGGCGCCGCGCACGGCGCACAATGCGTTGTAGAGGTTGAGCAGGCCGGGACCGGACAGGGCCTGCTCGATCGACACGTGCGGGCGGTCGTGCAGCATCTGCCGCAGCACTGCCAGCTCCAGTTCGGTGGTGGCGGCCAGCGAGGCCTGCCCGGCCTCGGTGGCAAGCACCACCGAGCGCTCGCCGACCGGAATCCATACCGCCGCGCCGAGGCCGGTGCCGGGGCCGACGACCAGGGTCGGGCCGCGCGGCGCTTCGGCCGGGCCGGTGAGCTGCAGTACCTGGCTGTCGCCGATGTGCGCTGCGGCGTGGGCGACGGCCTCGAAGTCGTTGACCAGGTGCACGTTGCGGAAGCCGAGCTCGTCGCGGATGCGGCCCGACGACAGCGGCCACGGCAGGTTGGCGGAAATGACGGTGCCATCGGCCAGTGCGTAGCCGGCGGTGGCGATGACGCAATCGGACACCGGCGGGTTGTGGCTGGCGAAGTCGGCCAGGATCGCGCCGAGGCCCGGATGGTCGGCATTGCGGTACTTGCGGTAGGACAACACCTCGATGGCCGGGCCGTGGCCACTGCCGGCGCGGACCAGACCGACGCGGACGTGGGTGCCGCCGACATCGGCGGCATAGAACGGCTGTGGCGCGCGCTCGGGTGAAGAGGTCTGCAGTGTGGGGGCAGCAGCGATCACTCGGTTTCCCTGTGGCATGGGGCGCCGGTCAGGCGCCGTACGGGGGCCGAGTCTGTAATCGTTCTGACAACGATGTCAACGGGTTTTTGCAACTTTCGATGTTGCGTTGCATCACATTTTGCGCGGGCGGTGGCGGTGCCGGAATCGTTGCATTCGACACCATGCAATTGATGTATCAGGCATCTGCACGGCAAGAACATTGATGCATCGAGCCCGGCGCTTTTCTGCATCGTCGCGCGGCACCGCATGGGAGGGATGCCCGGTTGACAAAGTTGTCAAGGCCAACGGATAAATGTGACAACGTTGTTCCCAGTTGCATGACCGGCGCGAGCCGCCCCTCACACGCTGCAGGAGCTTTTCCATGTCCGCTGTTCCCGTTTCCACGCCGCGCGCCGGCATGGCTTCGTCCATCGCCATCGTCGGTGGACTGTTCTTCATCCTCGGCTTCTGTACCTGGATCAACGGCCCGCTGATCGCCTTCGTCAAACTGGCCTTCGAGGTCAGCGAGGTATCGGCCTTCCTCGTGCTGATGGTGTTCTACCTGTCGTATTTCTTCCTCGCGCTGCCGGCCTCGTGGATCCTCGAACGCACCGGCATGAAGAAGGGCCTGGCGCTGAGCCTGGCGGTGATGGCGGTGGGCGCGCTGCTGTTCGGCCAGTTCGCCACGCAACGCTGGTTCGCCGGTGCACTGGGTGGCCTGTTCGTGATCGGCGGCGGCATGGCGCTGCTGCAGACGGCGGTGAACCCGTACATCTCCATCCTCGGCCCGATCGAGGGCGCGGCCCAGCGCATCGCGCTGATGGGCATCTGCAACAAAGTCGCCGGCATACTCGCGCCGATCGTGATCGGTTCGCTGGTGCTGCATGGCATCGGCGACCTCGACGCGCAGGTGCAGGCCGCCGATGCGGCGACCCGGACGCAGTTGCTCAACGACTTCGCCGCCAAGATCCACGCCCCGTACATGGTCATCGCCGGCGTGCTGCTGGTGGTGGCCGTCGGCGTGCTGTTCTCGCCGCTGCCGGAAGTACGCGCGGCCGAGGCCAATGCCGGCGGCGCCGACGGCAGCGCCGACAAGCGCAGCATCTTCCAGTTCCCGCACCTGTGGCTGGGCGTGCTGTGCCTGTTCCTGTACGTCGGTGCGGAAGTGATGGCCGGCGACGCCATCGGCACCTACGGCAACGGTTTCGGCCTGCCGCTGGATAGCACCAAGCTGTTCACCTCCTACACGCTGACGGCGATGCTGGTCGGTTACCTGGTCGGGCTGGTGCTGATCCCGCGCTTCGTTTCGCAGGAACGCTGGCTGGCGGTGTCGGCGGCGCTGGGCGTGCTGTTCTGCGTAGGCGCCTACGTCACCCGCGATTACGTGTCGGTGGGCTTCGTCGCCGCGCTGGGTTTCGCCAACGCGATGATGTGGCCGGCGATCTTCCCGCTGGCGATCCGCGGCCTGGGTCGTTTCACCCAGACCGGCTCGGCGCTGCTGGTGATGGGCATTGCCGGCGGCGCGATCATTCCGCAGCTGTTCGCGCTGCTCAAGCACCAGTACCCGGAGCAGTTCCAGCTGGTGTTCGCCGCGCTGATGGTGCCGTGCTACCTGTACATCCTGTTCTTCGCCGTGGCCGGGCAGCGGGCGGGGCGCGCGCACGGTGGCTGAATCGAGCATCATGGCGGCCATCCCAGCCAGGCAGGAAACAGGTATGCGCAGACCCACCATCAAGGACGTCGCCGAGCGCGCCAAGGTGTCGCTCAAGACGGTATCGCGGGTCATCAACAACGAGCCTTCGGTGATGCAGGCCACCCGTGCGCGCGTACTGCGCGCGGTGGCCGAGCTGGACTACGAGCCGGACCCGTCGGCGCGCAACCTGCGCAGCAATACGTCCTTCGTGATCGGGCTGGTGTACGACAACCCCAACCCGTACCACATCATCGGCGTGCAGAACGGTGTGCTGTCGGCCTGCCGCGAAACCGGCTTCGGTCTGCAGATCCACCCCTGCGACGCAACCTCGCCGATGCTGGCCGAGGAACTGGCCGACTGGGTGCAGCGCTCGCGGTTGGCCGGGCTGGTGCTGACCGCACCGATGTCCGAGCGCCTGGAGCTGGTGGCCGCGCTCACCGCGCGCGGGATCAAGACCGTGCGGATCATTGCCGCCACCGAGGATCCGGACGACGGCCCCTGCGTGTTCGTCGACGACCGCGATGCCGCCTACGAGATCACCGAGCATCTGATCCAGCTCGGCCACCAGCGCATCGGCTTCCTGTGGGGCGGGCCGGAGCACCGTTCCAGCGGCGAGCGCCATGCCGGCTACGAGGCGGCGCTGAAGGACTACGGCATCGCGCTGGACAAGCACCTGGTGGTGCCGGGTGACTACACCTTCGACGACGGTTTCCGCGGTGCGCGCCGTCTGCTGGCGCTGCGCGAGCCGCCCACCGCCATCTTCGGCTCCAACGACGAAATCGCCGCCGGCGTGCTGGCCGCGGCCAATTCGGTCGGCCTGAACGTGCCCTACGACCTGTCCATCGCCGGCTTCGAGGACAGCCCGTTCTCGCGCCAGTCGTGGCCGCCGCTGACCACCGCCAAGCAGGCCACCGGCGACATCGCCCGCCATGCCGCGCGGCTGCTGATCAACCAGTTGCGCACCGACGCCTACGACGACAACCCGATGCAACTGCAGAACCAGGGTTTCGTGCCGCAGCTGGTGGTGCGGGGCTCCACCGCGCCGCTGCGCCAGCAGCCGTTGCGGCCACCGACTTCCTCCCCCGATCTTTCCGAGTAGAACCATGTTGCCCAGCGAGACCGAAACCCTGATGTTCAACGAAGCGGCCTCCAGTGCCGCCGTCATCGCCGCCCAGTACGCGCGCAACCGCGAGGTGGTGCAGGCGCTGGCCGCCGACCTGCGGCAGAACCCGCCGCCGTTCGTGGTGACCTGTGCGCGCGGCAGTTCGGACCATGCCGCCACCTACGCCAAGTACCTGTTCGAGACCCAGCTCGGGCTGGTCACCGCGTCGGCGTCGCCGTCCGTCGGTTCGGTCTATGAAGCCTCACAGCAGCTGCAGGGGGCGCTGTACCTGGTGATCTCGCAGTCGGGCAAGAGCCCGGACCTGCTGCGCAACGCCGAGGCCGCCAAGGCTGCAGGCGCGCGTGTGGTGGCACTGGTCAACGTCGAGGATTCGCCGCTGGCGCAACTGGCCGACACGGTGATCCCGATGGCCGCCGGCGCCGAGCGCAGCGTGGCCGCGACCAAGAGCTACCTGGCCTCGCTGGCGGCCATCCTGCAGTTGGGCGCCTACTGGCGGAACGACCCGGCGCTGGTCGCCGCGCTCGACGCATTGCCGGAGGCGCTGTCGCAGGCGTGGGAATGCGACTGGAGCGCGGTGACCGACGGGCTGGTCGAGGCCCACAACCTGTTCGTGGTCGGCCGCGGCCCCGGCCTGGCCGCCGCGCAGGAAGCGGCGTTGAAGTTCAAGGAAACCTGCGGCCTGCACGCCGAGGGCTACAGCTCGGCGGAAGTGAAGCACGGCCCGATGGCGCTGGTGGGCAAGGATTTCCCGGTGCTGGCCTTCGCCCAGCCCGACGAAACCGGCGCCGGCACCCGCGCGCTGGCCGATGAATTCGCCGCCCGCGGCGCTCGGGTGTGGCTGGCCGGGGAGGGCGGCAACCTGCCGGTGGCCACCGCGCCGCACCCGCTGTGCGCGCCGCTGTTGACGGTGCAGAGCTTCTACCGCGCGATCAACGCACTGGCGCTGCGTCGTGGCTTCAACCCGGATTTGCCGCCGCACTTGAACAAGGTGACCGAAACGGTTTGACGATTTTTTCCTTCTTCCAGTGGGAAGAAGGGATGAGGTTCCTCGTAGGTGCCGGGCTTGCCCGGCACGGGGCCTTCGCAGGAACGCATATTGGCAGCAGGTAGGTCGGGGTTACGCCCCCGACGTTCGGGGGAGTGCCGGTGTCGGGGGTGTAACCCCGACCTGCGACCAAACTCCAGCAGCAGGGAAACCGGAAAAATGACCAGTTACGCATTGACCAACGCCCGCGTCCTGACCGACGACGATTTCCAGTCCGGCATTGCCGTGTGCGTGCAGGATGGCAAGATTGCCAGGCTGTTGCCGGAAGCGGCATTGCCAGCGGGCCTGCCGCACCACGACCTCGGCGGTGGCTGGCTGCTGCCCGGCTTCATCGACGTGCAGGTCAATGGCGGCGGCGGCGCACTGCTCAACAACACCCCGGACGTGGACGCGCTGCGCACGATGATGCGCGGCCACCGCCGTTACGGCACCACCGGCATGCTGCCGACGCTGATCAGCGACGACGCGGCGGTGATGGAAAAGGCCATTGCCGCGGTGCGCCAGGCCATTGCCGACGGCGTGCCGGGCATCCTCGGCATCCATCTGGAAGGGCCGTACATCGCGCCGGCACGCAAGGGCACGCATGACGCCGGCAAGTTCCGCGTGCCGGGGGCGGAGGAGGTGGCGATGGTCACTTCGCTCGACAACGGCGTCACCCTGATCACGCTGGCACCGGAACGGGTGCCGGTGCCGACCATCGCCGCGATGGTCGGCAATGGTGCCATCGTCTGCGCCGGGCACACCGCCGGCACCTACGAGGAAACCCGCGCCGGGCTGGATGCCGGCATCACCGGCTTCACCCATCTCTACAACGCGATGACGCCGCTGCAGGGGCGCGAGCCCGGCGTGGTCGGCGCGGCGCTGGAGGATGCGGGCAGCTGGGTCGGGGTGATCGTCGATGGCGTGCACGTGCACCCGGCCAGCCTGCGGGTGGCGCTGGCGGCCAAACCGCGCGGCAAGGTGCTGCTGGTGACCGACGCGATGCCGATGGTGGGCGCGGACGATCCTTCGTTCGAGCTGTATGGCGAGGTCATCACCGCGGTGGATGGTGTGGTGCGCAATGCGGCCGGTTCGCTGGCCGGTTCGGCGCTGGACATGGCCACGGCGGTGCGCAATACGGTCAACCTGCTGGGCCTGCCGCTGGCGGAGGCGGCGCGGATGGCGTCGACGTATCCGGCGCAGTTCCTGCGGCTGGATGATCGCTACGGGCGCATCGAGGAGGGATATCAGGCGGATTTCGTGCTGCTGGACGAGGCGCTGCAGGTGCAGGCCACCTGGATCGCGGGCCAGCAGGATTGAGCTTTTGCTTGAAAGTCCCTCTCCCTTTGGGGCGAGAAGGCACGGTTTGCGCACCACTGGCGCGCGTGCCTTCGAGTGCCCACGCCGCTGGCGTGGGCCGGGGCGCGGAGCGGGGGTTGGGGTGAGGGGCGGCGAAGTCCTGATGTTCCCGATGTTGGGTTGACAGGAAAAGCAAAGGCTTTCACTCCTGCTTCGCAGGAGCGAGTCACTTTTCTTTGCTTGTGCAAAGAAAAGTAACCAAAAGAAAACACAGCCGGGACGCGATCCGTCGGGCTACGCCCGCCGGTCCCCTGCGCTCCTCGCGGAACGAGGGGGCGGCGCACAACTCGCTTCGCTCAGACACGTGCGCCTCTTCGCCCCTCGTTCCACTGCGGTGCTCGGCTCGCTCTACGGCAGGGAAGTCAAACGCCGAAAGGCAAAATCACCGGCAACAGCAACAGCAACAGCAACAGCAACAGCAACAGCAACAGCAACAGCACTGACACTCATCGCGCGGGACAATGGCAATGACAGGTTCCCAATCCGTTCGCACCACACCCACGCGCTACGCCTCGGTCGATGCGCTGCGCGGCATCACCGTCGCGGCGATGCTGCTGGTCAACAACCCCGGCACCTGGAGCCATGTGTTCGCGCCGCTGGAGCATGCGCAGTGGAACGGCTGCACGCCCACCGACCTGATCTTCCCGTTCTTCCTGGTGATCGTCGGCGTGTCGATCGGGCTGGGCGTGGTGCCGCGGGTCGAACAAGGTAGGGATCGCACTGCACTCACCCGCACCGTGCTGGTGCGGGCCCTGCGCATCCTCGGCCTGGGGCTGTTGCTGCACCTGCTGGCATGGTGGTGGCTGGATTTGCCGCATTACCGGCCGTGGGGCGTGCTGCAGCGCATCGGCCTGTGCTTCGCCATCGCCGGCATGGTGGCCATCTGGCTGTCCGCACGCATGCAGTGGCTGTGTATCGGCCTGCTGCTGGGTGGTTAGCTGGGGTTGTGCGCCGCGCTGCTGGCGGCCGCTGGGGCGTCGCCGTGGCACAACCTGCCCAGCCGTGTGGATACCGCCCTGCTCGGCCCGTTGCTCTACCAGTACGACGCCGCCACCGGGCTGGGGCACGACCCGGAAGGCCTGCTGTCCACGCTGGGGGCGCTGGCCTCGACCCTGTTCGGCCTGCATGCCGGTGTGCTGCTGCGCAGCTGCCGCCCGCTGCGGCTGCTGGCAGCGGCCATTGTGCTGCTGGTTGCCGGCGGTGTGTGGTCGCACTGGCTGCCGATCAACAAGAACCTGTGGACGCCGTCCTACGTGCTGTGGACGGCCGGCTGGGCCTATGCCGCGCTGTGGCTGGCGCACCGGCTGGTAGACCGCAATGGCTGGCCGGCACTGGGCCGGCGCTTCGGCGTCAACGCCATCACCGCCTATGCCGGCTCCGGCGTCATGGTGCTGGCGATGCTGGGCACCGGCAGTTGGGGCTGGCTGTACGCGCAGGTGTTCGACCGCTGGATCAGCCCGCTGGCCAGTGCCGAAACCGCCTCGTTGGCGATGGCGCTGGCCTTCGTCGCGCTGTGGTGGCTGCCGATGGCCTGGCTGGACCGGCGGCGGATCTATCTGAAAATCTGAATACGGCACGTTTGAAAAAAAGTGTGATCGGGTGATCGGATTCGGCCGCTTTTCACGATTGGGTAGGTAAGCGCCGGGGAATCAGGGCGCCGTCCATCCATCTGCCGGGGAAATGCATGAGCCGTCGTCTTGTCCGCCTGCCGCGGACCGAAAACACGCACCGTCCTGCCCTCTTGCCGGAGCAGCGGCGATGAACGCCTGGATCGGCAACCGGCCGCCGCTGATCCGCCTGCTGGGCGAATGCCGCATCGGCGACGACGACCGGTCGCAGCGGCTGGCCTACCGCAAGGGCTGGGCCCTGCTGGCCTACCTGGCGGTGGAGCGCACGCGCACCCACCGGCGCAGCCAGATCGCGGCCATGCTGTGGCCCGAACTGGAGCAGCAGGCAGCCTTGACCAACCTGCGGCAAGTGCTGCGTGACCTGAACCAGGCGCTGCACGCCGCAGTGGGTGAGGGCGTGCTGCTGGTGGATCGCGAAACCGTGCGGCTGTGCCCGCAAGCCTCGCACGGGCTGCTGGACATCGACCTGCTGGAAAGCGGCGGTGCCGAGGCCGACTGGCTGCTCGACGCCGGTGAATTGCTGGACGGCATCGTGCTGGACCATTGCGACGATTTCGGCGAATGGCTGCTGGGCGTCCGCTCGTGGACGTGGCGGCGCCTGCTGGGGGCATTGGAACGCCGCCGCGACGACGCGGCGGCCAGCGGCGACCTGGGGTTGGCCGTGCGCCTGGGCCACCGGCAGGTGGCGCTGGACCGCTGGGACGAGGCGGGGCAGCGCGGGTTGATGCGCCTGTACCAGCAGATGGGCAAGCCGGGCGTCGCACTGGAGTGCTACCGCATGCTGGAAGACCACCTGCGGCGCGAGCTGGACGTGGAGCCGCAGGCGGCAACGCGCGCGCTGGCCGCGGAGATCGAGCAGCAAGCCCCCCGTTTTTCCGCACCGCCGCCGCTGCGTGCCGCGCGCATGAACCAGCTGTGGGCGGGCATGGCGGCGTAGGAGTTGCCCGTGGTGCCGTAGCCCCTGAGTGAAACAGTGCCGGACAAACCTGACATCCACGATGGAACGCCGGCTCCTCGTAGATGCGGGGCTTGCCCCGCATGAAGCCTCCGCGGTGAACTCCCATGCCGGGCAAGCACGGCACCTACCTCTACTTCCGCCCCCCAAGTTGCCGTCATGGCAGGCACCTTGGGATGCGTGTCAGTTCGAATAATCGAACTGGCTGGCGGTATCGCGCACCGTCTTGTCGGGGTACAGCCCAAGCATGTCCGCGCGCCGGGCATCGACGGTGATGGCTTCCTCCAGTCCGCCGGCAAGGCCGGGGTAGTTCTGGGTCTTGGAGAACTCTTCCAGCAGTTCCTTGGAGGAGGTCGCGTAAGTGTCGGAGAGGCCTTTCATCACTCCGGCAGCAATCATGCCGCCCACCGCCGAGGCGAGACCGCCGGTGGCTACCGCCACGCGCCAATTCCATGCGCCCAAGGTGCCGATCGTCTCGGCAATGGTGTCGAATATGCCGGCGGTGGCGCTGGTGATTTGCCCGGCTGCGGTGACCAGGCCGGCATCGGCGCTTTTGACGTTGGCTTCCGCCAGGTCGAGCATGATTGCCAGCTGTTCCTGGTAGTCGTGCATGGCGGGGGTGGCCAGGCGCGCGGCCGCGGCCACGTTGGCATGGGCGTAGAGGGCGGCGCCATAGCTCTCGCCACAGCGCAGCCGGGTCCAGAGCTGTTCCAGCCCGATGGCGCGGACCTTGTCGTGGTAGTCGCTGGACGAGGGCTGGCGCGGCGAATGGAAGGCCAGCGAAGTACCCGTGTGTTCGGGTGCCGGTGACAGGCGGTCGGTCATTGCCAGTGCGTAGGCGACGTTGCCGGCCATCAGGCCGGGTGCATCCTCGTGCCGGGTGTGCAGGAAGTCGGCGCTGGCCGGCAGCAGCGAGGCATCGCGGATGGCTTCGCAGAAATCAAGGCCATTGTCGCGCAGTTGCGGCAGGTCCTCGCAGGTAACCCCGGTAGCCGGCAGGTGGGCGCAATTGTCGTTGAAACGGACTGTTGCCGCGGCCTGGATGTCCTTGGAATTGGCAATCACCTGCAGGGTCTGGGCGCGGTTGGCGGCCTGAGCCAGGTCCGCTTCCACGGTCTTCTCGGAGGTCTTGTCGTCCCATTCCGGGATGGTGAGGGTGTCGTTCCGGCGCAGTACGCCATAGCGGATGGTGGCGGCGCGGCGGTCGGGCAGGCCGATGCTGGCATAGGGCAACTGGCCCACGGCCTGGCCGCCGCCGCAGTCCTCGCGGCCGTCGGCGTCGGTGTCGGGGCAGGGCAGGCGTGACTGGATGGCGGCAAAGCCCATTACCGCGTCATCGGCGCGTTGCAGCAGCTCGCGTTGGACGACCTGTTGGTGCTCGCTGGACTGCAGTTGTATCCAGCGCACCAGCAGGATGCCGATGATGCCCAGGATCACCAGGGCCACGGTGAGCTCCAGCAGCGAGAAGCCACGGTGGCGCTTGGGTGCGGGTGTGGTTGCGGAGTGCATCGTCATTGCTCCAGTCCTGCTTTTTCAAGCTTGACCGCGTCAAGGTTGGCGTCGAGGTACAGCGTGTCGATCCGGGTCTGTGCTGTTTCGGCCCTGACCAGGTTGTCTTCGGCGTCCTTGACGCCCTGTACGGCGCTTGCCTTGTCCTTCTCGGCCGCCGCGACCTGTATGGCGGCAAAGATGATGGAGGCGATGGCGACGGCGTGCTCACCGATACCGACGCCGATGGCGATCCCTTCCGGTGGCCAACCGGCCGCGGTCAGGGTGATGGCAATGGCCTCATCAACAATGGCCATCGCCAGGCCAACCCCCGCAAAGGCGAGGCCGGTTTCAGCCTGTTCCAGAGTCAGCTTGGCGACCTTGACGTCAAACGTGCGGAACTTCTCGTTGAAGTCGGCCATGCGTTTGGCGCTGTAGCTGGCCAGTGCGCTTTGCGCGCTGCCCTGGGCGCGGGCCAGCCGGTCCGGGCAGGACAGGCGCGCGGCAAACTCGCCGGGGCCGGCGGCGGCCAGTGCGACCGTTTCCGTCGTGGCGCTGCCCGGCAACATCTGCGCGGTCACGTTCCAGGTCTTGTCGGCTTCGGCGCGGTCCTGGCCGCTACCGCCGGAATGGGCAAGGTAGTAGGCCACCGGCATGCCCAGCCCGCCCAGGGTGGCGCCGCCACGCTGGTCCAGCAGCAGCCGCATGCAGAAATCCAGGCCGTTGACGTTGCCTGCGGTCTGCGCGTCGTAGTCGGGCGGGAGCAAGGGGCGGTACAGGTCGCCCGCCGGCTGCAGGAAGTGTGGCTGCACCTGGTAGCGGATGCGCATCCGCGACCCCAGTGCCAGGTCGTCGACCGGCAGCCAGCCGTCGGTACTGCCGGCATCGGCGCGGCCATCGCCATTGCTGTCTGCGGCGGGCATGCGTGCATGCACACGGGCATAGCCAAGCAGCGCCTCTTCGGCCTGGGACAGCTCCTGCTGCTGGTGCTCGCGGTCGAGGATGCGGCTGCCCAGCGGCAACAGGGTGACCAGCAGCACGGTCAGCAGTGCGGAGATGACCAGGCCGACGGCCAGTTCCACCAGCGACCAGCCTTGCTGGCGGGTGGGGAGTGGGGGAAGGCTCATGGCATGGTCACCGGTTGCGGACCAACCGAGCCGCGTGCGTCGGCGCGTTCCAGCACCGTCTCGGCACCAAAGCTGACCGGGCTGGCGTTCTTGCCGCCAGGTTCTGCCAGGTCGGTGCCAAGCAGAGCCTGGTACTGCGCTTCCAGGTTGTCGAACTCCTTCTTCAGGCCGCCGTTACCATCCTCGCCTTCATAGGCAATTCTGGCCAGCTCGGTGGCCTCCTGGGCGCGCATCCAGTCATCGTAGCCGCGGCTGTAGGGGTAGCGCTGGCAGTAGATGCCACGTTTGTTGGCATTGCCCCAGCCCCCGATCCAAGTGCCGTTGAAAAACTCGCAAGTCTTCTTGTCGGCAAGCTCCAGGCCACTGGTTAGCAGCAGGGGGGCGACGGAGCCGGTGTAGGGCTCCGGTGCGTAGTAGGGCACCCAGCGTTCACCCCAGCAGATAGCGTCTTTACCGTCCACCTGGCATGCCCAGGAATAGGATTCCTTGTTGCGGTCATCGTTCCGCGAATCCAGCCACTTGTAGTCGGTGGGGTTGCCGTCGGCGTCCTTGATGATCTCGATGGCGTGGTGGAACCAGCCGCTGGGGTAGGCCATGCGGGGGGCTGGCGCGTCGGAATACTTGGTTGCCTGGTCGGTCATTTGGGCCAGCGCGTCCTGTTCTTTGGCCTTTGTTGCAGTCAGCTTTTTCTGCATCTGGATTCTGCAGGTGGCGTTGAGGTTTGTGTCCTCGACGCTGATTTTTTTGCCGGGATCGTCCGGGTCGATGTCGTGGCGCTTGCAGGTATCGATGTAGGTGACGGCTTCCACCGCGTTTTCGCACTTCTGCTTGTTGACCTTGTCGGTCTGGTCCTTGGCGCAGTCGGTATTTTTTTCTTCCACCATGCCGTCGAAGATTGCCTTGGCCCCGTCCTTGCCTTCGAACCACTGCTTCCAACGATCCTCCTGTTCTTCTCGCTCCTTCTTCGCTTCCTCCACGCTGCGGTTGGCTACCACCCACGCTTCGGCAAATTTGCGCTTGGCGATGGCTTCGGCCACGGCCTTGTCCGAGTCGAACACGTACCTGGGCTTGGAGTACGCGCCTTTCATAACCGTACTCTTGGTGCCATCCGAAGCGGTGACTTCGTCGCTGCCAACAAAGTCGCAGTTGCTGTTGTACTCGCCTTTATTGGGACCCAGGTAGTCGCAAACCTCCTTCCTGTAGCGGCGGCCGGATTGGTCAAGGTCGTCGCTGTAGGGGCTGATGCGTTTCCAGATTTCAGTGCTCTCCGGGGCATCCGCAGGCTCGCCGCTCCAAGGGGAAATCCGGTTGGTGAACAGCAACGTGGAATGCTCGGCCAACGCATCCCACTGGGCCTTGGCGAGGTCGCGCTTGTCGTCCAGGCCCGGCGGATCGTTGTCGAACACGGGTTCGGACTCGTACAGCGGCACACCATCGGGGCTGAACATGGGTTTGCCGTCCGCACCGCGCTTGGGGATGGGGTAGCCGTCCGCGTCCACTTTGACCTTTTCCGAATTCGGAATCTGCTTGCCGTCCTTGTCCAGCTTGATGCAGGGGTTATCGCTGTAGGGGTAGGGCTTGTAATCGGGGTGATCCGCGTCCGGGAGGTTTTCCGGCGGGTCATTGCCATACAGATCGCAGGCCATCTGCTTGATCGTCGATTTCAGGTCGGCGGGTTTTTCCTCAGCTGCCTTTTTGGCCCGGTCGCGGGCGTCGATGGTCATGGCCAGCGCTTCTGCCGTGGGCACCAGCGCACCGATCTTGATGCCGAGGGCGACGGCCTGGGCCACTACCCCGCCGACGGTTGCCACGGCCAGGCCCGTGGCCTTGATGGGTACCTCCCAGCAGGTGGCGCCCAGGGAGGCGATGCAGGTGGCAATTGCGCGGACCAGATCCACGGCCTCTGTGACCATTGTCGAGATCGCGTCGGTTATCTGCCCGGCTGACAGCACTACCGCGGCAATCGCCACGGCCTGGGCAAAGCCGGCGGCGACAACCGAAGCGTTGGTGTTGCCGACGTTGTTGTCCTGCAACGCGGCAAGGGTGTCGTGCATGGTGACGGCCGCGGCCAGCATGTCCATGCTGGCCAGGGAGACGTCGTAGGTGGGCAGGGAGTCGGTGACCGCCGCCATTGCAAAGGGTACGGGAGCACTGGCGGCTGCAGCGGTGTGGTCACTTTGCATCCGGCAGCCCAGCATCTGGCCGACGGTGTCGAAGGTACGGATGCGGACGCGGTCGTCGTAGCCGGAATCCCACTCGCGCCACGGCGCTTCCAACCCCTTGGCGGCGGTATTGGCGTTGTTGTCGTCCAGTCTGCCGGTGGTGCCTACCTGCGGGCCGGCGGCGGCAATGCCGTAGGCCACGTTGACGGGCAGGCCGCTGCGGGCCTGGACGTTGGCCAGCGTGGCGCTGGGGGTGGCGTCGGTGGCCAGAGCCAGGGTGCGGCACAGGTCCAAGCCGTTGATGGAGCCCATTTCGCGGGTTTCGGTCGGTTCGCCTTTGTCGTCCGTGGCGACGACGATCTCGCGGTTCTTGCCGTCCAGCCCCGCCGGTTGGTAGGCGTTGCCGATGGCTGCCAGGTCGAGCTGGTTGCCGGTGTCTCCGCGGTAGACCATGTAGGCCATCGGCCCGACCTGCGGTCCGTTGCCGCTGGCGCCAACCAGACTGCGCCACGGCAGCCAGCCCTTGTCGTGGCCGGTGCTGCAATTCTCGGGTTGGTTGGGAAGGGTGGCCGGGCATGGCAGCCGTGAATGGGCTGCGGCGAAAGCGACGATGGCCTCGTCCGCCCAGCGCAGGTCCTGCTCCTGGGTGAGCGCTTGGGAGGGCGCTTTTTTCGATTGGAGCAGGATTGCGCCGGCCCCCAGCGTGGCGGCGACCAGCAGCAGGACCAGCATCACCTGGACCAGGCCGATGCCGGATTGCCTGCCGGCGTGGATGCGGGAATGGCGAGGGATGTGCATGTTGGGCGACTGCATGCTCATGGTGGCGGTCCTGTTTCTATGGCAAGCGTGGTGTTCCGGCGGGGTCACTGGTTCATCTTCAGGTAGGCGGTCACCACCACTGATTGGCCATCGGGCTTGCCATCGCGGGTGTCGGTGCCGGTCTTGCTCCACGGATTGGGTGCAGGCGGGCTGCCGATGGCGGCAGTGTTGCTGTACTGGTTCTGCTCACGCAGGCGGCCGAAGCGGGCGTCGATGCGACCGTCGATGCGGTTGTCGAGCTGGTTGGCCAGTTCCGGAGTCAGCCCGCTCAGGACCATCACGTTGCGGGTGCGCCCCTCGTAGGTATTGCCGGGGCCGGGTTCTGCCCAGTTGGGGGCGGTGAGGAAGCACACCTGGACCTCCTGCGGCAGACCGTTGCTGTCCTGGTAGGCGTAGCGCGATTCCATGCCCTCGGCGCGCCCGGAGGGCAGGGAGATGCCGTGTTTCAACATCTCGTCGCGCAGATCCTGGGCACTGGCGGTATCGCACAGCTCGGCACCGGTGCCTTTGATTCGGCCACTGGGATTGGCCAGGTTGTCACCAGGTACCGTGCCCACCTGCGCCACATAGCGGTCGTAGGCGATGATCCAGCCCTGCACGAACTCGGTGCTGATGCGCTCGGCCACGGCACTGCGGTAGACGTCGCGGCCGACGCTGACCGCGCCGATGATCAGGGCGATGACCACCAGTACCACGGACATTTCCAGGATGGTGAAGCCGTTGCAGCGGTGGTGATGTTGCGGGATCGGCATGGAGGTCTTCTCGTTCACAGCTTGGGTCCGGTGATGGCCTGCCGGACCAGGTCGTAGACGGGCAGCAGCAGGGCGACGATCAGGAACACGAACATGCCGCCGGCCAGCAGCACCACCACCGGCTTGATGACCTCGGACAGGTTGGTGATCAGCCGCTGCAGGCGCAGGCTGTATTCGGCCGACAGCCGCGAGAACTGCGAGTCGAGCGTGCCGGTCTCCTCGCCCACGCCGATCATGCGCACCATCATCGACGGGAAGCCGCCGACCTGGCGCATCGCCGAGGACACGCGGTCGCCGCGTTCGAGCACCTGGCGGATGGCGATGATGCGGTCGCGGTAGTACTCGTCGCGCATCGCCCGTTCCATCACCTGCAGGCTGCTGACCATGTCCACGCCGGCCTTGATCAGCAGCGCCATGTATTCGGTGAAGAACGCCAGCCCCGAGGAATACATGATGGTGCGGGCGATCGGCAGCTTGTGCAGGGTGTAGTGGATGGCGCGGCGGAACGCGCGGCTGTAGCGCCAGGTGACCCAGAACACGAACGCGGCCACCACCAGCCCGACGAGGATCCAGGCGATGTGCGCGATCAGCCATTCCGAACCGGCCATCACCGCGATGGTCAGCGGCGGCAGCTTGGCGTTCATCTGCTTGAACAGGTCGGCCAGGTTGGGGATGACGTAGTAGATCCAGAAGCCGCCGGCGGCGAAGATCGCCGAGAACACGAAGGCCGGGTAGATCAGCGCCTGGCGGGTGTCGGCGGTCATCTTGGAGATGCGCTCGATGTGGTCGGCAGCCTCGCCCAGCATGCGGTCCATGGTGCCGGTCTCGTCGCCGATCATCACCAGGTTGCGCACGGTTTCCGGGAACGAGTCGGGGAAGCGCGAGAACGCGTCGCTGAGCGATGCGCCGGCGTCCAGTTCCTCCAGCAGGCGCCGCGCCAGCCGCGCCGGGTTGGAGGCGCGGCCGCCGACCTCGTTGGCCACTGCGCGCAGTGCTTCCAGCACCGGGATGCCGCTGCTGGTCATCACCGCCAGGTCGCGCAGCATGCCGGCCAGTTCCGCCGGGCGGATGCTGGGCTTGATAAGGTGCGAGAGCGAGCGCTGGGTCTCGGCCAGCCAGCCCGGCAGGCGGTACAGCGACAGCACCACCGCGTCGAAGTTCTTTTCCAGCCACATCCGCGCCGAAGCGTCGTGCTCGACGGAAAGCTGGGTGACGCCGCTGCGCACGCGGCCGCTGGAGAGCAGCAGGCGGTAGTAATAGACGTTCATGGCGCCGGCCCCACGCCGGCCACGCGCATCACTTCCTCGCTGGTGGTCTGGCCGGCGGTCACGCGCGCCTTGGCCACCTCCTCGATGCCGCGGAAGCCGGCGTTCATGGCCGTGTTGCGTAGCGTCTCGCGGCTGGCGTCGTCGGCGATGGCGTTGGCCAGTGCTTCGTCCACCATCATGATGTCGTACACCGGCAGGCGGCCGCGGAAGCCGCTGCCACGGCAGCGCTCGCAACCGGCGCCGCGCTTGCCGCAACTGCCGGCGGGCAGGTCCAGCCATTCCAGTTCGCGCTCGTTGAAGGGGGCTTCCTGCGCGCAGAACGGGCACACCTGCCGCACCAGGCGCTGGTTGACCACGGCCAGCAGGTTGTCGGCGATGACCTGCGCCTCCAGCCCCAGCGGGCGCAGCCGCGGCACCACGCCGAACACCGTGGTCACGTGCAGGGTGGACAGCACCAGGTGGCCGGTGGCGGCCGCTTCCAGTGCGGCCTGCGCGGTTTCGGCGTCGCGCATTTCGCCCAGCAGGATCACGTCCGGGTCATGGCGCAGGAAGTGGCGCAGCGCCGAGCCGAACTCGTAGCCGGCGCGGCGGTTGACCTCGGTCTGACCGGCGCCGGGCACGCGGTACTCGATGGGGTCTTCCACGGTGAGCACGTTGCGCTCGATCAGCGACTGCATGCGCAGCGCGGCGTGCAGCGAGGAGCTCTTGCCCGAACCGGTGGGGCCGGTGATCAGGATCAGCCCGGCCGGGCGCGCGAACAGGCGTTCCAGCGCGGCCACGTCCTCCTCGAAGAAACCCAGCTCCTTCAGCCCGTCCAGATCGCTGTGTTCGGGCAGCAGGCGCATGACCACGCGCTCGCCGGGGTCGGTGATGATGGTGGAGATGCGCACGGTGAGCGCCGAGTCCAGCACCGTGGCGCGGAAGCTGCCGTCCTGCGGCCGGCGCTGTTCGGAGATGTCCATCTCCGCGGCCAGCTTGATGTAGCCGAGCAGGCGGTTGAGCGAGGTGGGCATGGCGAACATCGGCCGCAGCACGCCGTCGACGCGGAACAGCACGTGCAGGCTGTCGTCCGACGGTGCGATGTGGATGTCGGTGGTGCGCTCGCGTACCGCGTAGTGCAGCAGGTAGTCGAGCAGCTTCTCGGGGCTGTAGGCGTGGTCGTTGTCCACCGACAGGCGCTTGATCTCGCGCTCCAGCAGGCTCTCGACCGGGTTCTGCGCGAAGTAGTAGGTGTGGCGGATCAGCCGCGCGACCTTGCCGTATTCGCCCTGCAGGAAGCGGCAGCGCAGGCCGCAGCGTTGCAGCACCAGCTGCTGCACCGCCTGCGGGTCGGCGTCGCCGATCAGCACTTCCAGCGCGTCGCCGGTGCGGCGCAGCGGCAGGAACTGGCGCAGCTGGCACAGCTCGCGGTTGAAGATCGCCAGCACCTGCGGATCGGCCTGCGGCAGGGTGTCCACCTGCACGTAGTCGATGCCGTTCATCTCGGCCAGCGCCTGCACGACGTCCGACTCGTTGGCCAGGCCGTGGCGGATCAGGATGCGGCCCAGGCGCTGCTTCTCGACCTCGTTCTTCTGCAGTGCGTACTGCAGCTGGGTGGCGTCGATCAGGCCGTGGGCCAGCATCCGTTCGCCAAGGCGCATGCCGCTCTTCTGGACGGCGTCCTGTGGCTGGGAGCGGGTGGGGGTGGTGGGGTCAACCGTGGCCATGCTGTTGCGTTTCCGAAGGGGTTGGGCGGCTGGCGGTGGCGGGCACGGCCAGCAGCGTGTCGAACAGGAGCAGGGTGGTGGGGTCGGGCAGGCCGTTGGCGGGCAGGCCGTGGTCTTGCTGGAAGCGGCTGATCGCCGCGCGCATGCGCGGGCCGTACAGGCCATCCAGCGCGCCGTCGTAGAGGCCGTGGTCCAGCAGCAGGGCCTGCAGCGATTGCAGATGCTGGCGGTCGCCGGCGCCGTTGAGGAAGTCCTCGGCGCGCAGGCCGGCACGCCAGCCCGCCTGCCAGCCGTCGCCCTGCCGGCGCAGGCACAGGCCTTCGCGGGTGGGCAACTGCGCGAGCAGCGCCTCGCTCAGCGCCTGTACCTGCAGCGCTTGTCTGCCGAGTCGTTGCAGGCAGGCGTTCCATTGCGCGCCGGCGTCGTTCGCGGGCGCGGCGGCGATGGGCTGTGGAGAGATGCCATTGGTCTGGTTGCCGGCATAGCTGTCGGCGCCGCGCACGGCCAGCAGCGCCAGCGCGGATACGGCCAGCAGCCCGGCCAGCGAGGCCGCCAGCGTCAGCGGCAGGCGCGGGCGCCGCCGTGGCAGGCGCAGCACGCCGGCTTCGGCGGCGGCGGTGCGTACCAGCGTGGCATCGACGATGCGCTGGCCGGCGTCGCGTCCGTACAGCCCGTACAGGCAGCGGTCCATGATCTGGTGGATGCGGCGCGGGTTGCCGGCGCTGGCGCGGTGCAGGGCCAGTGCGGCATCTGCGGCCAGGGTGATGCCGGAATTGCCGGCCGCGTCGAGGCGGAATTGCACGTAGGGGCCGACGTCGCCGGGGGCCAGCGCGTCCAGCCGCACGTGCTTGCAGATGCGGCTGGTCAGCTGGCGGATGCGTGGCTGCTCCAGGTTGTGGTGCAGCTCGGGCTGGCCGGCGAGCACGATCTGCAGCAGCTTTTCCTGCCCGGTTTCCAGGTTGGTCAGCAGCCGCAGCAGTTCCAGGCTTTCGATGGTCAGGTTCTGCGCATCGTCGATCACCAGCACGCAGGTGACCTGCGCGCGCCAGCGCTGTACCAGGAAGCGGTTGAGCGTCTCGATGTCGGCGGCGGGGTTGCCTTTGGCCTCCAGCCCGAAGTCGCGCAGCACCGCTGCCAGCAGGTCGGCGCCCTGCAGGAAGGTGTTGAACACCATCGAGGTGACCACGCCTTCGCCATCCAGCGCCAGCAGCAGCCGGCGCAGGAAAGTGCTCTTGCCGGTGCCGACCTCGCCGGTCAGCAGCACGAAGCCGGCACGGGTGCGCAGGCAATGCGCGGCCTCGACCAGTTCCGCCTCCAGCCGCGTGGTCTGGAACCAGGCGGCGGCATCGGGCGTGGGCGGGAACGGCGCGCGTTCCAGTCCCAGCGTCTGCAGGTGGCGGGTCATGGCCGGGTTCATTGCCGTGCCGCGTCCAGTTCGGCCAGGGCCTGGGCGATCTGCGGCGAGCGCGAGTTGCGCGCGGCCATCCGGTCCAGTCGTGCGCGCGCGTCGTCCACGTCGCCGCGGCGTGCGTCGAGCAGGGCCAGGTTGACGCCGGCGTGTTCGTCGTCGGGCACGCGGTCGAGGATGGTGCGGTACAGGAGCTCGGCTTCGGCGTAGTCGCCGCTGCCGTGCGCGGCCCATGCGCGGGCGCGCAGCAGGGTCAGGCTCTGCGCCGGCAGCAGGGCCTGCAGCCGTGCGATGGCACTGGCGGTGGTGCCGGCATCGTGTTCGGCCACCGCGGCATTGAGGGTGGACATGGCCATGCGCACGGCCACGGCATTGCGTTCGTCGTCTGCTGCAGCCTTGCTGCCGGCGCCGTCGAGCTTGCGTACCGAAAGCTGGATCTGCGAGGCGGGCGGCGGCGTGCTGTCGCGCGTGGACGCGTTGTCGGCAATGCTCGCCACCGCGGGAGCAGCAGTGGCGGTGGCCACGTCCTTCGGGGCCTGCAGGTTTTCCGGCTCCGGTGCTGCTTCGGGCGCCGGCATGGAGGCCGGCACGGAAGCCGAGGCGACGGTAGCGGCCGGTGCTGGCGATGGCACTGCCGGCTCCTGCGGCATGTCGGCGGAAACTGCCACAGCAGAAGTGGGCATCACGGCAGCGGTGGGCATCACCGTGACGACGCCGGCCATGGCGGTGCGGTTGCCCGCGTGCGGGCGTGCCAGCAGGAACGCCACCGGCGCGGCAATCAGCATCCCGGCTGCCAGCCATGCCGCCGGGCGGCGGTAGCCGGCCAGTTGCCGCGACCACGACGCGGCGGCCAGCGGCGACGGGCTGCCGCCGGCCGCTGCCGTCGATTGCCGCAGCGCGTCGTGGATCAGGCTCATCAGATCACCCGTACCCGCAGCACCAGCACCAGTTCGCGGGTGTTGTGGGTCTTGCCGCGCGAGCCGAACATGCGGCCGAAGACCGGCACGTCGGACAGGCCGGGGATGCCGTTGTCGGTGGTGCCGCTGTTCTGGTCGATCAGGCCGCCCAGCATCACCGTGTCGCCGTCCTTGAGGTTGAGCGTGGTGGTGATGCCCTTGACGTTGATCACCGGCAGGGTGACCGCATTGCCGTTGGGAAACTGCTGCAGGGTGAGGCTGGAGGGCACCACCTCGGTCTGCATCGGGTGCACCAGCAGTTCCACCGAGCCGTTGTCATGGATCATCGGCGCCACGCCGATCACCACGCCGGAGAACAGCGAGTCGGTCTGGATGTCCGAGGAGGTGAAGCCCGAGCCGGTGCCCGAGCCGCCGGAGAAGTTGGTGGTGGACTTGGTGACGTAGCGGATGTTGGTGCCCACGCTCAGGTAGGCGGGGCTGCCGTTGCGCACGCGCACGCTGGGGTTGGACAGGATCTTGACGTTGCCGAACTCGCGCAGCACGTTCAGCGCCGCCGAGAAGGTGTCGCTCATGTAGCTCAGGCCGAGCGAACGGCCAACCGCCGAACCCAGCGACTGGGTCGGGAACACGATCTGGCGGCCCTGGTTGCCGTAGCGGTTGCCGCTGAAGTTGGCGCCATTGCCGCTGTAGTCGAGCAGGTTGGGCGCGGTGTCGGTGCCGGCGATGGGCAGGATGGTGGCCGGGCTGTCGCCGTAGATGCCGGCCACGCGGTTGCGCAGCAGGTTCCAGTCCACGCCGTAGTTGGAGCTGTCGTTGAGCGAGACGTCGAGGATCTGCGCCTCGACCAGCACCTGCCGGCGCAGCTTCTTCTTGCTGTGGTCGATCAGCTCCTCGACCGCGCGCATCTGCGAGGGGCGGGCGCGCACGTACAGGGTGCCGCTGCCGGCGTCGAGGTTGAAACGGGCGGTTTCCGGCGGCGGCGGCGCCCCCGGCACCTGCGCCACGGGGGCGGCGGCCTTGTCGGTGCCGAGGATGGTTTCCAGCGCGGTGCCGAGCTGCTTGTAGGGGTCGTTGTCCTTGCCGACGCTGCCGGTCATGGTCAACGTGCCGCGCAGCTGCTGGCCGCCACCGCCGGCGCTCTGCATGCCGGCGCCGAACACGTCGCCGCCGGTGGACAGGTCCAGCGAGGTGTTGGAGTCGAGCATGTCCACGTTGAAGATGCGCTCGCTCATCTGCGAAACCACCAGCGTGCCGCCGCGCACCTCGCCGTGCAGGTCGAAGCCTTCGAGGATGTGGTTGTAGACCTCGCGTGCGCTGACGTTGCGCAGGTGCAGGCTGGAGCGCTGGCGTTGTTCCAGCACGCGCGGATCGACGATCAGGTTCATTTTCAGCTCGTCGGCAAGCGCCCACAGCAGCTGGCCGACGTCGGCGTCGTACATGCTGATGCTGACCACGCTGTTTTCCAGCGGGTCGTAGGTGGGTGCCACCGGAGCGACGTCGGCCGACGCGGTGGTGGTCTGCTCGATACGCTGGAACAGGCTGTCCTGCTGCGCCTTCAGCTTGGCCGACTCCTCGGCGATGGCGGTACCGGTGCGTTCCAGCGCCTTGTATTCGGTGGAGGGCAGATCCTTCACGCTGCGGGGAGGCATGTTGGCGCACGAGGTCAGCACCAGCCCGCCGATCGCGATGGCAAGCAGGCGCGGCACGGCGCGGTATCGGGGTGTTGAGGACGGGGTCGAGCTCATGGATGCGGACCTTTCAGCAAGAGTGAGGAGTTCAACGGGTGGATGCGAGGAACCAGCCAAGCAGGGTGCTGCTGCTTTCGGCGATCACCACGTCGTCGTAAGTGATGGAGGCCGGGCGCGACGGCGCGGCAACGCATTTGGCGCTTCCTGCGGCGAAACCGAGATTGGGCGCGTCGAAGCCGGCGTAGGTGCCGCCATCAGCGTCGCGGTCCGTTGCCGGGGCGAGCAGCACGAAGGCGGGATTGACCAGATCGCCACCACCACACGTGGTGCCGGCGGCAGTCACCGTGGCGGCGTAGTACGGAAAGCTGGACGACGGCGCTGTACTGGCCGCTTTCGACAGCGCGCTGGTCAGGCCGGCCGAGCCTTCCAGGTCCAGGCCGTCGATGGCGCCGGGTGTCGGTGCCACCAGATCGGCACCGCTGCCACGGTGGACGCCATAACGCAGGCGCTGGGCACGCACGGGCAACTGCAGGCCAAGGCTTTCGTAGGGAAGCCAGCCGGTATCCAGGCCGCCGGGGCAACTGCCGCTGCCGCCGGCTTCGCGGCCACGGTCACCATAGATACTGTTGTCGGGGCAGGGCAGACGCTTGTTGCGCAGCAGGAAGTGCCGCAGAGCCTGACGCGCAGCTTCCGCATCGGCCCGTGCACCGTTCTGTATGCGTGCCTGCTCCATGCTTTCGAAGGCTGAGTTCATGGTTAGTGCCAGCAGGCCGAGAATGCCGGCGACCACGGCCACTTCGACCAGAGTGAAACCCGTGTGCTGGCGCGAAGCACTGCGCATTTCATTGCTTCCTGCCCAATACGGCGGGGGCGGCCTGCGCAGCCGCTGGGCCGCCAACGTCGTAACGCAACTGCGATTGCAGCCCTTGCAACTCGTGGGTGATGTCTTCGATGCGCTTTTTACGGGCAGGGGTGTCGGCCTGCTGGGTCAGCTCGGCGAGTTCCCGCGCCAATGCCTGTGCGCGCTTGGCCACCAGCAGGTTGCTGCGCAGTGCATCCAGGTTGACACCCTTGGGCACTTGGCCGCTGGCCTTCATCGCATCGATCTGGCGCAGCAGCTCATCGGCAGTGCGTTCGTTGTGGATTGCCTGCTCTCGGACCGCTACGACGGCACGGGCAACTTCACTGGCGGAGGGCTGCAGCGGGTTGATTGCTGAACGTGCGCGGGTTGCTGCCGCCGTCTGCTGACTGGCGGCATTCGGGTTCATCCACGGCAACGTATCGCTGCCCGTGCCCGCCGCTGGGGGCGGTGTGGCCGGTTGTCCGGTTTGGGGGGGCGGGTTGCTTGCGGTGGTTTCCGGCGCAGGTGCCGGTGACGGTTCGGTGCCACGCGGGATCAGCATGACCAGCGCGGCCCCGACCACGACGATGCCGCCCAGCCACAGCAGGGGTTTCGCCAGCGGCTTCACGGGCGGCCCCCGGCCGGTGCGGACTGCAGCGGATTGAGGACGCGATAGGTCTGCAGGTTGCCGGCCGGATCGGCAAGGCGCACCCAGTCCTGGCCGATGGCGCGCACGCGGGTACCGTCGGCCAGGCGTGAGCCGGCTTTCACGTACTGGCCATCGATGACGGCGACGCGGCGGCCACTGCTGACCAATACCAGCGAGATGGCATGCGTCACGTCCGCGCCGGCTTCGGCACTGCCATTGCCATGACCGGTTGTTGCGCCACGTACGCCAGTGGCTGTGGCGGGAGCCGATGCCACCGGCAGCGCGACCACGTTGCCGGTATCGACGAGGGGGAACGGGTTGTCGCGCAACGTGGCAAGGGCGGCAGCGGCCTGGCGGTTCTGGTTGATGGCATTGCGCAGTTCGGCCATCGCCGCGGTTTCTTCGGCCTGGTTGCCCATGCGCAGTACCGCGGGCTTGGCGATCACCATGCTGGCCAGCCAGCCGGCGACCAGCAGCCAGGCCACCAGTGCAAAGGCGGCGGTGTATTTCATCTTCATGGGGTGGCTCCGGTGGCCGCTGCCGGCACGGGGGCGATGGTGGAAGGACGCTTGAGCAGGTAGGAGAAGAAGCCGCCAGCCGAGCGCGAGGCGGTTGCGCTGGCCTGCGGGTCGAGCGGCACCGGCTCGAACCCGGCGCGGCGCAGGCGCTCGACGAAGGTCGGTATCTGCATGCCGGCGTCACCGTGGGCAGCGTCGACCACCGCGTCCACGCGCAGGGTGGGCTCGGCCACCACCGGTGCGCCCGGCGCGCGTGCCGGTGCACCGGCTGGCGACGGTTCCTCCACGCGTACCCGCAGGATCCGCACCTGGCCGGCAGCAGCTTCGCGCACCAGTGCCATGCCGGCGACCGGGTCGATGCCCTGCTGCAAGGTCCGCGCGCGCTCGATGAACTGCAGCACGTCGTTGAAGTGCTCGGGCATGGCGGCCTTGCCGGTCAGGGATGCGATCCGGCTTTCAAGCCCGTCGAGCTGTGCACTGATGGCCTCGGAACGGGTGTTGGCCTCGTGTGCGCTCAGGGTCCAGCGCGCACCCAGCGCGCCCAGCACCAGTGCGAACACCAGCGAGGCAGCGCTGGCCCAGGGCAATACCCATTCGGCCAGATAGGCGGCGCGGCTGCTGCCGGGGTTGACCGCGATGGCGGTGCCGGCGATGCGTTCCATCCAGGCTGCGCCGCTGCGGTATTCGTTGCCGGCATCATCCAGCACCCGCCGTACCGGCACGGTGGCAACGGCCAGGCCACTGCGTGCGGAGAAGATTTCGCGCAGGCTGTCGTCCAGCCACGGCCGGCCTTCGCCGGGATGGGATACCAGCAACGGGCACCACTTCACTTCCAGCGGTTCGAGGTTGTCCTCGCCGCGGGCCAGGTCTTCGGCGATCTGTTCGCCCAGCGCACCGGCGGTCATCGCCAGGTCGTCCGGGTCGTCGCTGTAGGCCAGCGAGCTGCGGTAGAGCATGCCGTGCTTGAGCAGGGCCAGCACGCTGATCTGGCGCCCGGACTGCAGCACCACCGCCTGCCCCGGCTTGAGCGCGCTGAACAGCAGCGAGGTGACCGGCATCAGCAGGCAGTGGTCCGGCTGCGCCTCGGCCCAGGCGAAGGTCTGCTGCCAGGTGTCCAGCGGTACCGCGGTGAACAGGGTCTGGTAGCCGGCGCCGACGGTACGGGTCTTGTGGATCAGCACCTTGGCTTCGCCGTCGACCATGCCGTCCGAGCGCAGGCGCCGTTCGATCAGTGCCACCGCATGCGCGGCGCTGCCTTCCAGGGCGAGCACGTTGCTGACCGCACCTTCGAAATCGGCTACCGCCATCGCCGCGCGCGGCAGCCGCGGGCGGGTGTCGCTGCGGGTGACGTGGCCGCCGTCGAAGACCAGCCAGGCGTGTTGCTGCTGGACGGTGAAAAGCAGGCTCATGGGGCGACTCCGGCGGGCAGGGGGGCCGCATCGGTTGCGCCGGTGCGGAACAGGATTGCGCCGCGCAGCGTCAGTTGCAGCGGCGCCGGGGCGCGGTCGCTGACGATGGGGGCGTCGAACAGGCCCTCGTCCGGATGGGTCACCGACAGTTCGAAGGTTTCCGCGCCGAACATGCGGTCGCCGCTGCGGGTGACCGCACCGAGTACCGCGGCGATGTCCTCGCGGCCCATCTGGCTCTGGCGCAGGTTGATCAGGCGCTCGCCCCAGGCCTCCGGCTGCAGGCCGTTGGCCTGGACCATGCCGAGCAGCTCGCGCGAGGAGCTGGCGTAATCCACGCGCAGCTGCGCCTCCTGCTCCCGCACCTGCGCCTCGGCCAGGGCCTGGTTGCGTTCGCCCAGGCGGGCATAGGCCTCGGCCAGCGCGGAGCGTGCGCTGATGAACCACACGGCGGTGATCACCAGCGCGGCCAGGGTGATGCCGAATACCGTCAGCGATGACCGCCGCGACTGGCGCAGGCGGGAGAACAGGGGGGGCAGGTTCATGGCGGCTTACTGGTTCATCTTGTAGTTGGCGACCAGCGTCATGACCTGGTCATCGTCGGTGGCGGTGCCGAAGGTCTTGCCATCGGTGACGCCCGAGGCCATCGAGCCGGTGTTGTTGCCGCCCCATTCGGCGCCGATGGCGGTGGTGGTTGCGCCGCCGGAAGCCGTGGTCGGGCGCGTGGTGATGCCGACCTGGCGGAAGGTACCGTTGGCGGCGTCGGCCTTGCCGTCGATCATCTGGTCCAGGGCGCGGGCCAGGTCCGGAGTCAGGCCGGTGACGTACATCGAGTTGCCCGAACCCCACAGCGTGCCGGGCTTGTTCCAACCGAAGCAGATGCGGATTTCCTGCGGGTTGCCGTTGGTATCCAGGTAGGCGTAGCGGTCTTCTTTGCCCTCGCCGCGGCCCGGCGGCAGGGTGATACCGGCGCGGCGGACCAGGTCACGCAGGTCGAATTCGGCGCCGCCCTGCTTGGTGCGGCTGAGCCCGGCGGAGGTCGGCAGGGGATCGGCACCTGAGCAGATCAGGCCGGGCTCGGTGGCACCGCTCATGTCACCGCCGGAGAAGCCGGAGGTGAAGTTGGCGCCATTGACCATCAGCTGCGGTGCGGCCTGGTTGTCGCCGATCGGCGCGCCATAACGCTGCTGGTAGCTGTTGTAGGTGACCACCCACTGGTCGACGAACTTCTGCTTGATGCGGGTGTATTCGGCGTTGCGCTGCACGTCGCGGCCGATCATCACCGCACCGATGATGACGCCGATGATGACCAGCACCACGGCCATTTCGACAAGGGTGAAACCGCCCTGGCGGCGCTTGGAAAGCATTTGCATTGGATTGCCCCTTTGATGGAAACCTGCGCGGCCCGGCGGAAACGGCTGTTCCGCCGGGCGTGTTTTTGTTTCGGAGCAACTAGATAGACGGCTGCCGTAAGAGAAGCGTAAGAGGGTGGCCGGGTGGCACGAGTCGTGCCCGGCGCGCGGGGTATCGCGCCGCAGATGCGGAGGATGGGTACGGCTCCGTATGGGGCGGAGGGGTGCGGCGGCATCGCCGCGCCGGTTATCTTCCAGGCTCTTCACTGCTCCGGGCTTGCCGATGAAACGCCTTCCGCTGTTGCTGCTGTCCTGCCTCGCCATTCCCTCCCTGCACGCCGCCGACCGCATCACCGGCCACGGTTTCGCGACCCGTTCGGAGGTGATTGCGCCGCATGCGATGGCCGCCACCTCGCAGCCACTGGCCACGCAAGTGGCGCTGGAGGTGATGAAGTCCGGCGGTTCGGCGGTGGATGCCGCCATTGCCGCCAATGCCGCGCTCGGGCTGATGGAGCCCACTGGCAATGGCATCGGTGGTGACCTGTTCGCCATCGTCTGGGATCCGAAGACACAGAAGCTTTACGGCTACAACGGCTCGGGCCGCTCGCCGCGTTCGCTGACGCTGGCCGAGTTCCAGCGGCGCGGGTTGAAGGAAATCCCGGCCACGGGCCCATTGCCGGTGTCGGTCCCAGGTGCGGTCGATGGCTGGTTCGCCCTGCACGGGCGCTTTGGCCGGAAGGCAATGGCCGACAACCTCGCACCGGCGATCCGCTACGCGCGCGAAGGCCATCCGGTGGCCGAGGTGATCGCCTATTACTGGGACCGCTCGGTGCCGAGGTTGTCGCAGTACCCCGGTTTCGCCGAGCAGTTCACCATCGACGGCCGCGCGCCGCGCAAGGGCGAGGTGTGGCGCAACCCGAACCTGGCCGACACGCTGCAGAAGATTGCCGACGGTGGCCGCGATGCGTTCTACAAGGGCGACATCGCCCGTACCATCGATGCCTATTTCAAGGCCAACGGCGGCTTCCTGCGCTACGAGGACATGGCCGGCCATCATGGCGAATGGGTCGAGCCGGTGAGCAGCAACTACCGTGGCTACGACGTATGGGAATTGCCGCCCAACAGCCAGGGCATCGCCGCGCTGCAGATCCTCAACATCCTCGAGGGCTACGATTTCTCGAAGATCCCGTTCGGCTCGCCCGAGCACGTGCACCTGTTCGTCGAGGCCAAGAAACTGGCCTTCGCCGATCGCGCGCGTTTCTATGCCGACCCTGCGTTCTCGCCGGCGCCGGTGCAGCGGCTCGTGTCCAAGGACTATGCGGCGCAGCGGCGCGCGCTGATCTCGATGGACAAGGCGCTGAAGGAAGCGCAGCCGGGCACGCCGAAGCAACTGGAGGAGGGCGACACCATCTACATGACCGTGGCCGATGCCGACGGCATGATGGTGTCGTTGATCCAGTCCAACTACCGCGGCATGGGCAGCGGCATGGCACCGCCGGGGCTGGGCTTCATCCTGCAGGACCGTGGCGAGATGTTCGTGTTGCAGAAAAACCATCCGAACGGCTACGCGCCGGGCAAGCGCCCGTTCCAGACCATCATCCCGGCCTTCATCACCAAGGACGGCAAGCCGTTCGCCAGCTTCGGCGTGATGGGTGGGGCGATGCAGCCGCAGGGCCATGCGCAGATCGTGATGAACCTGGTGGACTTCGGCATGAACCTGCAGGAAGCCGGCGATGCGCCACGCATCCAGCATGAAGGTTCGACCGAACCGACCGGCCAGTCCACGGTGATGAGCGACGGTGGCGAGGTCAACCTCGAAACCGGCTTCCCGTATGAAACGATCCGCACGCTGATGCGCAAGGGCCACCGCGTGGTGTTCGCCGACGGCCCGTATGGCGGTTACCAGGCGATCATGCGCGATGCCGAAACCGGCATGTACTACGGCGCTTCGGAAAGCCGCAAGGACGGGCAGGCGGCGGGGTATTGAGCGAGGGGTATTGCGCCTTGCTTTCGCTCGTCCCACTCGCTCCCCGCTTCATGGTCTAATGCGCCCGAAGCGGGGGTACCGCGGCCACAAGGCCACGGTTGAGACAGTCCCTTGGAACCTGATCCGGCTGATACCGGCGTAGGGAAGCTTTGCAATGTTGGATTGCGCGTGGACACCGCCCGAGGTGCGTCCATGTGCATGTGGCAGTGCGCCTTCGCTTCGTTCAACCCGTACATCCGTGCGGGTTCCAACAGGACGATGCCCGATGAACGCACAGCTCTCCGCCCTGCAGCAGCAGGCGCAGCAACTTTCCGAATCCGCGACCCGGCCGATCCCCGGTTCGCGCAAGATTTTCGTACCTGGTTCGCGCCCGGACCTGCAGGTGCCGATGCGCGAGATCGCGCTGACCCGCACGCCGACGCTGTTTGGCGGCGAGGACAACCCGCCGGTCACCGTCTACGACACCTCCGGCCCCTATACCGATCCGGACGCGCGTATCGACCTGTCCGCCGGCCTGGCGCCGTTGCGCGCGCGCTGGATTGCCGAACGCGGTGATACCGAGCCGCTTCCCGCGCTCAGCTCAGCGTTCGGCCGTTCGCGCGAAGGCAATGCCGGGCTCGACGCGGTGCGCTTCCCGGGCCGTACGCTGCCGCGCCGTGCGAAGGCCGGCACCAATGTCACCCAGATGCACTACGCGCGGCGCGGCATCGTCACCCCGGAAATGGAATACGTCGCCATCCGCGAGAACCAGCGGCTGGAGGCGGTACGTGACGCCGGCCTGCTGGCCCAGCATCCGGGCGAGGCCTTCGGCGCGAACATCCAGAAGATCATCACTCCCGAGTTTGTGCGCGAGGAGATCGCCCGCGGCCGCGCGATCCTGCCCAACAACATCAACCACCCGGAAAGCGAGCCGATGATCATCGGCCGCAACTTCCTGACCAAGATCAACGCCAACATCGGCAACAGCGCGGTGTCCTCGGGTATCGCCGAGGAAGTGGAAAAGCTGGTGTGGGCGATCCGCTGGGGCGGCGACACGGTGATGGACCTGTCCACCGGCAAGCACATCCACGAGACGCGCGAGTGGATCATCCGCAATTCGCCGGTGCCGATTGGCACGGTGCCGATCTACCAGGCGCTGGAGAAAGTGGATGGCCGCGCCGAGGAGCTGACCTGGGAAATCTTCCGCGACACCCTGATCGAACAGGCCGAGCAGGGCGTGGACTACTTCACCATCCATGCAGGCGTGCTGCTGCGCCACGTGCCGCTGACCGCGAAGCGCGTGACCGGTATCGTTTCGCGCGGCGGCAGCATCATGGCCAAGTGGTGCCTGGCGCATCACGAGGAGAATTTCCTCTACACCCACTTCGAGGACATCTGCGACATCATGAAGGCCTACGACGTGGCCTTCTCGCTGGGCGACGGCCTGCGCCCGGGCTGTATCGCCGATGCCAACGATGCGGCGCAGTTCGGCGAGCTGGAGGCGCTGGGCGAGTTGACCAGGATCGCGTGGAAGCACGACGTGCAGACCATGATCGAAGGCCCCGGCCACGTGCCGATGCAGCTGATCAAGGAGAACATGGACAAGCAGCTGGCCGAGTGCGGCGAAGCGCCGTTCTACACCCTGGGCCCGCTGACCACCGACATCGCCCCGGGCTACGACCACATCACCAGCGCCATCGGCGCGGCGATGATCGGCTGGTACGGCACCGCGATGCTCTGCTACGTGACGCCGAAGGAACATCTCGGCCTGCCCAACCGCGAGGATGTGCGCGACGGCATCATGACTTACAAAATCGCTGCGCACGCCGCCGATCTGGCCAAGGGCCATCCCGGCGCGCAGGTGCGCGACAACGCCTTGAGCAAGGCGCGCTTCGAGTTCCGCTGGCACGACCAGTTCAACTTGGGCCTGGACCCGGACACCGCCAAGGAGTTCCACGACGAGACCTTGCCGAAGGACTCCATGAAAGTGGCGCACTTCTGCTCGATGTGCGGCCCGCATTTCTGCTCGATGAAGATCACCCAGGACGTGCGCGACTACGCCGCCGGGCAGGGCGTCGATGAAGCCGCCGCGCTGCAGGCCGGCATGGCGGGGAAAGCAAAGGAATTCCGCGAGCAGGGCGCGCAGGTCTATCGCGTGGAGTGAGAGTGCTCGCACATCGGCGCATCTTTTCCTGCGGGGGAAGGTGCGCCGAGTTCAAGTTTTCCTCGCGGCATCCATGCGGAGCGCGTTCCGCAGTTGCGGCAGCCATGACCGGTATGGCTTCGTGAGGATGATGTTGTGTGACGCATTGCCGATTCCATGCATCGGCGGCACCACGATTTCACTCCGGTGCGATGACCCGGAGCGTGGCCGGATCTCATGGTCTTCAGTTTTTCTTCAGTATGTTGAATGCATGCGAAATGCCGGTCTGCCGATTCGCGCTGGATGCGGGAATGCCCTTGTTTCAAGGCTTTTCAGTTTCCAAGAAGCAGGCAGCGGAAAAAAATATCGCGCCCGAAGGCGCGAATCCTGAAGCAATTTGTATGAATTCGTCGGCGAGAGAGAGCCTGGTGTCGCCCTGCGCAGGCGCGCAGGAAACGTTGCCTAGGCTAATATCCGCGCGCCTTGAAACATTTGCGGTTTGCGTTGACGCCATTTGCGGATTCTGGCGGTTCACTGGCGGTGGTATTCCACCAGGGGGCGGGCGCGGGAAGGTGCCCACCAGCGATTCACATCCCTGACACGGTATGGAACACATCGACAACGACATGCCGGCTGCGGACCGGTTGCACATCGGCGAGTGTCTCGTGGTCCTGTCTTCGCGCGAAGTGCATGCACCGGGCGCACGACGGCCGGTACGGCTGACGCCCAAGGCGGCCAGCGTATTGCTGGTGCTCGCGCGCAACGCGGGCAACGTGGTCACCCGTGACGAATTGTTCGCGCAGGTGTGGCCGGATACCTTGCCGACCAACGACGTGCTCACCCAGGCGATCACGCAGCTGCGCAAGGCATTTGCGGCCGGTGGCGCTTCCGCCGATGGCCAAAGTGGCATCGAGACGATTGCCAAGAGTGGCTACCGCCTGCTGGCGCCCGTCAGCTGGGACATGCCGGAGCCATTGCCTCCCCGGGCCGACGTCGTGACGGACACCGCCGCCCGGGTCGTTGCGGCCCCGTCGATGCAAATCGAAGAAGGAAGCGGGCCCCGCGGCTGGCGCCGCGTGCGCCGCCGCCTGTTGTGGCTGGTTGGGCTGGCCTTGCTGTGCAGTACGTTGCTGCTGGCCTGGTTGCTGTGGCAGCGACCGGTGGCCGAGGCCGAGGTGGCGCAGGAGGCGGTCAACAGCGATGGCACCCGCGTGATTGGCAGCCCGGAGCCGCCGTACCGGTTGATCACCACCACCGAGGGGTTCGATACCTGGCCGGCGTTGTCGCCGGATGGTGCATTGGTGGTCTATGCCGATGAAAGTGGCCCTCGCTCCACGTTGAAAGTACAAAGTACCGGCAACGCGCCGGCAGTGGTGCTGGCAAAAACACCGGATGGCGCTTCCGACCGCCTGCCGGCATGGTCACCGGATGGACGCGAGATCGCATTTGCCCGTTTCCGCACGCAAGGGCAGTGCGAAGTGCTGGTACGGGCGTTCACCGGTGGCGACGAGCGCCGGGTTGCCGATTGCGACGGTGCGGACATGCTCAGTTTCGACTGGACACCGGATGGCCGGGGGTTGGTATTCGGCTCCATGACCGGGCCGCGGGGGGCGCCGGGTATCCGCATCCTCGACCTGGCATCCGGCCGCTGGACGGCGCTGGACTACGCGCGCGGGCCGGATGACTTCGATTACGCGCCCCGCTTCTCGCCGGATGGCAGCCGTATCGGTTTCACGCGCAATCCGCAGGTCGGTGACCTGTGGATGATGGACGCCAATGGCGGCAATGCCGGGCGCCTGACCGAGGATGCCGCCGAAATCCGCGGTTGGAGCTGGATGGACGACGCGACGATGGTATTCGGCCGCCGTGTGGGAGCCGAGTCGCGCCTGTACCGGCTGGACGTGCGCCAGCACGTACTGCGTGACATGGGTGTGGGTGATGCGCAAAGCCCGGCGGTGGCTCGGCTCAAGCCGATGCTGGCGTTCGTGCACAGGCGCCCACAGTTCGCCCTGTTCCGGGTGGCGCTCGATGGCAGTGGCGACAGGCAACGCCTGTTCGCATCCTCCGGGAGCGATGCACAGCCAACGGTGGCGCCGGATGGGAAGCAGCTGGCGTTCACCTCCGATCGTTCGGGTGTTTTCGGGCTGTGGTGGGGGCGGCTGGACCAGCCCGATGCGCCGCCCCGCCTGTTTGCCGGGTTGCGCCCGGAGGCGCGGCAGGCGCCGGACTGGGATGCGGACAGCAGGCGGTTGCTGGTCAGCGGGCGTGACGAAGCTGGGCACCCCGGTATTTACGAGGTGGAGCCGGAGCCGGAGCGCTGGCAGCGCTTGCCGGTACCGGTGCATGAACCATTGCAGGCGGTGTATGGGGCGGGGCGGGAACACGTATACGTGATCGAACGGAATGCCGGTGAGCGGATGATGCTGGTGCTGTTCGACCGCTCGCAGACGCCGTGGCGGCGTCTGGCCAGTCTGCCCGGTGTCTCGCAGGTGCGTTACGACCGTAGTGGCGCGCGCGTGCTTTTCACCCGCCTGGGTGGCGGTGGGCTGTGGCAGGCCGATGCGGCCCTGGCGCCCGGCAGCATCCGCCAGATCAGCGGAGAGGCGCCGAGCCGTTGGCGTTACCGTACCTGGGCAGTGGGGAGCGATGGCGGGGTCGAATACCTGCGCGCGGACGCCGCGTGCCAGTCGCGACTGATACGCCTGGATGGCGCAGGCCAGGGTGCCAACCGATGTCTGCATGCCACGGCCTCGGCCGGCAGCAACGGCTTGAGCCTGGCTCCATCCGGTGACGCCATCTACACGACGCTGACGATCGCCGATGGGACCAATATCGGCGTGATGCCGACACCGGGAGGGCAGTCGAAATTGCCATTGGGTGTCCTCAAGTGGTTGCCACGGTTGGGGAAATCGGATTCGTGATTCCTTCGGGTCGACCTTCGTGGAGATTTCGGCGCGATCTCGCCAAATCTTCCTGACGGCTACGGGCAGATTCGGCAAAACCATCGGCCATTGAAGGCAAATGATGGTGTGTTGCATGCGTCAGGTTTCCTGGGTCGATCGCGGCCAGTCGGTTTCGTTCGAGAAGCAAAGTGAAGAGGCCGGTCGCCCGAACTGCGTCGGCGTCGCGCGGCTGGGCAGCCTGCAGACATCCGGCACGGTATTCACCTTGTGGATGCAGTTGCGTGGCAGCAGTTGGATCGAGTCCAAGGAGGGCAAGTTCCGCCTGCACCAGCGCGAGTGGATTGCATTCGAGAAGGAATCACGGCCGATGGTCCAGGCCGGGCGTGATGGCATCTGCATCGGCATGGCCTTGGATGGCGATGCGTTGCGCCTGCTGGGCACCCTGGCCGACAGCAGCGTCTACACCGGTCATGGCCGCATGAGCCGGGCCGAGGCACTGCTGGCGTTGCGCCTGTGGCGCGAGGCGCAGGCCGGTGCACAAGGCGTGCATGCGTTGCGCCCGCTGCTGCTGCATGTGGCTTCGTTGCAGCGCGAACTGGCCGATGGCGTGCAGCGCTGCCCGGGGCGTTCGCGGTTGCGCAAGCGTCAGGTGTTCAGCCGCATGCAGCGTGCCCGCATGTACCTGGAGGGCAACAGCCATCGCGTGGTGCGGATCGGTGAATTGGCCGAGCTGACCAACTTCTCCAGCTGGTACCTGTCCAAGACCTTCCAGAGCCTGTACGAGGAAAGCCCGCAGTCGCTGTCCGCACGGCTGCGGCTGGAGCGTGCGGCGATGCTGCTGCGTGATACCGACATGATGATCGGTGAGGTGGCTTCGGCCAGCGGTTTCGACAACTGTTGCAGCTTCGCACGCGCGTTCCGCGCCCGTTTCGGTACGTCGGCGACCCGCTACCGGGAAACGGCAGTGGCTTTTCCGCCACAGTCGGCAAAGTCTGCGGGTGATTCGGGCAAACCCATCGCTTCGGTACGAACGTAACTTTCAGTGGTGTTTAACACACCACTAACGTAACCGGAGAGATTGATGAAATTTCGTACTCCCGCCATGCGACTGGGTTTGCTCCCGGCCGGCATCGCGATCGCGTTGACCCCGGCTTTTGCCTCGGCGCAGGACACTGCCAAGGGCACCACCGACCTGGACCGCATCGAGGTCACCGGTTCGCGCATCCGTGGCGCGAACATGGAAACCCAGCAGCCGATCATCACCCTGAGCCGTGAGAACCTGGAAAAGCAGGGCTTCACCTCGGTTGCCGACGTGCTGCAGAACCTGACCTCGGCCGGCTCCCCGGCCATCTCCCGTGCCTACGCACTGGCCTCCGGTGAAAACGTTGGTGGCTACTACGTCGACCTGCGCAACCTCGGTGCCAACCGCACCCTGGTGCTGATGAACGGCAAGCGTCTGGGCGCCAGCACCGGCGGCTACCAGGATCTGAGCCAGATCCCGATGTCGGCCATCGAGCGCATCGAAGTGCTGAAGGATGGCGCTTCGGCCATCTACGGTTCCGACGCCATCGCCGGCGTGGTCAACGTCATCACCCGCAAGCGCTTCGACGGCGCCGAAGCCCAGGTCTATGTCGGCCAGTACGGCGAAGGCGACGGTGACACCGAGCAGTATTCCTTCACCCTCGGTGCCGAAGGCGAGCGCGGTGGTGTGACCCTGTCGGCCGAGTATTCCAAGCAGGATCCGGTGTGGGGCGCGGACCGCTGGTTCTCGAAGGATGGCGGCAAGGGCCCGAACTCCACCACTGGCGACTGGAGTGCCATCAGCCAGAACGGCAGCTGGCTGGGTGCCTGCGGCCCGGGCGGTGCGGAGGCATGGTGCACCCTGAAGCCGGGTGGCAACCCGTCCAATCTGGCCGACTACGAGCCGCTCACCGGTGCCGGGTACGCCAACGCCAACCAGCAGATGATGGTGCAGACCGGCATCGAGCGTAAGTCGGTGTATGTCAATGGCAACTACGACTTCACCGATTCGGTGTCGTTCAACGCCGACCTGCTGTACAACGAGCGCAACACCGACCAGCAGATCGCCGGTTACCCGTACCAGTCGCTGGCGTTCGATACCCCGCTGTCGGCTGACAGCGCCTTCAACCCGGTTGGCGAGGACATCGAATTCCGCCGCCGCCTGTGGGAAGTGCCGCGCACCACCGCCAGCCAGCTCAAGACCCTGCGCTTCGCTCCGTCGCTCAGCGGCTACTTCGATTTCGCAGGCAAGGCGTTCGACTGGAGCGTCGGTGCACTGTGGAACCGCAACGAGATCACCAAGTCTCAGCGCGGCGACATGAGCTTGATCGCCTCGGCTCAGGCGCTGGGCCCGTCGTTCATCGACGCCAATGGCGTTGCCCGTTGCGGCACTGCTGCCAAGCCGATCGAGGGCTGCTATGCCTGGAACCCGCTGCTGCCCTACGGCGTTGACGGCGCCGGTTCGCTGAGCAACCAGGATCTGCAGAACTTCCTGTTCCCGATCTACACCACCACCGGCACCACCAAGACCACCAGCTTCAACGCTGACCTGAGTGGTTCGATCGTGACCCTGCCGGCCGGTGATCTGGGCTTCGCCGTTGGCGTGGAGCACCGCGAGGAAGAAGGCCGTTACGTGCCGGATGCGTTCGCGCAGTCGGGCATGTCCACCGGCCTGGCTTCGACCACCACCTCCGGTTCCTATGAGCTGGACGAGGTGTACCTGGAGCTGAACATCCCGGTGCTGGCCGACATGGCGTTCGCCAAGGAACTGACCATCAACGTTGCCAGTCGTTACTCGGACTACAGCAACTTCGGTGACACCATCAACAGCAAGTTCGGCCTGACCTGGCGTCCGGCCGATGACCTGCTGATCCGTGGTACCTATGCCGAAGGCTTCCGTGCACCGTCCATCGACGACCTGTACGGCGGCACCGGTTCTTCGTTCGAGAAGTACACCGATCCGTGCTCGACCGGCGTCGCAGGCAGTGTTGCAGGCAATGCCGCCTGTACCGCCGCTGGCGTGGCTCCGAATTACGTGCAGCTGGGCCAGGGCCTGGAGCCCTGCACCACCTGGCCGTGCGCCACCCCGGACCAGTTCATCACCGGTTCCAACGAAAACTTGCTGCCGGAAACCTCGACCAGCAAGACCGTTGGCATCGTGTGGAGCCCGCGCTGGGTACAGGGCCTGGACATCTCGCTTGACTGGTTCAACTACCGGATCAAGGACATGATCATCTCCGACAGCGTCGACCGCATCCTGCGCGACTGCTACGTGCTGGGTGATTCCAGCCGTTGCGCCGGCATCGTGCGTGCTGCCGATGGTCATATCAGCAGCATGTTCTACGGCCTGGCCAACCTGGGCGAGATGGAAACCGAAGGCTACGACGTCGGCGTCAAGTACCGTCTGCCGGAGCTGGCCATCGGTCAGTTCAGCGTCGATTGGCAGACCACCTACACCGCCAAGTATGACGAAGTCGGCCAGAATGCCGCCGGTGAAAACATCATCATCGGCAACGTCGGCGCCCCGGGCATCTTCCGCGTGCGTTCCAACGTGGGCGTGAACTGGGAGCTGGGTGACTTCGGTGTCAACTACACCGCTCGTTACTACTCGGGCATGAAGGAAAACTGCATCTCGCTGGCCGATGGTTGGTGCGACAAGCCGGGCCACATCGCCAATGGCGAGACCGACCCGCTGCGTACCACCGGCTCCAACACCTTCCACGACCTGCAGGTCAACTGGAAGGCGCCGTGGGATGCCACCATCGCCGTCGGTGCGAACAACCTGTTCGACCACCGCGGTCCGCTGATGTATTCGGCCCCGAACTCGTCGTTTGCCTACTACGGTGGCTTCGACATCGGCCGCTTCATCTACATGAAGTACACCCAGCGCTTCTGATCCATCGAAGCCTGGTGCAAGACAAAAAGGGTGGGCCGCAAGGCCCACCCTTTTTCTTTGTCCTTTGCCACCGCAGGTGTCGGGCGTGCCCGGCACGGGTTTCATCGAAAGGGCTGCCGTCTTCGGCCATGCATGCGGTTTGCCTTTCCCCGCGATGGGCGAAGGTCCGTTTCTTTGTCGTGCCCGGTGTGGAAAGAGATGCTGCCGCGCGCTGTTCGGCCATCGCCGGATTGCGCCGAACCCAAAACGAAACGGCCGCGTCGAGCGCGGCCGTTCGGCAGTTCCGTGAGGTGTTTGCCTCAGGCGTCCGCGGACAGTCCGGCGTACTCGTTGGCCAGGTCGCGCCAGCCATCGAGCTTGGACAATACGCCGGTGCGTTCCAGGTACTGCTCGTCGACCGGGGTACCGCTGGCCAGCGCGCTGGCCACGTGTACCGCGCCGCTCACCCAGAAACTGCGCACGTTCGAGCGCTGCGGCTGCAGGTGGAAGGCAACGGCTTCGATGATCGCCATCGGCAGGCCCCACAGGCCCAGCAGGTAGGCGCCGGCTTCGGCATGGCCGGGGCGTTCGTCGCCTTCGACCAGCGCTTCGCGTTCGTTGCGCACCCCCGGCAACAGCAGGCCGATGTCGGCCAGCAGGGCCGCGGTCGCGCCCAGTTCGGCGCTGCTGGCCGGCAGCATCTTCGCCGCCAGCCGCGAGGCCATCAGGGCACGGGCCTGCAACGCGTTGCGTTCGGCCGGGGAAATGGCCGGCACGGCGAACACTTCGCTGGCCAGTACCAGGTCGCGCAGGGTGGCCAGGCCGAGGCGGGTCACCGCACCGCGCAGGTCGGTGATCGAGCGGCCACTGTTGAAAAACGCCGAGTTCGACAGCTGCAGCACCTTGGCGGCGATGGCCGGGTCGGCGGCGACCAGCTTGGCGATGTCGGTGGCGTCGCTGTTCTCGTCCTCTTCCAGTGCCTGCATCAGGCTCAGGTACAGGTGCGGCGGCGACGGCAGCTTTTCGATGCGGCCGATGGCACTGCTCAGGCGCGGGCTGTACAGCAGGTCGCGCAGCTCTTCCAGGCTGGTCAGGGCGTCGAGCAGGACTTCCGGCGACAGCGGCAGCGGGAGGAAGCGGTGGGCGACGCCGATGATGCGGGCGGCGGGCGCACGCTGGCTCTGCGCGGCCTCGATCAGCGCGATGCGGATCGTCTCCGGGCGCAGGGTGCGGATCTGCCCGAGCAAGGTGGCCGGGGTGAGGTCCGGCAGGGCGGGCGCGACGATGACCGCGTCGACCATGCTGGACGCGACCGTGGCAATGGCGGCATTGCCGTCGGCGACGCCCTGCACATGCCATTCGTCGCCCAGGTCGGCGATGTATTCGAGGAGCTCGGCCGACAGATTGGCATCGTCGCCGACTAGCAGGATACGCAAGGCACATTCCCCCAATGGAACCGCCCGACCATCATGTGGACGGGCCGGAAAATCTGGCCGCCAATGTAGCCGAATGCCCCGGCGAGGTCATGTGCGGGGCGGATGAAACGTGATCGCCGGCACCGGTACCGCCCGGGGCGGTACCGGCACGTAGGGGCTCAGCCCTGCTTGGCGACGAAATTCTCGTGCGCCTGGACCAGGATGCGCTTGGCTTCGTCGGCGCCGCCCCAGCCTTCGATCTTGACCCACTTGCCCTTTTCCAGGTCCTTGTAGTGCTCGAAGAAGTGGCCGATGCGCTCCAGCCAGTGGCTGGACACCTGGTCGATATCCTCGACGTGGGCGTAACCGTTGAAGATCTTCGGCACCGGCACGGCCAGGATCTTCTCGTCGCTGCCGGCCTCGTCGCTCATCTTCAGCACGCCCACCGGGCGGCAGCGCACCACCGCGCCGGGCACCAGCGACAGCGGCATGACGACCAGCACGTCGGCCGGGTCGCCGTCGCCGCACAGGGTGCTGGGCACGTAGCCGTAGTTGCAGGGGTAGCGCATCGGCGTGGACAGGATGCGGTCGACGAAGATCGCGCCGGAGTCCTTGTCCACCTCGTACTTCACCGGCTCCGAATCCTTCGGGATCTCGATGATGACGTTGATTTCTTCCGGCGGGTTCTTGCCCGCGGAAACGAGTTCCAGACCCATGCGCTGCTCCGAATCGTGCGTTTGACAGAAAGGCGGCATTCTACGCTTTCGGATGCTGCGTTGCGCAAAAGCCCGCCACGCCGGTAACCCGCGCCCGGCATGACGGTCAGCGAACGGCTACCGGGTAGGCGGCGGGACTGTATTCGACGACCAACTGCACGCTTTCGTCATTGCGGCCCACGACTTGCCCGTTGACCAGCAGCTCGGTCCGGATCCCGTAGACGCCTTGCGAGACGCCCTTGGGGAAACTGAAGGCAAAGGTATTTTCGTAGCCACCGGCCTGCGTGCCGCTGACGTCCTTGCCCACCCGCTTGATCTCCTTGCCGGTGGTATCCAACAGGACCATGTCCTCGCGAATGGAGGCGATGCGTTGCTGGGTGCCGTCCACGATCTTGAGGTTGGACTTGATTTCCACCGCCTGGCCGGCGGTCACCCTGTTGCCGGGACTGATATTGGTGTCATAGACCATGAGCTTGGGCGCGCTGGGCAGGGCGCCCGCGTTGGCCTGGCGGTATTCGGCCTGCACCGTGTCGGCGCTTTGGGTCTGGCGTGAGTGCGCATTGACGACCAGGCAGCTCAATGCGCCCAAGGCAGCGCCGGCGATGGCGCCCTTGGCGGCCGCCTCGCTGTTCTTGCCGGCGCCAATCGCGGCGCCCAGCACGGCGCCAATGGCGCCGGTGGCCCACGGGTTGCACTTCTGCGCGCCGTCCGAGGTGCCGGAGACGCCACCGGTGGTCGCGCAGCCGGACAGGGCGACGGTGGTGGCCAAGGTCAGCAGGAGAAGACGGGTGGTGGTGTGTTTCATGGCATGGCTCCTCGTGTTCCGGTTCGTGGGCGTGGGTGGCAGATGCCACCGGTTCAATCGATGACGATGTCCTGTAAGGCCTGCTGTTCGGCACTTTCGGCTTTTTGTAGCAGGTCGCCGGCAGCGCGGTTGCCGGGGGACAGGCGCAGGGCGTTGCGTGCCGAACTCTTGGCTTCGGCATAGTTCTTGCGGGCCAGGGCGTCGCGCCCATCGCGCAGCAGGCCAGCGACCAGCGTATCGGTGGCGCTGGGCACCGCCGGCGCTGCCGGGACAATGGTGGGAGTACTGGCGGGGGTGGCCGCGTCGTCGGCTTGTTGGCGCCGCGCGTTGGCCAGCGCGGTACGCAGGCGGTCGGCACCGCTGGCCTGGGTGTCCAGCGCCACTGCACGGGCCAGAGATTGCTCGGCGGTGGTCAGTTTGCCGGCTTGCAACTGCCGGGAGCCGTCGTCGATCAAACTGGCGGCTTGCTGTGCCTGGCCGGTGGCGCGTTCGTTCAGGGCGTCATAAGGGGAATAGCCGGCGCAGGTGCTTTTTTGCTGTGCCAGCTGGCTTTGTGCTTGGGTGGGGCGGTGGCGTTCCAGCGAGGTTTCCGCGCGCTTGACGACCGTGTCGCAGGCCGTGGCCAGTTCGCGGGCACGGGTAAGCTGCTCGGCCAGTGGCGCAAGGGCGTCGCGCCGTTCGTCCCGGCACAGGGATCGGGCCTGGGCGAGGTTGGTGTCGGCGCTGGTCAGGTCGCCGCTGACCAATGCGTCGTTCACGGCGCTGCTCAGGGTATCGCAGCGGGCAACCCAAGCCGGCTCCGATTTCGGACGCAGCCAGAGTGCCAACACACTGATGGCCAGCAAGGCCGCGGCGATGTGCGGCCATGTGCGCCTAGGCTTGGGCACAGGTGGCGCTGCCGGTGCCGCAACCGGCTCCGGGGGAGTGGGTCCAAGCGCCGGCGGCAGGGCCGGTGGTTGTGGTGCTGCCACTGGTGGTGGCGGTGTCACCGGTGGTGATGGGGGGGGGGGCGGTATGGATGCCTTGCCGCTGTCTGCTTTCGCGGCTCCCGTTACCGCTGGCCGGGCACGCACCGGCGCGTCCGCCTGCGCCGTGCCGCAGAACGGGCAGTAGGTCACTCTGGCTTGGAGCATGCGCCCACATTCCTGGGTGGTGCAGGGCCGAGATTGCCAGTCGGTGGCGGGGGGGGGGCTTGCAGTCATGGGTCAGTTGAGCGGTGGCGGCGGTGGTGTCGTGGTGGCGGGCGGCAGCAGTTCATTGCACTGGGCCAACGGTATCCACGCCGCAAACCCCTGACGCCAGATCTGGGTGGCTTGCGGGTCGAGTTGCCGGTCCTGGAGCATCTTCAGTACCTGCGAGACGGGGTAGGGTCCGTAGGTTTGCCCGCTGATGGCCAAGTGATACTGCGGCTCGGTCTGCACCGGCGGTGGCGGGAGGCTGGAACCACCGGGGGGCGGTGGCGGAGCCATACCCGGAGTCGGCGGGGTGGCGGAGGCCTGGCCACCGCCCAGCAGGGCAGTGATTCCGGCGCGCGCCTGCGCGTCCTGGCGCATGACGAATTTCAACCGCGGATGGTTGCCGTCTAGTGGTGCGCGGACTTCCCATTCATAGGCATCGGCATCGGACTCGGCGACCGGTTCGGCCCATTGGCGCAGTGCTTCTTCCTCGGTCAGGCGGCGCTTGCTGCGTTCAAGTTCATCCTGCGTGGCGCCCTTGCGCACGGCAAGGTCATCCAGTTGCCGCCGCACTTCAGCAGCAATGGCGCTGGCAAAGCCGATGCGCACGTCCTGGGCGCCGGTGTCCAGTTCGATCAGCTGGGCGGTATAGACCGCCGATGCGTAGTAGTCGGCCAGTGCCGCCAAGGCGCAGCATTGGTTGGCGTCCAGCTCGTCCAGCGCCTGGTTTACCCGATCCACGATCTGGTCGCGGTAGTTGGCTGGCAAGCCGTTGAGGCGGATAGCGCGTTCGTTGCCGATGCGGCGCACGTCGCCGCGCGCGACCGCAAACTGGTACTGGCCTGCCGGGACCACGCGCTGTTTGCTGCGTTCAAGGATGCCCAGCATGATCGCCAGCAAGTAGTGCCGGAAATCGTCGGCTAGCCGGTTCAGCTCTTCGGTGCTGGGGGCCAGCGGGTGCGAGAAGCGGGTGATGTCGATGTGGGTGTGGGTGGGGATGCGTTCGCTTTCCTTGCGATAGCTGGTGCGCCATGCCTCCAGCCCGCGCAACACCGTCAGCGGGATGCCCGACAGCTCGGTGTAGCAGACCGCGCGGCCGGGGATGCCGGTTTCGACGATCCCGATCTGCGCGGCGGTGATGCCGATGCTGGCGGGCAAGCAGGTTTCCAGTTCGGTCTTGAACTTGCGGGAGAACTCGTCAGCCCGTGCCACGCCGACGAAGCATTTGAACTGGTCGGCATTTGGTGTGAAATCGCGCGACAGGTTGGCGTCGATCCACGGCATCGCCCGTTGCAGCAGTTCGGAGAACAGGCGCTGGCGCTCGGTCGGGCTGCGCTGCTCGAGGGCTTCGATCAGCGGATCGGTGTCTTCGCCGTCTTCACTGCCGGCCAGTGTGATCTGGCGCTCGGCCATGCGCACGACCTTGCGCAGCAGGGCAGGGCGCTCGTCGGCATCGGCCAGCATCGGGAACAGGGCGAACGAGCCGCCGATGTCCTTGAACGCCTCATCGGCCCATTCACGCAGGGTGGCAGCCGTGGGCATCGCGAAGGGGCGCTCGGTGGCCTGCAGCGGAATCAGGGTGGCGTGTTCGCTGCGCAAGTCCTTTCGCAGGATCGACACGTTGCGCTCCAAGGAGTCCAGCATTTCCAGTACGGCTTCGCGGCCGGCCTGGAATTCGCCGACCAAACCGCTCCATACCGGTTGCCCGGCGCTGTCCACGCCGCTCTTCTGGCCCAGCCAGCGCGACAGGTCGCGCATCAGTTGCGCCGCTTCGTGCGCGGCCTTGGCACGCAGGTGGAACTTCAGGCCGTTGGCAATCTCGGTGGACAACTGATCCATGATCAGCTGCGCCTGGCGTTCGCCGCCACGCCGCCGAGCAGTCCGCCGAGCATGCCGCCGCGGGTTTCGGCCAGGTTGCTCATCAGCCGTTCGTACTCGTGGGTACGCACAGCCTCCTTGATTTCCTCGTAGCGGGCGGCGTTCTGCTCCAGCACCGCGCAGATGCCGGTGTCGGTGTTTTCCAGCCGATCCTTGATCTGCTCGACCAGCGAGAGCACATACTCCAAGCCACCGTGGTCCTTGTTGTCCAGATAGGCGAACAATTGCTGGCGGACCACCTCGCGGATGGAGTCGAGCAGCTCGCGGCGGCGGCGGGTGATGCGGTCCTCGGTGGTGTCGGCGCCGGAATCCTGGTCGCGCATCACGTCGCGTTCGAGCTGGCGCACGCGTTGGCGGATCTGGGCCGGCCATTCCTCGCGGGCAAAGCCGGTTTTGATGTCCTCCAGTTGCTGGGTGACGCGCTGCTGCACGCCCGCCACCACCGCGCCCTGGCGGTCTTGCAGCAGTTCCTCGACGACGAAGTAGTCGAGGAACTCGCCGTTGGAGCGCTTCAACTCCACTTGGCGCGAGGAAAACTCGGGGAAATCGCTGAATGGGGCCGGGCGCAGGTGCAGGTGCGTGGACATGAACTCGTCACGCTTCTTCTCGGTGGCGCGGTTGGCGCCGGCATCGCCACCGGCGACGCCGAAGAACACCTTGAGCATGGAGGCCGCCAGTGTGTGGGCGCGTTCGTCGCGGCGGAACTTGAGCTGGGTGTCCAGCACCGCCTGGCCGAACGAGGAAAAGGTGCGCGAGTAGGCCAACTTCATGTCGCCGAAGCGGCCTGCCGGCACCGGTGGGCTGAACGGCAGGATCTTGTGCTGCTGCTGGTTGACCGCGATGGAGCGCTTCTTGTTGGCGAAATCGGCCGAGGCGAAATCCTCGAACAGGGCGTCGGCCACCATGTGGTAGACGTCGTTCATCTGCGCGGTGTGCTGGCGCGCGACGTTGCCCGAATCGACCAGGTACACCTCGCTGTAGGGCTTGAGCGGTAGGTTGGGCTGGTCGTAGGTATCCCAGCGTTTCACGTAGTCCGAATAGCCGCGCATGGCCGTTTCCAGCTCCATCAGCGCGGCGTAGCCATTGCCTTCGGTGCGGTCCTTGTTGGCCCCGGCGAAGCCGGTGGGAAGGAACAGCATCAGCTCCACGTCGGCGCTGCCGATTTCGTCGCGGGCCAGCCAGCTTGCCAGCCAGCCCATGTCGAGGAACGCCCCCGAGCCGGTGCCGCCGGCGATCGAACCCACCACCACGATGCGGACCTTGCTCTGGTCCAGTTCCAGGCCCAACTGCTTGAGCTGGGCATCGCGGGACAGGCCGGCCTTGAGCGCCTTGAGCTTCAGCCGGATCTTGTCGCGGATCTTGGGGTACTTGTCGAAGAAATACAGGCGCGAGAGCGCGCGGATCTGGCCGGCGCCCTTGGCCGGGTCGATCTTCAGGTCGCGGATCTTGGCCGGGTGCAGCGGCAACCAATTCTGGATGTGCGGGTAGCGGGCCAGCGCGTCGTCATCGCGGCTGTATTTTTCGATGTCGAAGGTTTCGATCAGCTTTTCGTCATCGCTGAATTTGAGCAGGTCGTATTGCAGGTCTTCCTGCTGGGCGCGCCCGGATTCGATCACGGCGCCGTGATCCAAGTCGAACTGGATGAACTGGGCCACCGGGAAATCGGCCAGGCTCTCCACCCGCACGCCACTGCCCCACAACGCATTGAGGGTGCGCCGGCGCAGGCGCATCAGCACCTCCATGCCGGTGCCGCCAATGGCCACGAACAGCGTGGGCCGCAGCTTGACCAGCTTTTCGTCCTTGCGGCTGTCGATGGGCTTGGGCGTGTCGTCTGTCCGTGGGTCTGCCATGGGGAAACTCCTGCAAAAAGTGGGCGCCGGGTTCAGCGCCGGCCGGAAATCAGCATCAGGATCAACGCCACCAACGCCACCGCGCCCAGCGGGATGATGGTCAGCGGCGCGAGGAACTTGACCGGGTTGACGGCCGCCAGGATGACGCCGGTGGAAAGGCTGGACAGGAAAATGAACAGCCACCAGCCCGCCGCGTTGGCCTTGCCCGGTGGTACGCGCTTGCGCACCAGCATGTTGGCGTAGCTGCCGCGGGCGAAGAAGAACGCCACCAGCAACACGGTGAGGATGCCGCCGCCAATGAGCAGGTCGCGCGAGGAGGTGTCACTCTGGCCGAGGTCCAAGGTCACCGGCACGGGAACAGCGGGGCTGGCGCTGGCCGCCGCATCGACGCTGGTAGCGGGGGCATCATTGGGTGGGGGAAGGACGAACCCGCCGTCTTTGGGTTGCTGCTCCTGTGCGCTCATTGCGTGCTCCGGTGTGAAGTGATTGGCCCGCGGCGGGCCGGTGTGGGATGCATGGGAAATGGGATCAGCGTGCGGCGCTGGCAACCGAATGGCCTTCGGCGACGTCGATCACCCGCGGTCGGCCGAGGCTGCGCTTGATCCTGCCGGCGTAGTTGCCGTGCAGGTCACGTACTTCCAGCGTCGCGAAGGCCTTCATGGCGACGGTGCGCTTGTAGCCATCGACCATGATGTCGTGGCGCGCGGTGCGCCCGGCCAGCATCGCCAGCATCGCCAGGGCCACGACCAGCAGCAGCGCCCCGCCCACCACCAGCAGCACCGGCAACAACGGGTATTGCACGCGCAGCGCGATCGGGATGCGCGCGGTGGAGGCTTGGATCGTAGCCGGCGGCACGAACACGTCCGACAGCGGATCGCCGGGGAACAGCGTCGCAAGGTTCCGGCGGAAGTCATCGGAGATGCGCAATTGCTGTTGGTCCAATGCAATCTCCACCGTGGCCGGCACCGTGACCTGTTTGCCCATCGCCGACAGGGCCGCCCACGACCACGGCGAGGGCACCTGCCCCTGCGGCACAGGCAGATCCAGCACCACCTCGGCAGCCTGGCCCGGCGCCAGCTCGTCCAGCGTTTGCAGCGATACCGGTACCGGCAGCGAGGTGCCGCCTGCGTGCAGGGTGCCGGCCACCCGGGCCGAGGCGATCTGGTAGGGGAAGAACAGGTTTTCCAGCGCGGCCTTGAGGTTGATGCGGGTGACTTCGTCGGAGGCGCCGATGTCGAATACTAGGGTCTTACCGTCGGCAGCCAGCGAAGCCTTGACGTTGCCGGAGTTGCTCACGCCTCGCGGGACGATGCGCACCGCGTCGCGGTCCAGCGGCTTGAGCCGGGCCGGGGCGGCGGTGAACACCCGGCCCAGCGTGCCATCTTCCACCAATGCCTGCAGGTGGGTGGCGGCGGGCTCGCCGTAAGCCAGCGCATAAACCATCAGGCCGGTGGCCTGGTAGTGCGCGCCCTTGACCGGCATTTTTAGCGGGAAGGCCAGGCTGCGGGTGATGGACGGATCCACATGGACCAGATCGTAGAACTCGCGGTTGCGCTTGACCGTATCCGGGTCGTTGCCGGGGCTGTTGCGGTTGTTGGTGAAGATCCAAAGGATGCCGGGCCGGGCATGGAAGGGTCCGGCGATGGTCGCAGCGATGGCCTCGCGGAAGTCGGTGTCGGCCAATGCGCCGGAGCCCTTGCGTGCTACCTGCAACGGGCGCAAAGCAATGGTGGCCTGCGTTGGGTCGGCGCCTTCGTAAATGACCTGCGGCGAGGCATTGCCCTGCGACTGCTGGTTGAAGGCGGCCACCGTCAGCGTATCCCCCGGCCGGGCCACGGTGGTAGCCACCGCGCCTACCAGTGGCTTGAGCTGGGAGTTGGCGTCGCTGTAGAAGGGCTCCATCCAGCCCGAGTTCTGCACCAGGAAGGCATGCTGCATGCCCGCCGCCATGCCTGCCGGCAGGTGCGCCAGCAGCAGCGCCAGCAGTGCACAGGCACGGAAGGCGTGGCGGCTCTTCATCATTGTTCCAGCTCCCAGCCGGCGACCGATTTCAGTTCTGGGTGGTAGAACCACAGTGTGTCGTCGTGGACGAAGGCGCGTCCTTGCCATGGGGCGGGCACGTTGAGGGTGTACAGGCGCGTCTCCAGCCGGTGGTCCGAATGCAATTCCACGACCGCGCGGACCCGCTCACCCGAGCCAATCGTCGCTTCCAGACCGTCGGTGGTGTCGATCCGCACGCCCAGCACGCCGGCGTCCACCGCCGACTCCAGCATCGGGATGAAAAGGGCGCGCGAATCGGCATCGCTGCCATGCTCGGGGTCGGCCCAGGGCGGCAGCTTCATGCGCGCGGCCAGTCGGTAGTTGATCTGCCCGGTGCACAGGCGCGGCGCGGAGGCCAGGCGCTGTTCCATATCGCGCCCGTCCAGGCGCAGATAGGCATGGGATTCGTCGTGCTCGCTCCAGCAGGCCTGCCAGAGCTGGCCTTCGCGCGCCAGGTAGGGAGCGCCGAAATCGAACTTCGGCGACATGCCTTCCGGCCAGGGCCGATAGTGCGCGGCCAGTGAACCGTTGGCCTGCACTTCCAGCACCAAGCGGCCATGCATGCCAGGCCAGATGACTTGCCGGCGCACGCACACCGGGGCCGCAAAGCGTTCCCCGGCCACTACATCGGCCACTTTCAGGGTGCCGCCAGCCAGCCCGGATGCCGCGGTGGTGGCTTGCAGCCGGACGCCGCCCTGCGCATCGCGCAGCACTGCCCATATCTCGTCGCGCCACAGGATGGGCGCGCCGCAACAGGCACCGTCGCCTACGTAGCCGACGTGGTAGCCCAGCCGCAGCCAATCCAGTTGCAAACAGGCGACGCCGTTGCTGGTGGGGAGGAACAGGTGCAGGCCGCCGGAGGCGTCGTTGGCGAATTCGCAACGCCATGCCTCGTGCGGCAACGGGGAATCGGCGAGGAGCCCTCCGTCCAGTTGTTCCAGCGCCGCCCAGCGGCCCGCAGCGGGCAGCCACAGGTGCAGCGCGCCCTGTTCTGCATCCAGCGCAAGCAGTTCCTTCGAACCGGATACGGAAGGCAATACGAAGAATTCATGGCGGCCGGGCGGCGGCAGTGGCAGCGTGCGCTCGGGATCGTCCGACTCGGTGTAGGTCCCGGAGGTGGGCAGCGTCAGCGCGGTCGGGGTACGGCGCAGTCCCCGGACCGCATCGTCACCGCCATCGCCGAATGGGGGCAGCCAGGTGCTGCGGGCGCCGGTGGTGGGTGCCGGCAAGACATGGCCGTCGTCGGGATCGAAACCGAATTCGGGTGGAAACGTGCGCCCTTCGCGTTGACGGGCGCCAACCAGACGCAATGCATCTTGCGGGTCCAGTGCCGGAGGAAGGGCATGCCCTTCGCGGGTTGCCGTGAGGAAGTAGGAAGCAAGGGCAGCACCCTGCGCCTTGGCCCATCGCCCGGATGGCAGGTCCCAGAAACCGTCCAGTACGCCCCCTGATTCGTTCACGCACACGCCCACTTGAAAACCAGATGTTTCGCGGACCGGGGAGTCCCCATCGCCGCCCCCTGAAGACGAACGCCCATGTTGCGACGGGTGTCGTCGAGTGCGAAACCGCGATGGAATACGCCGTTTTGCACGTCCGCCACCCTGCCTTTGCAAGGCAGGGTGGCGCTCTTCCGGAGCGTACTACAGCGGGTAACACTGCGGGTAGCCCCGCGCCATGGCGTCTGGTGGCATGCATGTTCCGTTCCGTATCCCCTTCGTCTTTCTCTTGGGCGGGAGGGAAGACGCGGCGCATGGTCGGTTTCGGCTACAGCAAGGGCACCAGCAACAACGCCACGATGTTGATGATCTTGATCAGCGGGTTGATCGCCGGGCCGGCGGTGTCCTTGTAGGGGTCGCCGACGGTGTCGCCGGTGACCGCCGCCTTGTGTGCCTCGCTGCCCTTGCCGCCGAAGTGGCCATCCTCGATGTACTTCTTGGCGTTGTCCCAGGCGCCGCCGCCGGTGGTCATCGAGATCGCCACGAACAGGCCGGTGACGATGGTGCCGATCAGCAGCCCGCCGAGCGCGCGCGGCCCCAGCAACAGGCCGACGATGACCGGCACCACCACCGGCAGCAGCGACGGCACGATCATCTCCCTGATCGCCGAGCGGGTCAGCATGTCCACCGCCTTGTCGTACTGCGGCTTGCCGGTGCCCTGCATGATCCCGGCGATCTCGTGGAGCTGGCGGCGCACTTCCTCCACCACTGCGCCGGCGGCGCGGCCCACCGCTTCCATTGCCATCGCGCCGAACAGGTAGGGGATCAGGCCGCCGATCAGCAGGCCGATGATCACCGTGTGGTCGGACAGGTCGAAGGCGAAGGTTTCGCCGGGATTGGCGGCCTGCAGGTTGTGGGTGTAGTCGGCGAACAGCACCAGCGCGGCCAGCGCCGCCGAGCCGATCGCATAACCCTTGGTCACCGCCTTGGTGGTGTTGCCCACCGCGTCGAGCGGGTCGGTGATGTCGCGGATCTCGCTGGGCAGTTCGGCCATTTCGGCGATGCCGCCGGCGTTGTCGGTGATCGGCCCGTAGGCGTCGAGTGCGACGATCATGCCGGCCATCGACAGCATCGCGGTGGCGGCGATGGCGATGCCGTACAACCCGCCGAAGTGGAACGCGCCCCAGATCGCCACGCACACCGCGATCACCGGCAGCGCGGTGGATTTCATCGACACGCCGAGGCCTGCGATGATGTTGGTGCCGTGGCCGGTGGTGGAGGCCTGCGCCACGTGCTGCACCGGCTTGTACTGGGTGCCGGTGTAGTACTCGGTGATCCACACGATCAGCCCGGTCAGCACCAACCCGATCAACGCGCAGAAATACAGGTTCGTGGCGCCGTAGCTGGAATCGGCCATCAGCTGCGTGGTCACCGGCCAGAAGGCGATGGCGGCCAGCACGCCGGAGACGATCACGCCCTTGTAGAGCGCGCCCATGATCGAGCCGCCGGCCTTCACCTTGACGAAGAACGCGCCGATGATCGAGGCGATGATCGACACCCCGCCCAGCACCAGCGGGTACAGCACCGCGTTGCGGCCGACCTCGGCCAGCATCAGCCCGCCCAGCAGCATCGTGGCGATCACCGTCACCGCGTAGGTCTCGAACAGGTCGGCGGCCATGCCGGCGCAGTCGCCGACGTTGTCGCCGACGTTGTCGGCGATCACCGCCGGGTTGCGCGGGTCGTCCTCGGGGATGCCGGCCTCGACCTTGCCCACCAGGTCCGCGCCGACGTCCGCGCCCTTGGTGAAGATGCCGCCGCCCAGCCGCGCGAAGATCGAGATCAGCGAGCTGCCGAACGCCAGGCCGACCAGCGCGTGCAGCGCCGCCTCGCCGGTCACGCCGAGGTGGCGGATCAGCAGCAGGTAGTAGCCGGCCACGCCCAGCAGGCCCAGCCCGACGACCAGCATGCCGGTGATGGCGCCGCCGCGGAACGCCACGTCCATCGCCGCGCCGATGCCGTTGCGTGCGGCCTCGGCGGTGCGCACGTTGGCCCGCACCGACACGTTCATGCCGATGTAGCCGGCCGCGCCGGACAGCACCGCGCCGATGGCGAAGCCGACCGCCGTGTACCAGTTCAGGAACACGCCCACCAGCACGAACAGCACCACCCCGGCGATGGCGATGGTCAGGTACTGGCGGTTGAGGTAGGCGCGTGCGCCTTCCTGGATTGCCGAGGCGATTTCCTGCATGCGCGGGTTGCCGGCCGGTTGCCGCAGCACCCAGCGGGTGGAAATGAGACCGTAGACGATGGCGATGGCCGCGCAGGCCAACGCAATGACGAGACCGTGGTTTTCCAGCATGACCCCTCCAGCACAGGTGGATTCGTCCAGCAAAATGCTGAACGCGGGACACGCCGGGGTGAAGCACTGGAACAGACCCGGAGCCAAGCAGCGGCCGTGGTGCGTGTCGCGGTGTTCAACGTTTCCTGGAGCCGTGGCGAGTATGCGGTCAGGCCGCGTTCACTGTCATGACGCAGTGCGCTTGCCGCGTCGTTCAGCGGCGAACCGGCACCGTTCCGGTTCCGCAATGCGTACGAGGCCAATCCGATGAACAACCGATGCAGGTGGTTGCCCGTCCTGCTGCTGGCGCCATTGGCCGTGGCCGCGCCGGCACAGGAGATCCAGCGCCCGCCGGCCACCGCGCAGGCCGTGGACGTGCTGCATACCGTGCGGCAGGTTCCCGAAGCCTGCATCCGCATCGAAGGCCGCTTCACCGGCCAGGCCAATGCGCCCTACGACATGCGGCTGGTACGTACCGGTGCGCAATGCCAGCCGCGTGCGGTGTGGCTGGATTTCGCGCAGGTCACGCCGGACGAAGGCGGCTGGAAGCTCAACGACCGCATCCGGATCCCGGCTGCGGAGTGCCGGGGGCAGCAGGCGCTGGTCGAAGTCTGGCGGCGCCCGGTCGAGCAGCCGCTGGCGCGCGACGGCCAGGGGCAGGTGCGGGTGTATCTGGACGACGCGCGCCGACAGGCCGGGGCCGGCCGGCTGGCGGCATTGCCGGCCTATGCGGCACGGCTGGAGATGGAAGGGCGGCCCTGCCGCTGAGCCGGATGGGGGCCTTCCGGGAGCGCCCGTCCGCAGGTGCCGGACTTTCCCGGCACGGGGCATTGCCGGGAAAGCTTCGATGCGGGGCAAGCCCCGCATCTGCGGCGGTCCGCTTCTGCCCGGCACGAGCCATCGCGATCAGCGCGGCAGCATGTTCACGATCAGCTGGCCAGCGATTGGCGCGAAAGTGCGGTGCGGGCAGCGGAATGCCCGGCGCATGGCCGGGCGGCAAACGCTTTGCTCAGCCTTCCCACGCCGGCAGCTTCTTGGCTACCGCCACGTTCTTCAGCGTCACGTACTTCGGCAGGCCGTCGCGGCCCCAGGGTAGCGGCGCCTCGCCGCGGATCAGCGGCTGCAGGTAGCGACGCGCCTTGTCGGTGATGCCGAAGCCGTCCCTGCGGATGAAACCGGCCGGCATCTTCTTCTCGTGGTTGGCCACCTTCGACAGCGGTGCGGCCTCGATCTTCCAGCGGTACGGCATGTCCGAGGTGCGCACGATCACCGGCATCACCGAGTTGCGGCCTTCCAGCGCGAACCGGACCGCGGCCTTGCCCACCGCCTGCGCCTGTTCCCAATCGGTCTTGCTGGCGACATGGCGGGCCGAGCGTTGCAGGTAGTCGGGAAGGGTCCAATGCACCTTGTAGCCCAGCTCCGCCTTGACCCGGCCGGCCAGGTACGAGGCCACGCCGCCGAGCTGGGTGTGGCCGAACGAATCGGTGGCGCCGCCGGCATCGGCGACGAAGCGGCCGTTGGCGGCGTGGATGCCCTCGCTGGCGACCACGACGCACCAGCCGACCTTTTCCACCACCTGCTTCACTTTCTTCAGGAACGCGGCTTCGTCGTAGGCGCGTTCGGGCAGCAGGATGACCTGCGGTGCGTCGTCGGGATTCTCCCCGGCCAGCCCGGCGGCGGCGGCCAGCCAGCCGGCATGGCGGCCCATCGCCTCGTAGATGAATACGCGGGTGGAGGTCTCGGCCATCGCCGCCACGTCCAGCGCCGCCTCGCGCACCGACACGGCGGTGTATTTGGCGGCCGAACCGAAGCCGGGGCAGGTGTCGGTGACGGCCAGGTCGTTGTCGATGGTCTTGGGCACGCCCACGCAGGTCAGCGGGTAGCCGAATTCCTTCGCCAGCTGCGACACCTTCAGCGCGGTGTCGGCCGAATCGTTGCCGCCGTTGTAGAGGAACCAGCGCACGTCGTGCGCCTTGAGCACCTCCAGCAGCCGCTCGTACCTGGCCCGGTCCGCCTCCAGCGACTTGAGCTTGTAGCGGCACGAGCCGAACGCTCCGCCCGGGGTATGGGCGAGCGCGGCGATGCTGGCGGCCGATTCCTTCGAGGTGTCGATCAGCTCCTCGCGCAGCGCGCCCAGGATGCCGTTGCGCGCCGCCAACACCTTGATTTTCTTAGCCCTGGCCTCGGTGATGACGGCGGAGGCGGTGGCATTGATGACGGCGGTGACACCACCGGACTGGGCGTAGAGCAAGGTGCCTTGGGACATGGGGATACTCTCCGGGCAGGGGACATTTCCGGGACATTGGCCGGATGCGGTAAGCTGTGTTATTGCGGTGCAGCGTGAGTGGCCCAAGAGTCTAACGCCGCTGTCCGTCCCTGAAAGAAATCATCCTCTACATACATAGGGAGTCAGGAATGCGATTGGTTCTGTTGGGACCGCCCGGTTCGGGCAAGGGCACGCAGGCAACCCGCCTGAAGGAAGAGCTGCAGATTCCACACATTTCCACCGGTGACCTGCTGCGCGCCGAAGTGGCAGCCGGCACCGAGCTGGGCAAGCAGGCCAAGGCGGTGATGGACGCCGGCAACCTGGTATCCGACGACATCCTGCTGGGCATGCTCGAAGCGCGCCTGGCCCAGGCCGACGTCGCCAATGGTTTCATCCTCGATGGCTACCCGCGCAATGTCGCCCAGGCCAACGCACTGGGTGAACTGTTGAGCCGGCTGGACCAGCCGCTGGACGCCATCGTGCAGTTGGACGTGGCGACCGAACTGCTGGTCGAGCGCATCGCCGGCCGCGCCAAGGAACAGGGCCGCGCCGACGACAACCCCGAATCGGTGCGCCACCGCCTGCAGGTCTACAACGATTCCACCGCGCCGGTGATCGATTTCTACGCCGGCAAGGGCACGCTGGCCCGCGTCGATGGCGTGGGCTCGCTGGACGAAGTGCTGGCCCGCATCCTGGCCGCGATCAAGCGCTGATGATGCAGCCGCTCCGGCCGGGTCGGAGCGGTCCGGACCCGGGTACAAAAACGCCCCGGACCAGTGCATGGTCCGGGGCGTTCGTCTTGTAGAGGCCAGCAGGTGGGCGTGCTCAATGCCCCGCAGCATGAGCTCCCTGGGGATGGGCCTCTTGGGGAGTAGGACCTGAGGGATGCTGCGGCTGGCGGGGCCATTGTCCGGGTCGGACACCGGAACGGGTATAGGAATTTTCCCTACATGATGGTGGGAAAAAGCGGACGCAGGGAGGCTGCATCGGTGACAATCGCCGCATGAGCAAGATCCACATCCTCGGCATTGCCGGCACTTTCATGGGGGGCGTGGCCGCACTGGCGCGTGAACTGGGGCATCGGGTCGAAGGCAGCGACCAGGCGGTCTACCCGCCGATGTCCACCCAGCTGGAGACGCTGGGCATCACCCTGTCGCAGGGTTACCTGCCCGGCAACATCGGCGGGGACTGCGACGAGGTCGTCATCGGCAATGCGCTCTCGCGCGGCAACGCCGCCGTGGAGGCGGTGCTGGACGCGGGCCACCGCTACACCAGCGGTGCGCAGTGGCTGGCCGAAAACGTGCTGCCGGGCCGCGACACGCTGGCGGTGGCCGGCACCCACGGCAAGACCACCACGACGACCATCCTGGCCTTCCTGTTGCAGGCGGCCGGGCGCGAGCCGGGGTTCCTGATCGGCGGCGTGGCCGAGGATTTCGGGGTGTCGGCGCGCATCGGGCAGGGCCGCGAGTTCGTGGTCGAGGCCGACGAATACGACACCGCGTTCTTCGACAAGCGCAGCAAGTTCGTCCATTACCGGCCGCGGGTCGCCATCCTCAACAACCTGGAATACGACCACGCCGACATCTTCCCGGACGTGGCCGCGATCCAGCGCCAGTTCCACCATCTGGTGCGTACCGTGCCCGGCCGCGGCCGGCTGGTCGTCAACGGCCATGACGCGCATCTGGCCGAGGTGCTGGCGATGGGCTGCTGGACGCCGGTGGAGCGTTTCGGCTTCGATGCGTCGTTCGAGTGGAGCGCGCGGAAACTGGCCGATGACGGCAGCCGGTTCGCGGTGCTGCGCGGCGGCGAGCAATTGGGCGTCGTGCAGTGGCCGTTGCTGGGCGACCACAACGTGCTCAACGGCCTGGCGGCGCTGGCGGCGTGCGCGGCGGTGGGGGTGGATGTCGCAGCGGTGATCCCCTCGCTGGCCGGGTTCCGCAGCGTCAAGCGCAGGATGGAGGTGATCGGCGCGCATGCCGGCGTCACCGTCTACGACGACTTTGCCCACCACCCGACCGCGATCGCGACCACGCTCGCCGGCCTGCGCGCAAAGGTGGGCGGGGCGCGCATCGTGGTGGCGATGGAGCCGCGCAGCAATTCGATGCGCCTTGGCGCGCACGCCGATGCGCTGGCGCCGTCGCTGGACATTGCCGACGCGGTGGTGTTCCTCGCGCGGCGGGAGCTGCCCTGGGACGCGGCCAAGGTGATCGCCGCAGTGCGTGGCGATGCGCAGGCGGTGGCCGATACCGATGCCCTGCTGGCGCGGCTGGGCGGGGTGGCAGGTGCCGGCGACCACGTGGTGTTCATGTCCAACGGCGGCTTCGACGGTGCGCCGCGACGCTTTCTGGTGCAGTTGCAGGGCAGCCGATGACGGTGCAGGCGCTGCCGCTGTTTCCGCTGCACGCCACCTTGCTGCCGGGCGCCGCGCTCGGCCTGCGCGTGTTCGAGGCGCGTTATCTCGACCTGGTGCGCGAATGCGGGCGGCAGGGCAGCACCTTCGGCGTGTGCCTGATCCTGGAGGGCGAGGAAGTCGGCGCGCCCGCCACGCCGGCGGCGTGGGGGGTGGAGGCGCGCATCGAGGATTTCGACATGGGTGCCGACAGCGTGTTGCAGTTGAAGCTGCGTGGCGGGCGGCGTTTCCATGTGCTGAAGACGCATGTGCGCGACAACGGGCTGGTCATCGGCGAGGTCGAATGGCGCCTGCCGGACGATGACGGCGAGTTGCAGCCCGAGCACGCGCTGCTGGCGGTCCTGCTCGAACACATCCTCGAACAGGCCGGTAGCGCGCTTGCCGGCGCCGGGCCGGCGCAGATGGACCAGGCGGCGTGGGTCGGCTGGCGGCTGGCCGAACTGCTGCCGCTGGAGGAAGAACAGCGCCTGCTGCTGTTGCAGGAGGACGCCCCGTGCCAGCGGCTGGATCACCTGCTGGCGTGGATTCCCGAATTCGACCCGCCCCCGGAAACCGATTTGTAGGAGTGGGGCTTGCCCGACCGCATCACGCGGTGCCGGACTTCATCGGGAAGGCCCCATGCGGGGCGAGCCCCGCATCTACGGCTGCGGTTCGCTGTGGATCATCAGCAACGGCACCCCGCTTTCCGGCAGTACCTGCTCGCGGGTTTCCATGCCGTCCAGCGCCTGCCGCAGCGCCGCCAGCGCCGGCTCGGTGCCGGGCAGTGGCAGCCACAGGCCGAACAGCCTGAAATGGCGCTTGTAGTGCAGGGTCTGCGCGCTGCCCAGCCACAGTGGTACCTGCCCCGGCTGCAACTGCGCCGGCGCCGGCCACAGGCGCAGCGCATACATCTCGTCGGCCCGGGTGCCGGGGCGCAGCATCAGCAGCGATTCGACGTGGGTATCCAGCGTGGCCGGCAGCACCGGTACCTGCCCGGGCGCGGCATCGGTGTCGAGCATCGCCAGGGCTTCCTGCCAGCCGGCCTGCGCCTGCAGCCGCCAGCCGTGGCGTTCCAGTTGCCGTTGCAGCGGCGCCAGTGGGCCGGCCACCTGCACGTCCAGCGGCCAGCGCAGGTCGTCGTCGAACTCGTTGCGGCGTGCCGGCAGTTCGCGCCAGCCGTCCTGCCACCAGTGCGTGGCCTCCATCATTCGCGGGGCTCCGGCCACAGGCTCGAACCTGGCCAGTTTGCTCGGCACGTTGCTCGGCGCGTACCAGAAACCGGCCAGCAGGAAGGCGCCATAGAACAGCCACGCCACCGGCTTGACCCAGAACGAGCGGTTGAAGCGGCGGCGGTAGGCGATGCCCAGCACCAGCAGCCAGAAAATGCCGAACAGCATGCCGCCGATGACGTCGCTGACCCAGTGCGCGCCCAGGTAGATGCGGGCAAAACCAATCACGGTGGCGACGATGCCCGACAGCAGGTATGGCCACACACGGGTACGGCCGGGCAGCTCGCGGCCGATCAGCACGGCGAAGAAGCCGAAGGTGATGGTCGCCATCGTCACCGACACCGACGGGAAGCCGAAGCCGCTGCTGGCCGCCGGCGGCCGCACCACGTCCACCGTGGCACCGAGCAGCTTGGTCAGCGCCAGGCCGAAGGCCAGCGCCGCCAGCCAGTGCGCGGCGGCCATCCAGCGCCGCCGCCACATCAGGTAACCCATGCCGGCGGCGATGGCAGGCAGAAGTACCTGCCACTCGCCCAGCGAGGCCAGCGCCGCCATCGGGTAGTCGGCCAGCGGGTTGCGCAGGGTCAGCATGAAGTGGTGCACGGCCAGGTCCAACGCCAGCGGTTCGCCGTGGCCGACCACCACCATCAGCAGCGCGAACCAGCCCCAACCCAGCAGCAGCAGCATCAGCGCCAGCATCGCCAGCGGCACCGATTCGCGCCGGCGCGGGTTGAACAGGTCGTTCCACCAGCGCCCGAGCAGGTGCGGATGGCGCTGCGACCAGTGCAGCAGGCGCGCCAGCCAACCGTCCATACGTGCGGCCGACCAGCGGTAGCCGTACAGCACGGTGGCCCATACCAGTGCCAGCATCGCGCCGAGCAGGCCCACCACCAGGAACAGCCGCCCGGCCACCGCCGCCACCGCGTCGTAGGCCTGTCCCAGCACCCAGCCCGGCAACAGGAACAGCACCGCCCACGACAGGCAGGCAATGCCGCTGGCCTGCGCATAGCGCGCCAGCGGCATGTGCGCCATGCCGGCGATGGCCGGCACGAACGGACGGATCGCGCCGACGTAGCGGGCCACGAGGATGCTCTTGAAGGCATTGCGCCGGAACAGCAGTTCACCGCGCTCCAGCAACTGCGGGTAGCGGCTGAACGGCCACACCCCGCGCAGCCGCTCGCCCCAGCGCCGGCCCACCCAGTAGCTCAGGCCGTCGCCGGCGAACGCGCCAAGCGTGGCGCAGGCCACCGCATAGGGACCGGACAGTTCGCCCATGCCGATCAGCACGCCCACCGCGATCATCAGCGGTAACGCCGGCACGATTGCGCCGAGGATGATGGCCGCGTCGCTGAAGGCGATGGCGAAGACGACCACGCCGGCCAGCGTGGGATGTGCGGCGATCCAGGCCAGCAGGGAGTCGATCCAGGAATTCATCGCCGGATTATAAAAGGGCGGCAGTGCCGATCCGGTGGCAGGTGGCGCTGATCCAGTCAGCGCACGTCTAATAAAATGCCGGGGTGATGAACCCTGACGACGACACCCGCATCCTCAAGTCCGACAGCTTCGGCCGCATCCTGCTGGTGCGTGACGGCGAGCGCCGTTTCGTGCGCCGCGACCTTGGCGCCACGCCGTGGTGGCTGCGCCTGCCGGCATGGTGGCTGGCCCGGCGCGAAGCGCGCGCGCTGCGCAGGCTCGACGGCATGGCGGCGACACCACGGCTGCTCGGCTGGGACGGGCGCTGGCTGGACCGCAGTTACATGGAGGGCGCGGCCATGCACCAGCGCCCGCCACGCGGCGACGTGGCGTGGTTCCGCGCCGCCCGGCGCCTGCTGCAACAGGTACATCGCAAGGGCATCGCCCATAACGATTTGGCCAAGGAGGCCAACTGGCTGGTGCGCATCGACGGTTCGCCGGCGTTGATCGACTTCCAGCTCGCCGTCTGCGGCAACCCGCGCTCGCGCTGGATGCGCCTGCTCGCCCGCGAGGACCTGCGCCACCTGCTCAAGCACAAGCGCATGTACTGCCGCGAAGCGTTGACCCCGGTGGAGCTGCGCCTGCTCAAGCGCCACTCGTGGGTGCGCGAACTGTGGTTCGCCACCGGCAAGCCGGTCTACCGCTTCGTTACCCGCCGCATCCTGCATTGGGAAGACAACGAGGGGCAGGGACCGAAGTTGTGAGGGTGGGGAACGGTGGGTTGGTTGCCACTGGACTGCTTTTTGCGCAATTGCGGTTGGTCGCTCCTACCCGGTGCCTGCTGCGCCGGGAAACAAACAGGTACCCTGAAACCACCCTTCCACGTTCCCCCATTCCCATGTCCCCGCTCCTGACCGGCAAAACCCTGTTCATCACCGGCGCCTCGCGCGGCATCGGCCTGGCCATCGCGCTGCGTGCCGCGCGCGATGGCGCCAACGTCGCCATCGCCGCCAAGTCGGCGGTGCCCAACCCCAAGCTGCCGGGCACCATCCACAGCGCGGCCGAGGCGGTGACCGCGGCCGGCGGCACCGGGCTGGCGCTGAAATGCGACATCCGCGACGAGGACCAGGTGCGCGCGGCGGTGGCGGCCACGGTCGATGCCTTCGGCGGCATCGACATCCTGGTCAACAACGCCAGCGCGATCTGGCTGCGCGGCGCGCTGGATACGCCGATGAAGCGCTTCGACCTGATGCAGCAGGTCAACGCGCGCGGCAGCTTCCTGTGCGCGCAGGCCTGCCTGCCGCACCTGTTGCAGGCCCCGAACCCGCACATCCTCACCCTCGCGCCACCGCCATCGCTGGACCCGAAGTGGTGGGCACCGCATACCGGCTACACCCTGGCCAAGATGGGCATGAGCTTCGTCACCCTCGGGCTGGCCGCCGAGTTCGGCCCGCAGGGCGTGGCGGTCAACGCGCTGTGGCCGCGCACGGTGATCGCCACCGATGCGATCAACATGATTCCCGGCGTCGATGCCGCCGGCTGCCGCCGCCCGGAGATCATGGCCGACGCCGCCCACGCGGTGCTGACGCGCCCGGCCGCCGGTTTCAGCGGGCAGTTCCTGATCGACGACGAGGTGCTGGCGCAGGCCGGCGTCACCGACCTGTCCGGCTATGCGGTCGATCCGTCGCGGCCGCTGCTGCCGGACCTGTTTCTGGACTGACACCCCATTGCGGCGGTGTCGGGCATCGCGCAGGTCGGCCACGCAGGGCCCGACTTGCGCGGCAAACCCGACAGGCCATGCAGGGCGCTGGACGTCACGTCTGGCCCGGACACCACGGCGCGCGGTGGAATGGAGGACAATGCCGGCTTCACCCGCAACCACCCACTCGAACGCCATGACCGCCGTCGCCGAACCGCTGCTGTCCCTGTCCCAGTACTACCTGCCGGTGTACCGGCCCCGCCAGCTGGTGCTGGAGCGCGGGCAGGGCGCCCGCCTGTGGGACACGCAGGGCCGCGAGTTCATCGACCTGGCCGCCGGCATCGCCGTGTGCAGCCTCGGTCACGGCAATGCCGAATTGAAGGCGGCACTGGTCGAGCAGGCCGACAAGCTCTGGCATACCAGCAACATGTTCTACAGCGAGCCGCCGTTGCACCTGGCGCAGGAGCTGGTGGCGGCCTCGCGCTTCGCCGAGCGCGTGTTCCTGTGCAACTCCGGCGCCGAGGCCAACGAGGTGGCGATCAAACTGGTGCGCAAGTGGGCTGCCGCGCAGGGCCGGCCGCCGGAGAAGCGCGTCATCGTCACCTTCCGCGGCAGCTTCCACGGCCGCACCCTGGCCACGGTCACCGCCACCGCGCAGCCGAAGTACCAGGAAGGCTACGAGCCGTTGCCCGGCGGCTTCCGTTATGTCGACTTCAACGACGTGGCGCAGCTGGAAGCGGCGATGGCCGGCGGCGACGTCGCCGCGGTGATGTTCGAGCCGGTGCAGGGCGAGGGCGGCATCATGCCGGCTTCGGCGGAGTTCATGCGCCGCGCCCGTGAGCTGTGTGACCAGCACGATGCGCTGCTGGTGCTGGACGAAATCCAGGTCGGCATGGGCCGCACCGGCGAGTTGTTCGCGCACTGGAACTGGGGCGTGACCCCGGACATCGTGACTCTCGCCAAGGCGCTGGGTTGTGGTTTCCCGATCGGCGCGATGCTGGCCGGCCCGAAGGTGGCGCAGGTGATGGGCGTGGGCGCGCACGGCAGCACCTTCGGCGGCAACCCGCTGGCCGCGGCGGTGGCGCGGGTGGCGCTGCGCAAGCTGGCCTCGGATGAAATCCGCGCCAACGTCGCCCGCCAGTCGGCCGCGCTCCGCGCCGGGCTGGAAGCCATCGGCACCGAGTTCGGCGTGTTCGAGCAGGTGCGCGGCATGGGCCTGATGATCGGCGCGGTGCTCAAACCCGAATACGTGGCCGGCATCGGCGACCTGCTGGACCTGGCCGCCGAAAAGCAGGTGCTGATCCTGCAGGCCGGCAGCAGCGTGCTGCGCTTCGTGCCGCCGCTGAACATCACCGACGAAGAGCTGGCCGAAGGCATCAGGCGCGTGCGCGAGGCGATCGCGGCGTTCGCCGCCGCGCGCTGATCGCGGGAGCAGATTTTTGTAGGAGCGACGCCAGTCGCGATGGGGCTTTCCCCTGAAGACACCGTGCGGGGCAAGCCCCGCACCTACGCAGGGGCCGGCACCGTACGACGTGGCGCCGGGCCTTGGCCCGGCGGATTCAGAACATCCGGTAACGCCGCAGCACGCGTTGCAGCGACTGCGCGTGGAAAGCGGTATCCGCGTGCAGCCCGGCGTTGCGGGCGCCGCGCACGTTGCGGAACAGGTGGTCGATGAACAACGTGCGCGCGGGTTCGCAGCCCAGTCGGGCGGTAGCGGCGAGATAGGCCTGCGGGTCGGGCTTGCGCACGCCGAGCGTGGCACTGTCGATAAGCACGAAGCCGGGCAGCAGCGCGGTGATCGCGGCCACGCTCAGCGGGCCGTTGTTGGTCAGCACGGCGATGCGGACGTCGGGGCGAACCTGCTTCAACACAGCCAGCGCATCGCGGCGCAGTTTGCTGGCGGCGGTGCGTGCGACGGACCAATGCTGCGCGTGCAATTGGCTGCCGAGGCGGATGTTCAGTTCATGCAGCAGCGCGTCGCCGTCGAGTTCGCCGCGGGCGTGGGCCAGCTCCAGTCCGTCGCCGCGCAGTGCCGCGTCCACCTGCGCCGGGGCGCAGCCGGCGGCCTCGGCCAGATGCCGCAGGTGGATGCGGTGGTCGTAGTCGGCGAGCAGGCCGTCGAAATCGAGCAGCAGTGCATGCAGGGTGGGATGCATCGTGGTGTTTTGCAGGGGCGACGCGGGTCGCGATGGGGGGCTTTATCGACAAGGCCCCGTGTGGGGCAAGCCCCGCACCTGCAAGAGGGCTCAGGCGGCGGCCTTGAACGCCTCGCGCGCGGCCGCCAGCGTGGCCTCGATCACCGCCTCGTCATGTGCGCTGGACAGGAAGCCGGCTTCATACGCCGACGGCGCCAGGAACACGCCGCGCTCCAGCATCGCGTGGAAGAAGCGGTTGAATGCGGCGGTATCGCAGGCGGTGGCCTGCGCGTACGTCTCCACCTTCTCGCCGGTGAAGAACAGGCCGAACATCGCGCCGACGCGGTTGGTGGTGACGGCCACGCCGGCCTCGCGTGCGGCCGCTTCCAGTCCTTCGCACAGGCGTGCGGTGGCGGCAGTCAGACGTTCATGGAAACCGGGCTGCCGGATCAGTTCCAGCATCGCCAGTCCGGCCGCCATCGCCACCGGGTTGCCGCTCAGCGTGCCGGCCTGGTAAATCGGGCCGGCCGGGGCGATCTGCTGCATCAGCTCGCGGCGGCCGCCGTAGGCACCCACCGGCATGCCGCCGCCGATGATCTTGCCGAAGGTGGTCAGGTCCGGGGTGATGCCGTAATGCGCCTGCGCGCCGCCCAGGGCCACGCGGAAGCCGGTCATCACTTCGTCGAAGATCAGCAGCGCGCCGTGCCGCGTGCACAGCTCGCGCAGGTGCTGCAGGTAACCCTCGCGCGGCGGGATGCAGTTGGCGTTGCCGACCACCGGCTCGATGATGAGGCCGGCGATCTCGCTGCCTTGCTGCTCGAACAATGCGGTGGCGGCGTCGAAGTCGTTGTAGGGCAGGGTCAGGGTCAGCTCGCTCAGCCCGGCCGGCACGCCGGGCGAGGTCGGTACGCCGAGGGTCAACATGCCGCTGCCGGCCTTGACCAGGAACGAGTCGCCGTGGCCGTGGTAGCAGCCTTCGAACTTGACGATCTTCATGCGCCCGGTGGCGCCGCGCGCCAGCCGGATCGCCGACAGCGTGGCTTCGGTGCCGGAGTTGACCATGCGCACCATTTCGCACGAGGGCACCAGTTGGGTGATGGTCTCGGCCATCGTGATTTCCGCCGGGCACGGCGCGCCGAACGACAGGCCGTTGCCGATCGCCTGCGCCACCGCTTCACGCACTGCCGGGTGATTGTGGCCGACGATCATCGGCCCCCACGAACCCACGTAGTCGATGTAGCGGTTGCCATCCACGTCGAACAGGTACGGGCCATCGGCGCGCTGCACGAAGAACGGCTCGCCGCCGACCGATTTGAACGCGCGCACCGGCGAGTTGACGCCGCCGGGCAGCAGCTGCTGCGCGCGGGTGAACAAGGCGTGGGACTGGTCGTGGTTCAAGGACATGGCATCAGTGCGTGCGGGGGATTGCGCCTATTGTCCGCTTTCGCGCCGGGGGCTGCCACGCGTGCCGGAATCCGTGACCTATGGCCTGCATGGCACGCCCGTATCGCGTGCCAGAATGCCGGAGCCATCCATCCCGAAGGGAGAGCCATGAAGTTCGTTGCGACGTTCAAGACCGGTGCACTGGCAAGCGCGCTGCTGCTGGCCGTGGCCGCCGGCGCACAGGCCGGTACCGGCCCGGCGGAAATCTCCGCGCATGCCCGCGCGCTGCAGGCGCAGGCGATCAACCTCGACACCCACCTCGATACGCCGGCGTTTTTCTCACAGCCGGGTTGGAAGATCAGCGACCGCCATGCGTTCAAGGACGATGGCTCGCAGATCGACTACCCGCGCATGGTCGAGGGCGGGCTCGATGGCGGCTTCTGGGTGATCTACACCGGGCAGGGCGAGCGCGACGAAGCCGGCAACCTGGAGGCGCGTGACGCCGGCCTGGTGCGGCTGGCCGAGATCCGCGAGATGGTCGCGGCCAATGCCGGTACCTTCGAGCTGGCCACCACCGCCGACGATGCGGCGCGGATCAAGGCGGCGGGGAAGAAGTCGGTCTACATCAGCATGGAGAACGCCTACCCGCTGGAGCACGACCCCAGCCTGCTGAGCTTCTACTACAGGCAGGGGCTGCGGATGATCTCGCTCGCGCACATCGGCCACAACGATTTCGCCGACTCGGCGGGCATGGGCGTGGCGCCGGAAGGCGAGCATGGCGGCCTGAGCGAGAAGGGCCGCGCGCTGGTCGCGCAGGCCAACCGGTTGGGCATCGTCCTCGACCAGTCGCACGCCTCCAACGCCGTGTTCGACCAGATGCTGGAACTGAGCAAAGCGCCGATCATCCTCTCGCACAGCGGTGCCTTTGACGTGTTCGCGCACTCGCGCAACATCGACGACGCGCGCATCCGCGCACTGGCGAAGAAGGGCGGGGTGATCCAGGTCAACTCGCTGGGCGGCTACCTGATCGACACCGGCGCCACGCCGGAGTACCGCGCCGAGCGGCGCAAGGTCTACGCATCCTTCGGTAACCGCCACGAGATGACGGCCGGGGAACGCGAGCAGGCCAAGGCGAAGCTCGCCGAGCTGGATGCGAAGTACGGCATCCGCAAGGCCGACTTCGACGACTACATGCGCCACCTGCTGCACATCATCGAGGTGGCCGGCTGGGAGCACGTCGGCCTCGGCGCCGACTGGGACGGTGGCGGTGGCGTGGTCGGCTACGAGGACATCACGGCGCTGCCTAAGGTGGTGCAGGCGCTGCTGGACGCCGGCTACGACGACCGCCAGGTCAGCGCGATCCTCGGCGGCAATACCGTGCGCTTGATCCGCGAGGTGCAGGCGCTGGCCGACCCGGAAGCGGTCAAGGCGGCGCTGGAGTAGTCCTTGCTCCCCCGTAGGAGCGACGTAAGTCGCGACCGGGGCTTTCGTGGTGAAGCCACGTCGCGACTTACGTCGCTCCTACAGGAAGTGCAAAAACATGCAGCGGTAGGTCGGGGCTACGCCCCCGACGCGCGGAACCCACGAAGAGCGTCGGGGGCATAGCCCCGATCTACGCGAAGCAGGCCTGACAGGCCCGCAATGCCGTCACCGGGTCATCGGCCGCGAACACGCCGCTGATGACCGCCACCAGATCCGCGCCGGCTTCGACCAGCGGCGCGATGTTGTCCACCGCCAACCCGCCTATCGCCACGCGCGGCACGCCCAGCGCGGCGGCATCGCGCAGCAGTTGCGGGTGCGCGCGCCGCGTGGTGGCCTTGCTGCGGCTGGGGAAGAACGCGCCGAAGGCGACGTAGCTGGCGCCGGCGGCCACCGCGCGCTGCGCCAGTTCCAGTTGGTCGTAGCAGGAGGCGCCGATGATCGCGTCGGGGCCGAGCAGCGCGCGCGCGGCGGCGATGTCGCCGTCGTCCTCGCCCAAGTGCACGCCGGCCGCGCCGACCTCGGCAGCCAGCGCTGCGTCGTCGTTGATGATCAGCGGCACGCCGGCTTCGGCGCACAGGGCCTGCAACGCATGTGCCTGTTCGCGGGCGGTGGTGGCATCGACCGCCTTGTTGCGGTATTGCAGCCAGGTGGCGCCGGCCAGCAGCGGGCGCACGCGGGCGAGCAGGCGCACGGTGTCGGGTTCGTCCGGGGTGATCAGATAGACGCCGCGGGGCGCGTGGGAAGCGTGGGGCATGCAATGGCTACCTGTGCGGCGGCGGGAGTGGGACAATCGGCAACCGTCCCGTATTGCCGTGATTATCCGATGTCCGATGCCTCCGCCTCCACCTTCCGCACCTGGATGTGCGTCGTCTGCGGCTTCATCTACAGCGAGGCCGATGGCCTGCCCGAAGAGGGCATCGCGGCCGGCACGCGTTGGGCCGACGTGCCGGATACGTGGACCTGCCCGGATTGCGGCGCGACCAAGGACGACTTCGAGATGGTGGAGCTGGATTGAGGTCGTAGGTCGGGGCTATGCCCCGACGCTTCACGAATATCGCCGTCGGGGGCGTAGCCCCGACCTGCGGGTGCTTCCGTAGATGCGGGGCTTGCCCCGCATGAAGCCCTGCCGGTGAAGCTTCCGTGCCGGGCAAGCCCGGCACCTGCGGTCATTGCGCCGCGAAATGGCGGTAGCCGGCGGTATGACCGGTATCTGGCTCGCCTTCGCAGGTGACACCCGGACCTTCGACGATGTGGCCGATGCGGGTCAACGGCAGCGCCAGTTGTGATGACAGCGCCTGCAGCGCGTCGCGCCGTTCCGGTGCGGCGGTGAAGCACAGTTCGTAATCGTCGCCGCCGCGCAGGGCGCAGTCGCGCGCGGCATCGGCGCCGAGCGTGTCGCGCAGCGCGGGCGACAATGGCACGCGCCCGGCCTGCACCCGCGCGCCGACGCCGCTGCGCGCGGCGATGTGGCCGAGGTCGGCGAGCAGCCCGTCGGACACGTCGGCCGCGGCACTGGCCACGTCGTGCAGCGCCTGCCCCAGCTGCAGCCGCGGCGTTGGCCGTTGCAGGCGCTGGCGCAGGATTTCGTGGCCGGCATCGGCCGCAGGTATGCGCACGTCGAGCGCACCGCGCTGCCACAGGCGCAGTGCGCCGGCCGCTTCGCCGGGCGTGCCGCTGATCCAGATGTCGTCGCCAACGCGGGCGCCGTCGCGGCGCAGCGCCAGCCCGGCCGGTACCGCGCCCATCGCGGTGATCGACAGTGACAGCGGCCCGCGCGTGGTGTCGCCGCCGACCAGGACGATGCCGCTGGCATCGGCCAGCGCGAAGAAGCCGTCGACGAAGCCCTCCAGCCAGCCGGCATCGGCCTGCGGCAGAGACAGCGACAGGGTGCACCACAGCGGCGCGGCGCCCATCGCGGCGAGGTCGGAGAGGTTCACCGCCAGCGCCTTCCAGCCGATGTCGGCCGGCAGGGCTTCGGCGGGGAAGTGCACGCCGGCATTGAGCGTGTCGGCGGTGACGGCCAGTTGTCGACCCGGCGGCGGTTGCAGCAGGGCGGCGTCATCGCCGATGCCCAGCACCACGTCGGCGCGCAGGCGCGCGCGGCGGGCGATGTGGTCGATCAGGCCGAACTCGTCCATAGGGCAGGAGTGAGTGGGGAGAAGTGGGGAGTGGGAGATGGCAGGAGCGGCTTTTCCTTACTTCTCACTCCTCGTTTCTCACTCCTTGGCTTCGACCTTGCGCCATTCCAGCGCGGCGCGGTCCAGCACGCCGTTGACGTAGGTGTGGCCGTGCTCGGAGCCGAAGCGCTTGGCGGTTTCGATGGCCTCGTTGATGACCACGCGGTACGGCACGTCCGGGCGGTGGTGCAGCTCGAAGGCGGCCACGCGCAGCACCGCGCGTTCGATGGCGTCGATTTCCTCGACCGGGCGGTCGACGAACGGGGCCAGGGCTTCGTCCAGCGCGCGGCGGTGTTCGAGCACGCCGCGCAGCAGGTTCTCGAAATAGGCCAGGTCGGCCACTTCGTGCGCCTGTTCGTGGGCGAACTGGGCCAGCAGCGATTCGGCGCTGCCGCCGGAAATCTGCCATGCATAGACCGCCTGCAACGCGCGGCGGCGTGCGCGCGAGCGCAGCACCGGGTCGATGCCGTCGTGGCGGCGGGGCTTTCCGGCAGGCCTGCCGTGGGGCTTGTTGTTCATGGCAGCTGCTCCAGAAGGTTGACCATTTCCAGCGCCGTCAATGCGGCCTCCTCGCCCTTGTTGCCGTGGCTGCCGCCGGCGCGGGCCTCGGCGTCTTCCGCGCGTTCCACCGCCAGCACGCCGTTGAGCACCGGCACGCCGAAATCCAGTTGCACGCGCATCAGGCCCTCGGCGCAGCGGTCGGCCACGTGTTCGTAGTGGCGGGTGTCGCCGCGGATCACGCAGCCCAGGGCGATGATGGCCGCGTGCTTGCCGGTGGCGGCCAGGCGTGCGGCGGCCAGCGGGATTTCCCACGCACCGGGTACGCGGACCACGTCGATGGCGTCCTCGCCGATGCCGTTGCCGGCCAGGCTCTGTCGCGCGCCGGTGACCAGCACGTCGGTGATGCGGGCATTCCAGCGGCTGGCAATGATGACGAAACGGGCCGATTCGGCCGGGCGGAGGTCGCCTTCGTAGTGGCTCATGGGGTGTGGCGGGGCAAAGGGTGCGCCAGTTTAACGCGTGGGCGCGCCGGCGGCCCTTCCGGGGAAAGGATGGGGTATTTCGCCGGCCGGCGCCGGTTCAGTGCAGCCGCGGGCGCCCGCTGCCCAGTTCGACCAGCCTGTCGCGCAACTGGGGGGCGTCGTCTGCCTCGGGTTCGCGCTGGAGGTAGCCGGCCAGGTCGTTGCGTGCGCCGGTGTCGTGGCCCAGGTGCAGGTAGGCCATGCCGCGGTCGCGCAGGGCGTCGTTCTGCCCGGGGGCGAGGGTGAGGATGCGGTCGGCGCAGCGCGCGGCGCGGTCCCATTGCCCGGCCTCGGCATAGACGCCGTGCAGGTTGCGCAGGATGCGGACCAGGATGGCGCGGTGCGGGGCAGGGTCGAGTATCCGCGCCAGGGTCTGGTCGTCCGGGGTGCGCCCGCCGAGGTTGCTGCGCGCGCGTTCGCGCAGTTCGTCCACGCCCAGCGGGCGGCCACCGTTGAACGGATCCATGACCAGCACGCCTTCCTCCACCGGCAGGCGCACGAGGAAATGGCCGGGGAAGGAAATGCCTTCCAGCGGCAGGCCGAGCCGGCGCGAGACTTCCATCTGTACCAGCGCCAGCGAGATCGGGTTGCCGAGCCGGCGCGCCACCACTTCGTTGAGGTAGCTGTTGCGCGGGTCGTAGTAGGCGTCGTGGTCGCCGCTGTAGCCCAGTTCGTTGAACAGGTGGTGGTTGATGGCGGCCACCTTCAGCGGCCATTCGCCGATGGCCGAGACTTCGGTGCGCAGGTGGTCGGCATGGGCCTGCAGCAGGCGGTCGCAGCGTGCCGGGTCCAGCTCGGGGTATTCGTCGCGGGCGATCAGCAGCGCGGTGGCGAACAGGGGCAGGTCGACGTCGGCCAGGCCGGCAAGGGCATCCCAGTGTGGCAGGGTGAAGCGGGTGTCGGGCATGGCCCAAGACTGGCGGCAAAGCGCGGCCTATTCAAGGCACGGTGGACCGCGGAGTCATTCGCCCTTGGGAATGCCGGGGCCGAAGGTCAGCTCGGCACCGTTCTCCAACTGCAGCTTCGCCGCCTGTCCGGCGTTGAGTTCCAGTACGTAGCGCGCCGGCTTGAAGCTGGGGTAGGGCGGGCAGGCGTCGCCGGCCGAGCAGGGCGGTACGTCGCGCTGCTGGCTGACCAGCCGGCGGGCATTGTCGAAATAGAGGATGTCCAGCGGGATCCTGGTGTTCTTCATCCAGTACGCCTGCGGTTCCAGACGGTCGTGGACGAACAGCATGCCGCGGTCGGCGTCCATGTGCTCGCGGAACATCAGCCCGCGCGCGCGGGTGGCGTCGTCCTGCGCCAGTTCCACCTGATAGCGGGTGCCGGCCAGCTCCACCCAGTGGCCGCCGGCGCTGGCGCAACCGGCCAGGAGCAGGAGCAGGGAAAGGCAGGCGGCGCGGCGCAGGGACATGGCGGTATCCGGAAGGTGGGGGCGGCGCTGCGCACCTTCGGGGATGCGCCAGGTGGCGTCAAGCCGGGAAGGTCGCCGCCGTGGTGCAGGCGGCAAGCATCCGCGCGAACAGGTGGCGGGTTTCGGCCTGCAGATAAGCGCGTGCGATCGGTGGCGCCTGCACGAACAGCTGGCAGGAAAGCGCCAGCGCTGCGGCGCCAAGCCCCTGCGGGTCGGCGCTGTTGTGGCCGAGCAGGACGAAGCGGTCGTACAACTGCAGCCGGCTTTCCAGCAGTGGCAGCAGGCTGCGGCCGAGCACGCGCTCGATGTCGAGCCCGGAGGCATGGCACGGCAGCGGCCAGCCCGCCGGCGGTTGCCGCTGTGTCGGCGTATCGGTGTTGCCGGCATGGGCGTGGTGGTGTGCGCGGCAGGCCAGCCAGAAGCGGAACAGGCACAGTTCGGCGATGGCCTCCGGTGGCGTGGGGACCATGCGCAGCAATTCGGCGTAATGGTGGCGGTAGTTAACCCGCATGTAGCCGTCAACAGGGTTCAGTAGCGGCCGGGATGCGGTGTCCTGTGGCATTTCCATGCATGTCCTTTGACGGGCGGCCGGCGAGCGCTGGCCGACGAAATCCTTTCGTCAATGAAAGCAATAAGTTGTTTTGAATGGAAGTGAATGGTGAGTCGGCCGCGGACACGGTCCGTAACGTTGCCGGCCATGAGCGAAGAACGCTTCGAATTTTCCCGGCGCCTGGCGCAGGCAATGAGCATGGCCGGCTACGAGCCGCGTCCGGCGGTGCTGTTCCGCCTGTTCAACGCCCGTTATCAGGGGCGCTCGGTGAGCTTTCAGAGTGCTTCGCGCTGGCTGGGCGGGCGTTCGATTCCCGAGCAGGACAAGCTGCAGGTGCTGGCCGAGCTGTTCGGCGTGGAGCCGCACCAGTTGCGTTTCGGCGGCGGCCAGCGGGTGGCCGAGCCGCGGCAGCCGTGGCAGGTGATGGGGGTGCGCGAACGCGAGGTGATCGATGCGTTCCTCGCCTTGCCACAGCGCAAGCGCGAGTTGGTCGGGGCACTGGTGGAAGCGCTGGGCGCGGAGGAAGAGCACAAGCCGTAGGGGCTTTGCCCCACGGCCGGATGGCGAAATCCCCGCCATAGGACGGGGACTTCGTGTGCGGCGGGCTTACAGCACCTGCGGTGGTTGCCCACCGACGATCACCACGTCGGCCGGGCGCCGCGCGAACAGGCCCACGGTGACCACGCCGGGGATCTGGTTCAGCTCCTGCTCCAGCTTCACCGGATCGGTGATGGACAGGTTGTGCACGTCGAGGATCAGGTTGCCGTTGTCGGTGACCACGCCGTCGCGCCACACCGGCTGGCCGCCGGTGAGCGCGAGGATTTTGCGGGCGACCAGGCTGCGCGCCATCGGGATCACTTCCACCGGCAGCGGGAACTTGCCCAGCACCGGCACCTGCTTGCTCGGGTCGACGATGCACACGAACTTCTCGCTGGCCTCGGCGATGATCTTCTCGCGGGTCAGTGCGGCGCCGCCGCCCTTGATCAGGTTCTTGCGCGGGTCGCATTCGTCGGCGCCGTCGACGTACAGCGACAGCCCACCGCTGTGGTTCAGGTCCAGCACCTCGATGCCGTGCCCCTTGAGCAGGGCGGTGCTTTGTTCGGAGCTGGAGACGGCGCCCTCGATCCGGTCCTTGATGCGCGCCAAGGCTTCAATGAAGTAAGCCACGGTGGAGCCGGTGCCGACCCCGACGATCATTCCCTTCTCGACGTATTCGATGGCTTTTTCGGCGGCCAGGCGCTTGGCTTCGGACATGGTGGGCTCGGTGGATGGGTGATGTGGGGACGGTAGGGGCGACGCCAGTCGCGACCGCGGGCCTTGCCCGCAAAGCAGTCGGTCGCGACTGACGTCGCTCCTATGGGAATACGGGGTATCAGGCCGGCTTCTTTTCCAGCGACAGCAGCAGCTTCCACTGCGCAGCGGTTACCGGGAACACCGACAGCCGGTTGCCGCGCGCGGTCAGCGCGAAGCCTTCGCCCAGCTCGTCGGTGTACTGTTTGATCTCCTCCAGCGGGATCACCTGCGCCAGCTTGCGCTCGAATGCCACGTCGACCAGATGCCAGCGCGGCTGCTCGCGGGTGGCCTTGGGGTCGTAGTAGGGCGTCTTCGGGTCGAACTGGGTGTCGTCCGGGTAGGCCTGGCTGGCCACGGTGGCGGTGCCGACGATGCCCGGCACCTTGGTGTTGGAGTGGTAGAACAGGATGCCGTCGCCGACCTTCATGCCGTCGCGCATGAAGTTGCGCGCCTGGTAGTTGCGTACCCCGTTCCACGGCTCGGTGCCCACGCGTTGCAGGTCGTCGATGGAAAAGGCGTCCGGTTCGGACTTCATCAGCCAATAGCGCTTGCGGGCGGTCATGCGTGCAACGGTTCCGGGTAAAGAGTGGCCTGCTCGGTGCAGATCGCGTCCACCGCCACGTCCCAGTCCTCGACCGGCAGCGCCGGCACCTGCTGGGCGGCGAAACCGACGCCGACCAGCCACGGTGGCGCGCTGCGCCGCTGGCGGAAAGCGAAGCTGCGATCATACCAGCCGCCCCCCATGCCGAGCCGGCGGCAGTGGGTGTCGAAGCCGGTCAAGGGCGTGACGACCAGCGCCATTTCCTCGGGCCGCAGGGCCTGCGCGGCGTCCACGTCCGGCTCGGGTATGCCGTAGCGGTTGGTCACCAGCGGCTGCCCCGGCCGCCACGGTGCGAAGCGCAGCAGCTTGCCGTGCAGTACCGGCAGGCAATAGGTCTGCTGTGGCGGCAACTGCATCTGCCAGCGGTGCAGCGCGATCTCGCCGTCCATCGCCCAGTAGCCGGCGACCGGGCCGGCGACATTGGCGAAGGGCAGCGCCAGCAGATTCGTGGCCAATGCCTCGGCGGCGGCGATGCGCGCGGCGGCGGGGATCTCGCGGCGGCGCTGGCGCAGTTGGTGGCGCAGGTCGTGGCGGTCGTCGGAAGTCATCGGCGCGGAGTATGCGGGAGATGGGGCTTTTGTCCGTCATTCCCGCCTGCGCGGGAATGACGAGTCAAGGGCGAAAGGTAGTTGCCGCCTGCGGCTTGCCCAAAAGAAACGGCGCCTTGCGGCGCCGTTTCAGGATGATTGCATTCTCCGCAGTGACGATGCGTGCGAAACGACCTTGAACCCGGGGTTCAAGTGGGGACGTTGGGGAACCATCGGGCTTCCCGCTGCAAGGCGGACCTGCACACCCGGTACCGTCGCGCCCCCGTGGTCGTCATTAAGGGACAAGGCGAATGTTTGCACACGCCGTCGTTCACGGCAGAGAACGCGCCGCCAGTATAGCCATGTTGGGTGCGCTTGCCAGCCTGTTTTGCGGGGTTTCGGATGAATGCGGCGAACGCCTGTTCATGCATCGCCGCCGGTCGCGTCAGTGGCCGTCGTCGAGGGCGCCGTCGAGGCGTCGATTGAGGCCGTCCAGGGTGGACTGGAAACGCCGCTGCTGCCGTGCCAGTTCGTCGCGCATCAGCTGCAGTTCGTGCGCGAGGTTCAGCGCCGCCAGCACCGCCACCCGGTCCACCGCGGCCATGCGGTTGCTGCCGCGGATCTCGCGCATCCGGGCGTCGAGCATACGCGCGGCGGCGGTGAGGCTGTCGCGCTCGGCCGGTTCCACGCCGACGGTGTATTCGCGGTCGAGGATGTGGACGCTGACCGGTTCGTTCTGGCTCACGTGTGCTGCTCCAGCGACTTGAGGCGGGTGATCATCGCTTCCACCCGCGAGCGCGCCTGCTCGTTCTTGGCCAGCAGCTGTGCGCGTTCGCCGACCAGTTGCTCCTGCTGCTGGCGCAGGCTGCGGTTTTCTTCGGCCAGCCGCCGGTTGCGTTCGAACAGGGCGTCGAGGCGGGTGGCCAGGGCCTGCAACTGGGCGGCGGGGTCGAAGGAATCCATTGCGGCACGATAGGCATGGGGATCGGGGGTGGTCAAGATGGGCGCGCGTGAGTGGTTGCTACACTGTGCGGCCGTTGCCACGCGTTGTGCGGGCCCGGGTTTTCCCCGTTGCAAAGGCCAGTGACATGACCGAACTCCCCGCCGTCCACGACATCCTCCAAGCCAGCCGCTCGCTGGGCCTGGCCGCTTCGGCGGCCGAACTGCACGGCGGGCTGTGCGGCTGGCTGGCGGCCGGTGGCGCCGACCTGCCGGAATGGCCGGGCAAGGTGCTGGCCGACGACGGCCTGCCGGCACCCGAGCCGGGCAGCGTGCTGGACCGGCTGCGCCAGGCCGTGGTGGCACAGCTGGAGGACCGCGACTTCGCTTTCGAGCTGCTGCTGGCCGAACCCGGCGCGCCGCTGCAGGCGCGGACCGATGCCCTGTTCGACTGGTGCCGCGCCTTCCTCGGTGGTTTCGGGCTGGCCGCGGACAAGCGGCCGGTGCTGAGCGAGGAGGGCGAGGAAGCGCTGCAGGACCTGGCGCGGCTGGCGCAGGCTTCCAGCGACCAGTTCGACAGCGCCGACGAGGACGAGGACGCGCTGGCCGAGATCGAGGAATTCGTGCGCGTGGCGGTGCTGCTGCTGCACGGCGACTGCGTGATGGGCGCGCGCCACCGCCAGCGGTTGAACTGAGGTGCCGGTGCGGGCCCTGACCGGCATCGCGCCGGCCGAATACGCGCAGCGCCGCCGCCAGTTGATGGAGGCTGCGGGCGACGACGCCATCCTGGTCCTGCCGGCCGCGCCGGAGCGCGTGCGCAGCCACGACACCCTCCATCCCTACCGGCAGGACTCGGACTTCTGGTACCTGAGCGGCTTCCCCGAGCCGGAGGCGGTGCTGGTGCTGATCCCCGGCCGCCGCCACGGCGAGGCGATCCTGTTCTGCCGCGAGCGTGACGCCGAGCGCGAGGCGTGGGATGGTCCGCGCGAAGGCCAGGAAGGCGCGGTGGCGCGCTACGGCATGGACGACGCCTACCCGATCGACGACCTCGACGACATCCTGCCGGGCCTGCTCGAAGGCCGCTCGCGGGTCTATTACCACTTCGGCCGCGACGCCGACTTCGACCTCAAGCTGATCGGCTGGGTCAACCGCGTGCGCTCGCAGGTGCGCCACGGTGCGCAGCCGCCGCACGAGTTCCTGGAGCTGGGCCACCTGCTGCACGAGCAGCGCCTGTTCAAGTCGCCGGCCGAGATCGCGCTGATGCAGCAGGCCGCCGACATCAGCGTGCGCGCGCACCGCGCGGCGATGCGTGCGGCGCGGCCGGGTGTGCGCGAACACGAGTTGCAGGCCGAGGTGGAGCGCGAGTTCCGCCGCGGCGATGCCTGCGCGGCCTACAACAGCATCGTCGGTGCCGGTGCCAATGCCTGTGTGCTGCATTACCGGGCCAACAACGGCGGCAGCCGCGACGGTGACTTGGTATTGATCGATGCCGGCGCCGAGTTCCGCGGCTATGCCAGCGACATCACCCGCACCTTTCCGGTGGGCGGCCGTTTCAGCGCCGAGCAGCGCGCCCTGCACGATCTGGTGCTGGCCGCGCAGGCGGCAGCGCTGGAACAGGCGCGGCCCGGCGTCGCCTACGAGGAAGGGCATCTGGCTGCGGTCGAAGTGCTGACCGAAGGTTTGTTGCGGCTGGGGCTGCTGGAAGGCGACCTCGAAGAAAACGTCATCGAAGGCCATTACAAGCGCTTCTACCGGCACAAGACCGGGCACTGGCTGGGGCTCGACGTGCACGATGCCGGCGACTATCGCAGCGGCCCGGCCGCCCCGGAGGACCGCCCGTGGCGCAACCTGGAGCCGGGCATGGTGTTCACCATCGAGCCGGGGTTGTACGTGTCGCCGGACGACGCCAGCGTGGAACCGTGCTGGTGCGGCATCGGCATCCGCATCGAGGACGATGTGTTGATCACCGGCGATGGCCATCGGGTGTTGACCGGTGAGCTGGAGCGCAGTGCCGAGGAGATCGAGGCGTTCATGGCCGCGCGCTGATGCGTGCGGCATCTGCCCGTGATTTTGCTTTTGCTCCTGTGCTTTTGATTTTCCGGGCTTCCTTCCGCAGCGACGGAGCCGACGGACAAGACCCCGCAGGGGCGACGTGCACGGCCGGACGCGAGCCGATGCGGCTACGCCGCATCGGTCCCCTGCGCTCCTCGCGGGCCGGGGGGCGGCGCACAACTCGCTTCGCTCAGACACGTGCGCCTCTTCGCCCCCCGTCCCGCTGCGGTGCCCGGCTCGCTTTACGGCGGGGGAAGTCAAAAGCCAAAGGGCAACAGCAACAGCAACAGCAACAGCGTTGCTCAGGTGCCTTCGGCCAATCGCGCCAGTTCGTCCACCTGATGCTCGTGCTGCAAGCGTCCGACCAGTGTGTCGAGTTCGCCTTCGATGATGTTGGGCAGGTCGTACAGGGTCAGGCCCTCGACGCGGTGGTCGGTGATGCGGCCCTGCGGGAAGTTGTAGGTGCGGATGCGCTGGCTGCGGTCGCCGCTGCCTACTTGCAGTTTGCGGGTCTGCGCTTCGGCCGCCGCCTGCCTGCTGCGCTCGGCATCCAGCAGTTGCGCCTTCAGCCGCTTCATCGCCTTGTCGCGGTTGGCATGCTGGCTGCGCTCGGTCTGGCACTCGACCACCACGCCGCTCGGCACGTGGGTGATGCGGATCGCCGACTCGGTCTTGTTGACGTGCTGGCCGCCGGCGCCGGAGGAACGGAAGGTGTCCACCTTCAGATCGGCCGGGTTGATCGCGATGTCCTCGACGTCGTCGGCCTCGGGGATGATCGCCACGGTCGCCGCCGAGGTGTGGATGCGGCCCTGCGACTCGGTGGCCGGCACGCGCTGCACGCGGTGGGTGCCGGACTCGAATTTCAGCTTCGAGTAGGCGCCGCGGCCGACCACGCGCGCCACCACTTCCTTGTAGCCGCCGTGCTCGCCGGGGTTGTCGGACTCGACCTCGACCTTCCAGCCCTGGCGCTCGGCGTAGCGGGCGTACATGCGGAACAGGTCGCCGGCGAAGATTGCCGCTTCGTCGCCGCCGGTGCCGGCGCGCACTTCCAGGAACAGGTTGCCGTCGTCGCGCGGGTCGCGCGGCACCAGCAGCAGGGCCAGCTCCGCGTCCAGCGCCTGCAGCCGCGCCTGCGCCGTGGCGATTTCCTCTTCGGCCAGTTCGCGCAGCTCCGGGTCGGCGCGCATCGCCTCGGCCGAGGCGAGGTCGTTGCGGGCGCGGGTTTCGGCGGCCAGCGCGGTGGCCACGGGTTCGAGCTGGGAAAATTCGCGGGAGAGGTTGCGGAAGCGCTCGTTGTCGGCGACCACGTCCGGGTCGGCGAGCAGGCGTTCCAGTTCTTCGCGGCGCTCGGCCAGGGCCAGCAGTTTACGGCGCAGGGTCGGCGTCATCGGTTCTCGCAACGGGGTGGCGGTACCCGGGCGTGGCCGGGAACAGGCGCTCGGCGGCGCGGGTCAGGTCGGCGTCGCCTTCCAGCGCGGCCTGCCGCAGCGCGGCGGTGGGCGGGTGCAGCAGGCGGTTGGTCAGGCCGTGGGCGAGCTGTTCGAGCACGTCCTCGGCGGTCTTGCCGTGCGCCAGTTGCTGGCGGGCCTTCTCCAGCAGCTCGGCGCGGGTGGACTCGCCGAACGCGCGCAGCTGCTTGAGTGGCGCCTGCAGGTGGGTGGCGCGCAGGTTCTCCATGTAGCGGGACACCTGCAGGTCGATGATGGTCTCGGCCTCGGCGGCGGCCTCGCGGCGGCTGCGGCGGTTTTCTTCCACTGCGCGCTCCATGTCGTCGACGGTGTAGAGGTAGGCATCGGCCAGTTCGCCGACACCGGCCTCGATGTCGCGGGGTACCGCCAGGTCGAACAGCAGCATCGGTTTGTGCCGGCGCGAACGCAAGGCGTCAGCGACCTGCCGTTGCAGGATCACCGGCTCGCGCGCGGCGGTGGCCGAGAACACCACGTCGGCCTCGGCCAGGTGCCGCTCCAGTTCGGCCAGCGGCAGCGCCACGCCGCCGTGGCGGCTGGCCAGGGCGCGTGGGTGGTGCTCAAGGGCGCGGGCACACCAGTATGCCCGCGCCCTTGAGCACCACCCACGCGCCGTGGCGGCTGGCCAGGTCCTGCGCGTGGGCGAGGGTACGGTTGGCCACCAGCAGCCGCTTCACCCGCGCCTCGCCCAGGTGCCGGGCGGCCAGCTCGATGGTTTCGCCGGCACCGACCAGCAACACGGTGGCGTCGTCCAGCCGCGCGAACGAATCCTGCGCCAGCCGCACCGCGGTGGACGCCACCGATATCGGGTTGGCGCCGACGCGGGTGTCGGTGCGGGCGCGCTTGGCCACCGAGAAGGTCTGCTGGAACAGCCGGTCCAGGTGGTGGCCGATGGCGCCGCTGTCGCGGGCCAGCGACCAGGCGTCTTTCACCTGCCCGAGGATCTGGGGTTCGCCCAGCACCATCGAGTCCAGCCCGGTGGCGACGCGGAACAGGTGGCGCACGGTGGCATCGTCGCGGTGTTGGTACAGGTAGCCTTGCAGGTCACCGGCGTGGCCCTGCAGCCAGTGCTCCAGCGCGCTGCCGTCCTCGGCCACGGCGTACAGCTCGGTGCGGTTGCAGGTGGACAGCAGCACCGCTTCGGCAAGCTGCGGCGTTTCGCGCAGCGATGCCATCGCGCGCGACAACGCGTCGCCGCCGAAGGCCGCGCGTTCGCGCAGTTCCACCGGCGCGGTCTGATGGTTCAGTCCGAGCACCCACAGGGTCATCTGTTCAGTTGCTTGCGATAAGCTGCTGGCTGTTGAGGCCCGCCATTTTACGGCCCGGTTGCAGTAGATGCCCAATTTCAGCCGAACACGTTTCCGTACATGCAGCGTTCTGCTGCTTTTCCTGTTGCCGTGGCAGGTGCCGGCCGCCCCCGCAGCACAGCCGGCGCAGGCGGCCGTGGCCGGGCAGGAAGCCTCGCTGGAGCCGGTGCTGGCCGGCGAATTCGCGCTGCAGGCCGGCAAGCTGGCCGATGCCGCGCGCTGGTACCTGCAGGCGGCGCAGGAAACCGCCGGTGACGTGGGCCTGGCCGAACGCGCTACCCGCATCGCCATGCTGGCCGGTGACGATGCGCGCGCCCGGCAGGCGCTGGCCCTGTGGGCGCAACGCGACCCGGGCTCGCTGGCGCTGCGCGGCACTCGCGCGTCGCTGGCGCTGCGCCAGGGCGATACCCGCCTGGCGCGCAGGGAGTTGCTGGCGGTGCTGCGCTCGCCCGAGCCGCGAGCGTGGCGCCATGCCTTGCTGGCGCTGGCTACCGGTGGCCGCGACCCGGCCGCGCCGGCCAAGGTGCTGGGCGAGCTGGTCGATGCCGGGGCGATTCCGGACGAACTGGAGGCCTGGCAGGAATTCGGCCGGCTGGCCCTGCGCATGGAACGACCGCAACTGGCGCAGCGCATGGTTGGCGAGGTGGTCAAGCGCTTCCCCGGCGAGCCGCGCGTGGCCCTGCTGCATGCCTCCCAGCTCAACCAGGCCGGCAACAAGGACGCGGCGCTGGCGCTGCTGCGCGGTATCGAGCCGAAGGCGGCCGACGATGCCGAGCTGCGCAACGCGTTGGCCTATGCCTACGACGCCTTCGGCGAGCCGGGTGCGGCCGGGCGCGTGCTGTCGACCGGCGAGCAGGACGTGCAGACCTGGGGCATGCGCGCGGCGCTGCTGGCCAAGCAGAACGATGACGCGGCGCTGCTGGCCCTGTATCGGGACATCGCGGCCCGGGCGGCCAAGCCCGATCCCGACCAGCGCCTGCTGCTGGGTCGGATCGCCGAATACCTCAAGCACTACCGCGAGGCGGTGGACTGGTACCACGGCGTGCCGGGCGGCCCGCACCGCGGCGAGGCGCGGCTGCGCGCGGTCAATGCCCTGCACGAGCTGGGTGAAAAGGCGCAGGCCGGGGACGAGGTCCGGGCCATCCAGGCCGACGCCGCGGTGGACGACGACCTGCGTCGCGACGCCTACCTGCTGGAAGCCGAATTGCAGCAGCGCGACGGCCACAACGATGCCGAGGTGGAAGTGCTGACCCGCGGGCTGGCCGCCTGGCCGGACGACAGCGCGCTGCTCTATGCGCGTGCGCTGGCCTGGGAGCGCGGCGACGACATCCCGCGCGCCGAGGCCGACCTGCGCAAGATACTGGTCGCCGAGCCGGAGAACGTGGCCGCGCTCAACGCGCTCGGCTACACCCTGGCCGACCGTACCGAGCGTCATCAGGAGGCGCTGGAGCTGATCGACCGCGCCCGCGTGGCCGAGCCGGACAACGCCGCCATCGTCGACAGCTATGGCTGGGTGCTGTACCGGCTGGGTCGCAACGAGGAGGCGCTGGTGCAACTGCGCCGGGCATGGAGCCTGAACAAGGACGCGGAAATCGCCGCGCATGTCGGCGAGGTGTTGTGGGTGCTGGGGCGTCGTGACGAGGCGCAGCACTTCTTCGAGGAAGCGCGCAAGCTGGATCCGGACAACCGCGCCCTGCTGCGCGCGAGGGAGGCGCTGGGGGCATGACGGCAACGGCATGGCGGGCGGCAGTGGTGTTGCTGGTGGCGGGTGCACTGGGCGGCTGCGGTTCATTGGCGACGCGGCAGGCGCCGCCGGAGGACATCGCGTTCATGCCCGAGCCGGCGGTCGAAGCGACGCGGCAGGCGGTGCTGGTGCTGTCGCCGCAATGGTCGTTCCAGGGCCGGGTCGCGGTCAGCAAGGGGCGCAACGGCGGCAGCGGCCGCATCGATTGGCAGCAGCAGGGCGACGCCTACCAGGTCAGCCTCGCCGCGCCGGTGACCCGGCAGAGCTGGCAGTTGAGCGGCGGTGCCGGGCAGGCGGTACGGCTGGACGGGCTGCAAGGCGGTCCGCGCAGCGGCGGCGATGCCGGCCAGCTGTTGCTGCAGGCCACCGGCTGGGAGATTCCGGTGGAACAACTGGCCGCGTGGGTGCGCGGCATGCCCGCAACGGGTGCGCAGGCGGCCAAGCGGGGTTTCGATGCCGAAGGCCGCCCGCGCGTGCTGCAGCAGGGTGAGTGGCGTATCGACTATCTGGAATGGTACCCGCCAGAAGACGCGCGCCCGTCGCTGCCGCGCCGCATCGACGCGGTCAACGGCGACGCCAAGGTGCGGTTGATCGTCGATGAATGGGCGCTGGGCCAGCCATGAATGCCGTCACACAAGCGTCGGGCTGGTCGTACTGGCCGGCCCCGGCCAAGCTGAACCTGTTCCTGCACGTCACCGGCCGCCGGGCGGACGGCTACCACGAGCTGCAGACCGTGTTCCGGTTGCTGGACTGGGGCGACCGCATCGCGTTGCGCGTGCGCGACGATGGCCGGGTGCGGCGTATCGGAGCTTCCGTGGCAGGCGTCGCGGAGGCCGATGACCTGGTCGTGCGTGCGGCCATCGCGCTGCAAAAAGCCGCGAAATCATCGAAAGGTGCCGATATCGGTGTCGAAAAGCGGATTCCCGCCGGCGGCGGTTTCGGTGGTGGTTCCTCCGACGCGGCCACCGTGCTGGTGGCGCTCAATGCGTTGTGGGGCACCGGGCTGGACGAGGACGCGCTGGCGGCCCTCGGCCTGCAACTGGGGGCCGACGTGCCGGTGTTCGTGCGCGGGCGCAATGCCTGGGCCGAGGGCGTGGGCGAAAGACTGGCGCCGCTGGCGCTGCCGCCAGCCTGGTATTTGTTGGCCGACCCGGGCGTCCACGTGCCTACCGCCGAACTGTTCCGCTGCCCGGATTTGACGCGGGATGCTGCGCCCGCGAAAATAGCGGACTTCGCTTCCGGGACCGTTCTCGGGAACGCATTCGAACCGGTGCTGCGGCGCCGGGAGCCCGCCGTCGAAGCGGTGTTCCGGGCGCTTTCGCGCGTCGGTCGAGTGCGGCTTACCGGGTCGGGAAGCGGTTGCTTCGTCGAATTCGCCACACGCGCCGCCGCAGAGCGGGCGCTGGCGGAATTGCCGGGGGAACTGCGGGCGTGGGTGGTCGCGGGCGTGCAGCGCTCGCCATTGCTCGATGCACTGGAGGCAACGGAAATCGTTTGATGCAGGGGCGTCGCCAAGAGGCCCAAGGCACCAGGTTTTGATCCTGGCATTCGTAGGTTCGAATCCTACCGCCCCTGCCACTTGAACATGCAGCTCCCTGCTGCGCAGGCCGTACACCCGTGTGCGGCATCATGGGAAAAGCCCGGCTCCGGATGGTCGGGGCCAGCGTTGTCCCACCCGCTCCACGCTCTTTCGCCGCCGCCCGAGAAAGCCCACATGCAAGACTCCCCGAACCTGCTGGTTTTTTCCGGCAATGCCAACAAGCCGCTTGCGCAGAGCATCTGCAAGGAGCTGGGCGTGCAGCCGGGCAAGGCGCTGGTTTCCAGCTTTTCCGACGGCGAGGTGCAGGTCGAGATCCAGGAGAACGTGCGCAAGCAGGACGTGTTCGTGGTGCAGCCGACCTGCGCGCCGAGCGCCGAGAACCTGATGGAGCTGCTGGTCATCATCGACGCGCTCAAGCGCGCTTCGGCTTCCAGCGTCACCGCGGTGGTGCCGTACTTCGGCTCCGCCGACGCGCGGCGCAAGGCGTCGACCATGACCATGATTTCCATCAGGTTGTCGTTGGTGGGCGCACAGGCGGGCCGCATCACCGCCGCCATTCCGTACTTCGGCTATGCCCGCCAGGACCGCCGCATGCGCTCCTCGCGCGTGCCGATCACCGCCAAGGTCGCGGCCAAGATGTTCTCGTCGGTGCATACCGACCAGATCCTCACCGTCGACCTGCATGCCGACCAGATCCAGGGCTTCTTCGACATGCCGGTGGACAACGTCTACGCCTCGCCGCTGCTGCTGGCCGACATCTGGCGCGCCTACGGCACCGACAACCTGATCGTGGTCAGCCCGGACGTGGGTGGCGTGGTGCGCGCGCGCGCCGTCGCCAAGCGCCTTGACGACGCCGACCTGGCGATCATCGACAAGCGCCGCCCGCGCGCCAATGTCGCCACGGTGATGAACATCATCGGCGACGTCGAGGGCAAGACCTGCGTGATGGTCGACGACATCGTCGACACTGCCGGCACCCTGTGCGCCGCCGCCGCCGCGCTGAAGGCGCGTGGCGCGGTCAAGGTCGCCGCCTACTGCACCCATGCCGTGCTCTCGGGCCCGGCGGTGGACAACCTCAACAACTCCCAGCTCGACGAGCTGGTGGTGACCGACACGATCCCGCTGTCCGATCTGGCGCGTGTCTGCACCAAGATCCGCCAGATCAGCGTGGCCGAAATGCTGGCCGAGACGATGCGCCGCATCGCCTTCGGCGAGTCGGTCAGCTCGATGTACGTGGATTGACCCGATCCGGCCGCCGGCAACCGCCTGCGGCCTGCACCGGCCCTTCTGGTCGCGGAAGGGCCTTCATCACGCACCGCTAGCGGTGCACCAACTCAAGAGTAGTCAACAATGGCAAAGTCCCACGAAATCAAGGTCGCCCGTCGCGACGTGCAGGGCAAGGGTGCGAGCCGCCGCCTGCGTCACGCCGGCGTGGTCCCGGGCATCGTCTACGGCGGTGACCGCGAGCCGGCGATGGTCGAGTTCAACCACAACGAAATCTGGCTGGCCCAGCACAACGACTGGTTCTATTCCTCGATCATCGACCTGAACCTCGACGGCAGCATCACCAAGGTGCTGCTGCGCGACATCCAGCGCCACCCGTACAAGCAGCTGATCATGCACCTGGACTTCCAGCGCGTGAACGAGAATGAAGTGCTGCACGCCACCGTGCCGCTGCACTTCATCAATGAGGAAATCTCCCCGGCTGGCAAGATCGCCGGCGTGCTGGTGACCCACGAGCTGAAGGAAGTGGCCATCGCCTGCCTGCCGAAGGATCTGCCGCAGGCGATCGAGGTCGACCTGGTCGAGCTGAAGGCCGGCGACATCATCTACCTGTCGCAGCTGAAGCTGCCGGCCGGCGTGGAAATCCCGGCGCTGAAGCTGGGCAAGGACCACGACGACGCCGTGGTCATCGCCAAGGTGCCGGCCGCGGCCGACGAAGACGAGGCCACCGCCGAGTGATCGGCCGGTTGCGCCCGCTCCTCCACGGGGCGGGCGCAGCCAACGGTGAACGCATGGCTGGCTTGCGACTTATCGTCGGTCTGGGCAACCCCGGAACCGAACACGCCCGGACCCGGCACAACGCCGGGTTTCATTTCGTTGAGGCCTTGGCCGAGCGCTCGGGCGCGCGCTGGACGCTGGAAAGCAAGCTGTTCGGCGAGGTGGCCAGGATCGATATCGACGGCCAGCCGGTATGGCTGCTGAAGCCGGCCACCTTCATGAACCTGTCCGGCAAGTCGGTCACCGCCGCGCAGCGGTTCTGGAAGATCGAGCCGGAACAATCCCTGTTGGCGCACGACGAACTGGACCTGCCGCCGGGTACGGCGCGGTTGAAGTTCGACGGCGGCCACGGCGGCCAGAACGGCCTGCGCGACACCATCCGCCTGCTCGGGCACGGCAGGTTCCATCGTCTGCGCATCGGCATCGGCCACCCCGGGCACAAGGACCGCGTGGTGCCGTGGGTGCTGGGGCGCGCGTCGAAGGACGACGAGGTGCTGGTCGCCCGTGCCATCGACGCGGCCATCGACGTGCTGCCGCTGGCGGTGGCCGGCGATTTCAACGAAGCCATGAAGCGCCTGCATACGCCAAGGTAGCGCCGGCTGCCGGTAACCGCGACCCGCTCGAACCCGAGATGGATTGGCCAAACGACGTGCGCGCCGTTTCGCCAATCACTTTCACCCCGGAGGTTGTCAAACATGGGCATCAAATGCGGCATCGTCGGCCTGCCCAACGTTGGCAAGTCGACCCTGTTCAACGCGCTGACCAAGGCGGGCATCGCCGCGGCCAACTTCCCGTTCTGCACCATCGAGCCGAATACCGGCATCGTGCCGGTGCCCGACCCGAGGCTCGATGCGCTGGCCACGATCGTCAAGCCGGAGCGGGTGATCCCGACCACGATGGAGTTCGTCGACATCGCCGGCCTGGTCGCCGGTGCGTCCAAGGGCGAGGGGCTGGGCAACAAGTTCCTCGCCCACATCCGCGAGACCGACGCCATCGCCCATGTCGTGCGCTGCTTCGAGGACGGCAACGTCATCCACGTTTCCAACAAGGTGGATCCGATCGCCGACATCGAGACCATCGACACCGAGCTGGCGCTGGCCGACCTCGAATCGGTGCTGAAGGCGCTGGACCGTGCCACCCGCGCGGCCAAGGCCAACGACAAGGACGCGCTGGCGCGCAAGCCGGTGCTGGAGAAGCTGGCGGCCGTGCTCGACCAGGGCCGCTCGGCGCGCTCGGCCGGGCTCGCCGCGGAGGAGAAGGCGCTGATCCGCGACATGTTCCTGATCACGCTCAAGCCGCTGATGTACATCGCCAACGTCGCCGAGGACGGCTTCGAGAACAATCCGCACTTGGACGCGGTGCGCGCCCGCGCCGAGGCCGAAGGCGCCGAGGTGGTGCCGGTGTGCGCGGCGATCGAGGAAGAGCTGTCGCAGCTGGACGACGCCGACCGCGACGAATTCCTCAAGGACCTCGGCCTGGACGAGCCCGGCCTGAACCGGGTGATCCGCGCCGGCTACAAGCTGCTGGGCCTGCAGACCTACTTCACCGCAGGTGTGAAGGAAGTCCGCGCGTGGCAGTTGCGCGCCGGCTCCACCGCACCGCAGGCGGCGGGCGTGATCCATACCGACTTCGAGCGTGGCTTCATCCGCGCCGAAACCATCGGTTACGACGATTTCATCAACCTCAAGGGTGAGCAGGGCGCCAAGGAGGCCGGTCGCCTGCGCCTGGAGGGCAAGGATTACATCGTCAAGGAAGGCGACGTGCTGCACTTCCGCTTCAACGTCTGACGAATTTTGCCGGATCTCGGTGGTGCTCAGTAGTGCTTGGTGGATAGATTTGCCCGTTTTGAATCAATTGGTTGCGTAAGAAAATACGGTCTACTGGGCGTTCCTGTTGTTCATCGAGGTCTGAAAAATTCGGGGGTAGCGTTGGGGGTGCTCGTGTTCAACCGTGGGGGTACTTTTCCCGCCGTGGAGTCAAGCGATGCCCGAGAATCTACTCACTGACGCCAAGGTCAGGTCGGCCAAGCCGACTGATCGAGACTGGAAACTTTCAGATGGCGGGGGCTTCACTGAGGCGATGATGATCGCCGTGCAAGACGACCCCGCCGCAACCACTCTCCGGCCTTCAAGGCCAAGGTGGCCCTTGCCGTCAAGGGTGACAAGACGCTGGGCCGAACTGGCCCAGCAGTTCGACCTGCACCCCAACCAGATCACGCAGTGGCGTAGTCCACTGCTGGAGAACGCGACCGGCGTGTTCGGTGCTGCCGAATCCAGCCCGCCGCGGGTGGACGTGAAGGCCCTGCCCGCCAAGATCGGGGAGTTGACGCTGGAGAACGATTTTTAGAAGGCGCGCTCACCAAAGCGGGCTTGCATCGCGCAACGCGATGATCGACCGCATCCATGCCCTGCCGGTGACCCGGCAAGCCCAAGTCCTGGGCATCAGCCGCGGCAGCGTGTACTACCTGCCGCAAGCCGTGGCCACGCTGATGCGGAAGATGGGCATCGAGGCGCTGTACCGCAAGCCCAACACCAGCCGCAGGCACCCGGGGCATACGATCTATCCATACCTGCTGCGGGCCTGAAGATCGACCGGCCAACCAGGTCTGGGCGATGGACATCACTTACTTCCCGATGGCCCGGGGCTTCGTCTATCTGGCGGCCGTGATCGACTGGTACAGCCGCCGGGTGCTGGCATGGCGGCTCTCGATCACGATGGATACCGACTTCTGCGTTGAGGCCGTGGAAGAGGCTATTGCCCGGCATGGCGCACCGGAGATCTTCAACACCGACCAGAGCGGTCAATTTACCAGCCAGGCCTTCACTGGCCTGCTCAAGCAGCATGGCATCGCCATCAGCAAGGACGGCAAGCGCTGCTGGCGCGACAACGTGTTCATCGAGCGACTGTGGAAGTCGGTCAAGTACGAAGAGGTGTACCTGCACGCCTACGACAGCGTCAGCCACGCGCGGGCACGGTTGGCGCGCTACTTCGGCTTCTACCCCACACGGCCCTGATCGCGGTACGCCCGATCAGGTCTACCTCAAACAACTGCTGCCTTGGCCGAAGGCAGCTTGACCGGCAGGGAATCCACTTATCGAACACGGCTTGGCTGTTCAAACAAGCGGGGCCAGCTCTGCTTGCTCCGCACGGGGCGTTGCCGGGAATGCTTCATGCGGGGCAAGCCCCGCATCTACGGGTATTGCAGGCCTTGCAGCAACGTGGCGAAGTCCCTCGCGAAGCCGGCCATGTCGAACAGGCTGCTGTCGCGGCGCGCCTGAGCCAACCGCTGGCGCAGGTCGCGCAGCGCGGCCGGGCCGTTGCCCAGCGTGATGGCGGTGGCGACGAAGGCTTCGTCGCCGGCCACGTTCATCTCGTCCAGCCCCAGATGATGGTTGAGGCTGCCGGCCACGCGCGAGGCGAAGGTCGCGCCGGGTGCGGTCAGTACCGGGCAACCGGCCCATAGCGCATCGGAAGCTGTGGTGTGGGCGTTGTAGGGGTGGGTGTCGAGGAACAGGTCGGCGTGGCGGTAGCGCGACAGGTACTGCGGATGCGGCAGCTTCGGCATGAACACCAGTCGCGCTGGTTCCAAGCCTTGTTGATAGGCGATCTCGCGCAGCCGCTCGTCGGCGCGGCCGGGGCCGGACAGCAGCCACAGCACGCTGCCGGGTACGCCGTGCAGCACCCGCAGCAGGCGGCCGACGCTGCGCGGGTTGAGCTTGTAGCTGTTGTTGAAGCAGCAGAACACGACGCCGCTGCCGTCCTCGCCGCGCTCGGGCAAGCCGCAGTCGCCGCGTACCGGTGGTTCCCCGACGATGCGGGTGTTGTCCGAAGGCTGGAATGCACGCGGCAGCCGCAGCACGTTTTCGCTGAAGGCCGGTTCCAGCGCTGGCGGCAGCACGAAACCGTCGGCCAGCACGTGGTCGATCCACGGCGCGCCGGAGGTGCCGGGATAGGCCAGCCAGTTGACCTGCACCGGCGCCGGGCGCAGCGCCAGCACTTCGGGCGCGCCGCCGCCGCCCCAGCCGCGCAGGTCGAACAGGATGTCGATGCCGGCCTCGCGAATGCGCCCGGCGATGGTGGCGTGGGCCTGCCCGGCCACGTCGTGCAGCCTGTGCGCGGCGGCCTGCAGGCGTTGGCGGATGGCGCTGCCGTCGTCGCGGTTCAGCGCGAACAGGTGCACCTGCAGCGCCGGCTGCATGCGCAGCTGCTCGAACAGCGCCACCGTCAGCAGGCCGGTGGGATACGCACCGAAACCGTTGGACAGGAAGCCGACGCGCAGCGGGCCGGGCAGGCGCGCCGGTGCCGGCGGCAGTGGCCGCAACGAGCCGGCGATCACCTGCGCGCGCTGGCGGGCACAGGCCAGTTGCTCGGTGGCGCCGGCATCCTCGCTGAGGAAGGCGAACGGTTCCACCGCCGGGTTGCCCTGGGCGACGGCATCGCGCACCTGCCGCGACAGGGCGTCCAGCTCGCGCCAGTCGCACAGCCGCCGCTGCCAGTTCAGGCGTTGCGCGGCGATGTAGGCTTCGCCGGGCAGCAGCGCGTGGGCGCGTCGGTAGGCGTCGGCGGCGGCTTCGGCCTGCCCGGCGTCTTCCAGCGCGTGGCCCAGCCACAGCGCGATGCCCGGATGCTGCGGTGCCTGCATGGCGGCGTGCCGCAACAGGCCGGCGGCCTCGTCGTGGCGGCCCTGCATCCAGCGGGCGCGCCCGAGCCGCGCCAGCGCCTCGGGATGGTTGGCGCGCAGTTGCAGCGCGCGTTGCGCAGCCGCTTCACCGGCGGCCACGTCGCCGGCGCCCAGCTCGGCGTCGGCCAGCATCACCCAGGCGATGAAATCGGCCGGTTGCCGTTGCACCGCCTGGCGCAGTTGCCGGCGTTCGTCGGGCGCTGCGCTCACGCCTGTGCCGCGAACACCGGGCGGGTGAGGTTGTCGGCGTCGCGGCCGGTGCACAGCACTTCGTCCTCGATGCGGATGCCGCCGTAGGGGCGGAAGAAGTCCACGCGCTCCCAGTTGACGCTGGCGGCGTTGCCGGCCTTCTTCACCTCGTTCAGCAGCATGTCGATGAAGTACACGCCCGGCTCGATGGTCACCACCATGCCCGGTTCCAGCACGCGGGTCATGCGCAGGTAGGGATGGCCGGCCGGGCGCTCGATGCGGCCGCCGCGGTCGCTGGCGGCGAAGCCGGCCACGTCGTGCACCTGCGCGCCGATCAGGTGGCCGATGCCGTGCGGGAAGAACGCCGCGCTGACGCCGCTGGCCAGCGCCGCTTCCGGCGACACGGTGATGACGCCGAAGTCCTTGAGGATGCCCATCAGCGCGAGGTGTGCGTCGATGTGCAGCTGCTTGTAGTCGAAGCCGGCGCGCACCGCCGCGCACATCTTCTGCTGCGCGGCATCGACCGCGTCGATCAGCGCCTGGAATTCGTCGTGGCCGGCCGCAGCGTAGGTGCGGGTGATGTCGCTGGCGTAGCCGTGGGCCGAGGCGCCGGCGTCGATCAGGAAGCTGCGCAGCGGCTGCGGCGTGCGCTGGCCGAGGTCGGTGTAGTGCAGCACCGCGGCATGTTCGTTGAGGGCGATGATGTTGCCGTAGGGCAACTCGTTGGCGTCCTGCCCGACCGCGCTGCAATAGGCCATGTGGATGGCGAACTCGCTGGCACCGGCGCGGAATGCGGCCTCGGCGGCGCGGTGGCCGCGCACCGCGTGCACCTGCGCCTGGCGCATCAGTGCGATCTCGTAGGGCGTCTTGAACGCGCGATGGTAGTCGAGGTAATCGAGCACCGGCTGCGGGTTGTTCGGAACGAAGCTGCCGAGCGCGCTCTGCGGCTCGCCGAGGATGGCGCAGCGCGCCGGGTCCTTCGGCAGCAGCGCCAGTGCTTCTTCCGGGGTGCGGATGACGTGGATGTCGAAATGCTCCACCCACCAGCCGCCGGGCGCGGCCGGCACCACGTGCCAGTAGTCGTGCGGCTGGTGGTAGACCAGCTGCGGGCGCTTGCCCGGCGTGTACACCAGCCAGCTGTCCGGCAGGCGGGTCAGCGGCAGCCAGCTCTTGAACTGCGGGTTGACCGCATACGGGTAGTCGCGGTCGTCGAACAGCTGGTAATGCAGGCGGCCGCTTGGGATGACGAGGTGGTCGAAGCCGCCACGGGCCAGGGCTTCGTCCGCGCGGCGGGCGAGCACGCCCAGGTGGTCGGGATACAGGGCGCCGGGATCTTGCGGGTTCATCGGGTGGCTCGCTCGGGTGAAAGAAGGCGAAGCCACGATTCTGCCGCAATCAGGCGGCGGCCGCTGTGCCGTTTCCGGCACTCAGGTGGCTGGGAGCTGGGCTTCTATCCACTGCCGCAACTGCTCGCGCTGGCTCTTCTCCAGGGCGATGAAGCGGAAGCCGGCCCACGCGTGGCCGGGCGCGCGCGTGGCTTCGTGCCACAGCAGGTGGGCGCCGACGTCGATCGACAGCTCGCCGCCGTGGCTGTCGGTGATGGGGAAGCGCAGTTGGTAGAGCGCGTCCTCCACCAGCGGCTCGGAGGCGATCAGCAGCATGCCGGTTTCGGAAATGTTGCCGAGCCGGCCGATGCCGGTGCCGGTCATCTGGTCGGTGACCGGCACCAGTGCGGGGACTTGCAGGCGCGGGGCGCGCCGGGTTTCGGTGATCATGCGGCCGGCTCCGGGGTGGCGCCACGGGTGAGCGAGCGCAGGGCGCGCAGGGTGGCCTGCCAGGCACGGTCGATCAAGCGTGCGCGATCTTCGGTGACGATGCGTAGCTGGCCGTGCGCCATCAGCCGCGCCAGCGCGTCGAGGGTGTGCTCGGCCACCTTCTGCCCGCGTGCGTTGACGAACAAGGCATGGTCGGTGATCAGGCTGTACCAGGACAGGCGCAGGCGGCGGCTGTCGCCCTGCTGGTTGGTGACGAATTCGAACCAGGTGCCGAACGGCAGCATGCGCAGTTGCCGGTAGCGGGCTTCCTCGTCCGCGGTGCGCGCGACGACCGGTCGCTCCCTGTCCTCGCTGGCGCCGCTCTTGCTGTCGCCGGCACCGAGCCGGGCGCGCGCCTTGAGCTTGCTGGCCAGCTCGGTCTTGGAGGTGATGGGATCCTCGCCGCCGGGCGCGGACAGGCGCCGGGCGATCGCGCTGGCCTCGTCCTGGTGGTAGCCGACCTGCAGCAGCGATTGCTCGATCTGCTCGCCCAGCGCGGTGTCCGCCTCGCCGGCCGGGTTGGCGGTGATCTCGCCGATGCGCCGGGTGGCCTGCTGCTGTTGCTGCCATTCCTCGGAGTCCTCGCCCCGGCGCAGCAGGGTCAGGGTCAGCACGTCGCTCCAGGCTTCGTGCAGCAGGGTCTGCACGAACTTCGGCGGTTCCGCGCTCTGGCACAGTTGGCCGATGGTGCGGCCGGCCAGCTGCTTGGCCGCTTCCAGCCGTTCCTTGCCGCGCGCGGCCTCGATCTGGCGGCGTTCGGCCAGCTCGGCCTTGCGCGCGGCCGAGTGCAGGTGCGTCTGCACCTTCTGGTTGGCTTCGGCGAAGACCGTTTCGTCGCCCTGGTAGTCAGTGACGACCTGTTCGACCACCTCGTCCAGCTTCTGCAGCAGCACCGGGTCGTCGTCGTCCTCGCCCAGCCAGACGGCGCCGGCTTCGGCCACGGTGTTGAGCAGTTCGCGCGCCGGGTGCTGTTCGCGGACGAAGAAAGCCTCGTCGCCGAGGGCGGCGCGGGCCAGCGGCACCTGCAGGCGGGTGAGCAGGTCCGCCGCCGGGCCGGTGCTGCGGACTTCGTGCTGGATCTGGGTGTAGAGCAGGCCGAGCAGGTCCAGGGTGTTGCCGTCGCGCGGCGACAGCACCGCGCCCTCGCCGTGTTCGGCGCGGACCTGCGACAGCAGCGCGGCGTGGATGTCACCGAAGCTGCGCCGCGTGCCCGGGACCGTGGCCTGCGATTGCAGGCGCCCGAGCACGCCGGCCACCGCCTCGCTGGGCACGGGACGCGCAGGGACCGCCGGTGCGGGCACGCCAGATGCCGCAGTACCGGCGGCACGCGGACCTGCGGGAAGCACGCCGCCGGCCGCCGCGGCCTGGCTGGCGAGGGTGCCCAGCGCCGCCATCATCTCGCCAAGGTCGCCGGCGGTGGCGCCACCGGTCGCGGCGCCGCCGGCCTGCAGGTTCCGGGCCAGCAGTTGCCGCGCGCTGTTGAGCAGTTCGTGCACGGCGGCCATGCCGGTGTCGGCAACGGGTCCGGCCGCGCTTGCCGGCGTGGCGTCACCGCCGGGGGCCACGTCCGCGGCCAGCGCGGCGGCCGACCACGACATGGCCGGGGCCTGGCCCTGCCACTGGGTCAGCGGCCGCTGTGTCGCCGCCGGCGCATCACCACCGGGTGCGGCGCCGACGCCGCCGCGGCGCGGTGCGGAGGGGCGCGGCAGGTAGGGAATGTAGACCAGCCCCGGCAGCACGCCCTCGCGCGCCAGCAGGATGTTCAGCCGGTCCAGCAGCTCGACCAGCAGTTCCAGCACCTGCCGCTCGAACACGTGGTACAGCTGCAGCTGCGCGAAGGTGTCCAGCTCCAGCCGTTCGCCGCATTCGCGCAGTATCCGGCACAACCCGTAGGGCCCCACCGGCAGCCGTTCGACATCGAACGCCGGTTGCGTGGCCAGCACGCCGAAGCGCTGGCCGAGCAGTTGCAGGTGTGATTGCGCGCGCAGGCTTTCGCGCCGCGCCATCTCGTGCAGGACGATGTCGCGGTCGATGTCGGTGTCGGTCACCAGCGTCATTGCCCGCACCGGGGCGGGTGCCCTGGTGGCCGCGAGCGGCTCGCGAAGGCCGGCGATTTCCACGGCCAGCGCGTCGAGGAACCAGCCCGGGAACTGCGAGGCGTGCACGCCCAGCTGCCGGATCTGGGCGTAGATGTCGGACTGGATCTGGCTGTTGCGCGCCTTCTCGGCTTGGCTGAACAGCTCGCGCTCGAGCTGGACGGTGGTCAGCTTCAGATGCGGCGACAGCACCTGTGCGGCGACGCCGTGGATGGCTTCGAGCAGCTGGCGCACGCGGGGCGGGACCGGCGCGGCGGCGATGCAGGCCAGCGCCTGGTTGGACGAAGTTGCTGCAGTGCCTGACATCCGTTGTACGTCCGCGTCCCCTGATGGGGCGATTTCTATCATTTCGGGGAAGGTGGTGCCAGTTGCACAGGTCCCGCCCGCATGCTGCCCGCGATGGCCGGGCAGGGCGCGGGTCAGGGCAGGAACAGCTCGACCACGTCGTTGGTGAAGCGCCGTCCCAGCTCGGTGGGCGTGATGCGCCCGTCTTCGACCAGCAGCCAGCCGCGCTCGACGGCGGTGGCCAGCGCCGGTTGCAGCGCGCCGCGCTCCAGCCCGGTGCGCGCTTCGAAGTCGCGCAGGCCGAAGCCTTCGTGCAGGCGCAGCAGGTTGAGCATGTATTCGAACGGCAGGCGCGCGGCGTCGATCACGTCGTCGCCACCGATGCTGGCCGCGGTGCCAGCGCTGTCCATGAAGGTCTGCGGATGCTTGTGCTTCCAGCGTCGCAACACGTGCTGTTCGGCGCCGGAACTGATCTTGCCGTGCGCGCCGGCGCCGATGCCGAGGTAGTCGCCGAAGCGCCAGTAATTGAGGTTGTGCGCACATTGCCAGCCGTCGCGGGCGTAGGCGCTGACCTCGTACTGGCCGTAGCCGGCCGCGGCAAGCAGGGCCTGGCAGTGTTCCTGGATGTCCCAGGCGCCATCCTCGTCGGGAATGCCCTGCGGCGGCCGCGCGAAGAACACCGTGTTCGGCTCCAGCGTCAGCTGGTAGTGCGAGATGTGGGTGGGGGCCAGCGCGAAGGCGCGTTCGAGGTCGTGTTCGGCCTGCGCCAGCGTCTGCTGCGGCAGCGCGTACATCAGGTCGATGTTGAAGTTGTCGTAGCCGGCGTCCTGCGCCAGCTTCACCGCGCGCTCGGCCTCGGCGCTGTCGTGGATGCGCCCCAGCCGCTGCAATGCGGCGTCGTCGAAGGTCTGGATGCCGAAGCTGATGCGGTTGACGCCGGCGGCGCGATAGCGGTCGAAGCGGCCGTGCTCGGCGGTGCCGGGGTTGGTTTCCAGCGTCACCTCCAGGTTCGGCGCGAAGCGCAGCCGCGCGCTGGCCTGTTGCAGGAAGCGGTCGATGGCTTCCGGCGGGAACAGGCTGGGGGTGCCGCCGCCGAAGAACACGCTGTTGACCACCCGGCCCCAGACCAGCGGCAGGTCCTGGTCGAGGTCGCGGATCAGGGCATCGACATAGGCATCGAACGGCAGCGCGCCCTTGGCCGCATGCGAGTTGAAGTCGCAGTACGGGCACTTGCGCACGCACCACGGCAGGTGCACGTACAGCGCCAGCGGTGGCGGCACCAGTCGCGGCGGAGTGGTGTGGTCCGCCGGATCGGGACAATCGCAGGCGTCGCCGTGAGCGTGGGAATGCGCGGTCATGGCCGGGTTCAGTGCATTCGCTGGTTGGACAGTTTTTGCAGCAGCAACTGCAGCGCCTTGGCGCGGTGGCTGCGGCCGTTCTTCTGTTCCGGCAGCATCTCCGCGGCGGTCAGGCCCAGTTCCTCGTCCAGGAACACCGGGTTGTAGCCGAAGCCGTGGTGGCCGCGCGGGGTGTCGATGATACGGCCTTCCCAGCTGCCTTCGCAGATCAGCGGTTGCGGATCGTTGGCGTGGCGCAGCAGCACGATCACCGCGTGGAAGCGGGCACCACGACGTTCGGCCGGCACTTCGCGCAGCGCATCGAGCAACTTGGCGTTGTTGGCCGCATCGTCGGTGGGGCTGCCGGCATAGCGTGCGCTGTACAGGCCGGGCGCGCCGTCGAGCGCATCGACGATCAGGCCGGAGTCGTCGGCCAGTGCCGGCAGGCCGGTTGCCTCGCAGGCGTGGCGCGCCTTGATCAGTGCGTTCTCGACGAAGGTCAGCCCGGTTTCCGCCACGTCACCCACGCCCAGCTCGCGCTGCGGCACGATCTGCAGCGGCAGGCCGGCCAGCATCGCCTGCAGTTCCTTCAACTTGCCGGCGTTGCCGCTGGCCAGCACCAGTTTCATGCCGACAGCGCCTGCTGCTGGGCGGCGAACAGCTCGCCGATGCCTTTTTCGGCCAGCGCCAGCAGCGCGTCGAGCTCGTCGCGGCGGAAGGCATGGCCCTCGGCGGTGCCCTGCAGCTCGATGAAGCCGCCGCCGTCGTTCATCACCACGTTCATGTCGGTGTCGCAGTCGCTGTCCTCGGCGTAGTCCAGGTCCAGCACCGGCACGCCCTTGTAGACGCCGACCGACACCGCCGCGACCGCGCCGAAGATCGGGTTGCGCTTGATCTCGCCGCGCTTGAGCAGCAGGTTCACTGCATCCACCAGCGCCACGTAGGCGCCGGTGATGGCCGCGGTGCGGGTGCCGCCATCGGCCTGCAGCACATCGCAATCGAGAGTGATGGTGCGCTCGCCCAGCGCGTTGCGGTCGATGCAGGCGCGCAGGGTGCGGCCGATCAGGCGCTGGATTTCCTGAGTGCGGCCGCTTTGCTTGCCGCGCGCGGCCTCGCGGTCGCTGCGGGTATGGGTGGAGCGGGGCAGCATGCCGTACTCGGCGGTCACCCAGCCTTCGCCCTTGCCGCGCAGGAATGCCGGCACCCGGTTCTCGATGCTGGCGGTGCACAGCACGCGGGTGTGGCCGAAGCTCACCAGCACCGAGCCTTCGGCATGGCGGGTGAAGGCGCGTTCGAGGGTAACGCTGCGCAGCTGGTCGGCCTGGCGGCCGCTGGGGCGGGAAAAGGTCATGGGGGTTCCGTGTTGCGAGGGCTTCTGCGAAGGCTTCCGGGCGGGTGTCGGCACCGGCATCCGGGGGCGCCTAGGGTACCATCCGCCCTTTGCCACGCACCGGAAACCCGCATGATCCGAAGCATGACCGCCTATGCCGGCGGCGAACGCGCCACGCCCTGGGGCACCCTCGGCTGCGAGCTGCGCTCGGTCAACCACCGTTTCCTCGAAGTGGGGGTGCGCCTGCCGGAAGAACTGCGCGCGCTGGAGCCGCAGCTGCGCGAGCGCGTGGCCGGGCGCATCAGCCGCGGCAAGCTGGACCTGGTCATGCGCCTGCGCGCGCCGGAGGCGGCGTCCTCGCTGGCGGTTGATGAAATGCTGGTCGAGCAACTGGGCGACCTCGCGCGGCGGCTGCATTCGCGCTTCCCCGACATGCGCATCAATTTCACCGATCTGCTGCAGTACCCGGGCGTGCTGCGCGGCGAGGCAGCCGACGTTGCGGCCCTGCATGCCGAGGCGCTGGTGCTGCTGGACGAGGTGATCCACGGTTTCGTCGCCGCGCGCGAGCGCGAGGGCGACAAGCTGGCCGCGGCGATCGCCGAGCGGGTGGATGCGGTCGAGCGCATCGCCGCCGAGGTGCGCACGCTGATCCCGGTCATCCGCGAGGGCCAGCGCGCCAAGCTGGCCGCGCGCCTGGCCGACCTGCCACACCCGGTGGACCCGGGTCGCGCCGAGCAGGAGCTGGTGATGTGGCTGCAGAAACTCGACGTGGACGAGGAACTGGACCGCCTCGGCAGTCACATTGGCGAGATCCGCCGCGTGCTGCGCCAGCGCGAACCGGTTGGCCGCCGGCTGGATTTCCTGCTGCAGGAGTTCAACCGCGAGGCCAACACCCTCGGTTCCAAGTCGGTGGACAGCCGCACGTCCAACGCCGCGGTGGAGCTGAAGGTGCTGATCGACCAGATCCGCGAGCAGGTGCAGAACCTGGAGTAACCGCGCCCATCCGCGGCATTTGCAGCGGCGCCTGTGGCTGGTTATCGTGCGCCGCCCGACTTTCATCGATCCGGAGAACCGAGCGATGCGTGGCACCCTCTACATCGTCGCGGCCCCCTCCGGTGCCGGCAAGAGCAGCATCGTCAATGCCACGCTGGCGCGCGACGCGCAGGTCGCGCTGTCGATTTCCTTCACCTCGCGGGCGATGCGTCCGGGCGAGGTGGACGGCAAGCATTACCACTTCGTCAGTGCCGCGGCGTTCGAGGAGATGATCGCCGCTGGCGATTTCTTCGAGCATGCGCTGGTGCATGGCGACTGGAAGGGCACTGCGCGGCAGTCGGTGGAGCCGCAACTGGCCGCCGGCAAGGACGTGCTGCTGGAAATCGACTGGCAGGGCGCGCGGCAGGTGCGGGCCAAGGTGCCCGATGCGGTCAGCGTGTTCATCCTGCCGCCGTCCAAGCAGGCGCTGGACGAGCGCATGCGCAAGCGCGGGCAGGACAGCGAGGCGGTGATGGCCCAGCGCCTGGCCGCCGCGCGCGAGGAAATGCTGCATTACGACGAATTCGATTTCGTCATCGTCAACGAGGTGTTCGACACCGCCGTCGACGAAATGTGCGCGATCTTCATCGCCAGCCGCCTGCGCCGGGCGCAGCAGCAATTGCGCCATGATGGCCTGATCCGCTCGCTGCTGGCCTGAGTCCGTCCGGATCCAGAGGTCAGTGGCGGCCGCGACATACCCGCTGGAATTGCACAAGTTGCTGATTTGAAAGTGATGTTTCTGGTGCGAGCTTGCGTATTCCGGCACCATGCCGTATCCTCCCCCGCCTTCCCCCACCCCAATGCATGACGGCTGCCGCCGTCGGGAGTCCGTTCAATGGCCCGTATCACGGTCGAAGATTGTCTGGAAGTGGTCAACAACCGCTTCGAACTGGTCATCATGGCCTCCAAGCGTGCGCGCCAGTTGGCCAATGGTGTGCAGGCCACCCTTGACAACAGCGAGACCGACGACAAGCCGACCGTGCTGGCGCTGCGCGAGATCGCCGCCCGCAGGATCGACAACGAGCTGATCGAGGAAGTCGAGAAGGCCGAGCGCGAGCGCATCGAGCGCGAGGCGCTGGAGTGGGCCGCCGCCGAAGTGGTCGCCGACGAGGACATGTCGAAGAACGACGACTGATCCACTGGGTCATCGGCTTCGCAGTGAACAGCCCGCCTCGTGCGGGCTGTTTGCATTTGCGGGCGGTGGTGGCCAATGCGCGGGCAATTGCCGTGTTCTCCGCGCTGGCATAGTCTTCCGGACATGAACCCAGGCCCCTCTGCCCAGGTCGCCGTGCCCGCGGGTGGCACGGTGCCGGATTACGTACTCCAACTCGAACGCGCAGCCAGCTACCTGCCCGCCGAGCAGCTGCCGATGCTGCGCCGTGCCTGGGAAGTGGGGGCATCGGCGCATGCCGGGCAGACCCGCAAGTCCGGCGAGCCCTACATCACCCATCCGGTCGCGGTGGCCGGCATCCTTGCCGAACTCGGGTTGGACGTGGAGGCGCTGGTCGCGGCGATCCTGCACGACACCATCGAGGACACCCCGCTCACCCGCGAGGAACTGGCCGGAGAGTTCGGCGAGACCGTGGCCGAGCTGGTGGATGGGGTCACCAAGCTGGACAAGCTCAAGTTCCGCGACCGCCAGGAAGCGGCGGCCGAAAGCTTCCGCAAGATGCTGCTGGCGATGTCGCGCGACCTGCGGGTGATCATGATCAAGCTCGCCGACCGCCTGCACAACATGCGCACACTGGGTGCGCAGAGTGCCGAGGCGCGGCGCCGCATCGCGCTGGAAACGCTGGACATCTACGCGCCCATCGCCCAGCGCCTGGGCATGAGCCTGATCAAATCCGAGTTGCAGAACCTCGGCTTCAAGGCGCTGTACCCGTGGCGCCACGCCATTCTTGAAAAGCACATCCGCAGTCAGCCGGTGGTGCGCCGCGAGGCGATGGCGCAGGTGGAGGTGCAGCTGTCGCAGCGGTTGGCGCGCGAAGGGCTGGAGCACCGCCTGGTCAGCCGCATCAAGACCCCCTGGAGCATCTACACCAAGATGCACGAGGAGAATAAAACCTTCGACCAGGTGATGGACGTGTTCGGTTTCCGCCTGGTGATGCGCTCGGTGCCCAGCTGCTACCACGCGCTGGGCGCGGTGCATGCGGCGTTCAAGCCGCTGGACGGCCGCTTCCGCGACTATGTCGCCATTCCCAAGGCCAACGGCTACCAGTCGCTGCACACGGTGCTGTTCGGGCCCTATGGCTCGCCGATCGAGGTGCAGATCCGCACCGAGGAGATGGACCTGATCGCCGAGCGCGGTGTGGCCGCGCACTGGACCTACAAGTTCGGCGGCGAATCGCCGAACAGTGCGCAGAGCCGCGCCCACGCGTGGATCGTCGAGCTGATCGATTCGCAGCGTTCGGCCGGCTCGTCGCTGGAGTTCCTCGACAACGTCAAGGTCGACCTGTTCCCCGACGAGGTCTACCTGTTCACGCCCAAGGGCAAGATCCTCGCCCTGCCGCGCAACTCCACCGCGCTGGACTTCGCCTATGCCGTGCATACCGACGTCGGCAACCGCGCGGTGGCCTCGCGTGTGGACAAGAAACTGGTGCCGCTGCGTACCCGGCTGGCCAGCGGGCAGACGGTGGAAATCATCACCGCCAAGTCGGCCGCGCCGAAGCCGCAGTGGCTGGAGTTCGTGGTCAGTTCCAAGGCGCGTACCGCCATCCGCCACCAGCTCAAGCAACTCGAACACGAAGACGCGGTGCAACTGGGCCACCGCATGCTCGACCGCGCGCTGGAGGCGATGGACAGCTCGATCGAGCGCCTGCCCAAGGGCCGGCTGGACGCTTTCCTCGGCGAACATCGCTACCCGCGGCTGGAGGCTTTCCTGGCCGATGTCGCGCTGGGCAACTGGATGCCCACGCAGGCCGCGCAGGCATTGATGGCGCATGGCGAGCCGCGCGCCGACGGCGGCACCCGGCGTGTGCAGGAAAAGATCCTGATCAATGGCAGCGAGCGTGGCGTGATCAGCTTCGCCGGTTGCTGCCAACCGATTCCCGGCGACGAGATCATGGGTTACCACACCGCCGGAAAGGGCATCGTGGTGCACCGCATGGACTGCCCGAACCTGGCCGAGCTGCGCAAGTCGCCCGAGCGCTGGGTGCCGATCGGCTGGGACAGCAGCGTGGTCGGCGACTACGACACCGCGTTGATCGTGGAAGTGGAGAACGGCACCGGCGTGCTGGCGCAGCTGGCCGCGGCCATCGCCCAGAGTCATTCCAACATCGAGCGGGTGGATTACCTGGACCGCGATTTCAACGCCGCAGTGCTGTGTTTCAACCTGCAGGTGCGCGACCGCACCCATCTTGCCGAGGTGATGCGCAGGCTGCGAAGGCTGTCGGTGGTGCAGTCGGTGCGCCGCCAGTGAGCGCAGCGGGTGGATGAGGGGCTTGCCCGTGCATTGCCGCTGCGACGGGGTTTGTCTCGTTGCGGCTCTGCCGGAGGAGCCCGGTAATGTTCTCCACAGCGAGTGTGCAGCGCCGGTCTGACAAGTTGTGGATAAGCTGCCGCAGCCGTTGCGTGGCGGGCCTGCGCAGATGGTGGTCAAGAATTGTCCAGCATTGCGGCTGGCCGGAGCATCGCCCGATAGGCACACGGGAACCGGCGGGTCATGGGCGGACGCTACAATGACGCGTCTTTTCCCAACCGGAGTGCTCCATGTCCCGCCAGATCATCAACACTGCCAAGGCGCCGGCCGCGATCGGCCCGTACTCGCAGGCCGTGCGCGCCGGCAACACCGTGTATTTCTCCGGCCAGATCCCGCTGGACCCGGCCACCGGCGATATTGTCGCCGGCGACGTCGCGGTGCAGGCGCGCCGCGCGTTCGACAACCTCAAGGCGGTGGCCGAGGAGGCCGGTGGCTCGTTCGACAAGATCGTGCGCCTGGGCCTGTACCTGACCGACCTGGGTGAGTTCGCCAAGGTCAACGCGGTGATGCAGGAATACTTCCAGGCGCCGTTCCCGGCCCGTTCCACCATCGAGGTGTCGGGCCTGCCCAAGGGTGCGGCGTTCGAAGTCGATGCGGTGATGATCCTCGACTGACCGCCACGCATGGCGCGCACGCGGGCGTCCACCCCGGCACTGGCGGCCAGCGGCGAAACGCCGGTGACGGCGCTGCCCGGCGTGGGCGCGTCGGTGGCCGCCAAGCTGCAGGCGCGCGGCATCGGCAGCCTGCAGGACCTGTGGCTGCACCTGCCGTTGCGTTACGAGGACCGCACCACCCTGCTGCCGATCCGCGCCTTGAAACCCGGCGTGGCTGCACAAGTAGAGGGCAGGGTGGAAGCAGTCGAGCGCGGCTTCCGTTACCGGCCGATGCTGCGGGTGGCGGTAAGCGACGGCTCCGGCGGCACGCTGGTGCTGCGCTTCTTCCACTTCCGTGCCGCGCAGGTGGCGCAGTTCGCCGTCGGCACGCGGTTGCGCGCCTATGGCACGCCCCGCCCCGGCCAGCATGGGCTGGAAATCGTCCATCCCAGCTACCGCGTGCTGGGCGAGGGTGAAGACGCCGGGCTCGGCGAGGCGCTGGACCCGGTCTATCCCGCGGTCGAGGGTATCGGCCCGGCGACGCTGCGCAAGCTGATCGGGCAGGCGCTCGAACGTTTGCCGGATGAAGCCGAATTGGAAGTGCTGCCGCCGGCACTGCTGGCCGGCATGGCGCTGCCATCGCTGCGGCAGGCCCTGTTGACCATGCATCGCCCGCCCGCTGATGCCGACCTGGCCACGCTCGCTGCCGGCACCCACCCGGCGCAACGGCGGCTGGCGCTGGAGGAGTTGCTGGCGCATCACCTCAGCCAGCGCCACCAGCGCATCGCCCTGCAACGGCAGCGCGCGCCCGCACTGCGCGGGCATGACGGCTTGGCGAAGGCATTGCTCGACGCGCTACCGTTCCGCCTCACCGCCGCGCAGCGGCGCGTGTTCGACGAAATCCGCAAGGACCTTGCGCGCGCGCACCCGATGCTGCGGCTGGTGCAGGGCGACGTCGGCTCCGGCAAGACCGTGGTCGCGGCGCTGGCGGCGATGCTGGCGGTGGAGCGCGGCAAGCAGGTGGCGCTGGCTGCGCCCACCGAGCTGTTGGCCGAGCAGCACCTGGTGAACCTGCGTGGCTGGCTCGAGCCGCTGGGCGTGCGCGTGGCGTGGCTGGCCGGCAAGATCACCGGCAAGGCGCGCGGCAAGGTGCTGGAAGAAGTGGCCTCCGGTCATGCGCAGGTGGTGGTCGGTACCCATGCGCTGATGCAGGACAGCGTGGTGTTCGATGACCTGGCGCTGGCCATCGTCGACGAACAGCACCGCTTCGGCGTGCACCAGCGGCTGGCCCTGCGTGACAAGGGCGCCGCCAGCGGCGTGGTGCCGCACCAATTGGTGATGACTGCCACGCCGATCCCGCGCACGCTGGCGATGGCCGCGTATTCCGACCTCGACGTGTCGGCCATCGACGAATTGCCGCCGGGGCGCACCGCGGTGCAGACCGGCGTCCTCAGCGCCGGGCGCCGCCCGGAACTGGTCGAGCGCATCCGCCTGGCCTGCGCGCAGGGACGGCAGGCGTACTGGGTATGCACGCTGATCGACGAGAGCGACGACGTCGTGGCCACCGCAGCGCAGAACACCTTCGAGGCGCTGTCGGCGCAACTGCCGGAGCTGCGCATCGGGCTGGTGCACGGGCGCATGAAGGCCGCCGAGAAGCAGGCTGCGATGCGCGCGTTCAAAGCCGCCGAAACCCATCTGCTGGTCGCCACCACGGTGATCGAGGTCGGCGTGGATGTGCCCAATGCCTCGCTGATGATCATCGAAAACGCCGAGCGCCTCGGCTTGGCCCAGTTGCACCAGCTGCGTGGTCGCGTCGGCCGCGGTGCGGCGGCGTCGAGCTGCGTATTGATGTACCAGCCGCCGTTGTCGGCGATGGCCCGGCAACGGCTGGAAACCATGCGCCAGACCAGCGATGGCTTCCTGATCGCCGAAAAGGATTTGGAACTGCGCGGCCCCGGTGAACTGCTTGGTACCCGCCAGACCGGCCTGGCCGCCTTTCGCGTCGCCGACCTTGTCCGCGATGCGGCCATGTTGCCGGCGGTGCACGCGTTGGCTGAACGCCTGTTGCAGGAAGATCCGGCCGCCGCCGACCGTGTCGTCGCCCGCTGGGTCGGCGGTGCCGCGCGCTACGCATCGGCGTGAACGCGCACGGGAACCCGTAGGTGGGGGACTCGCCCGGCACAGGGCTTTCCCGATCAGGCCAGGTCGCGACTGACCTGGCTCCTGCCGCAGCCGCAGGGTGCATGGCTTCCCCTGCCATGACGGAGGTGCCAGACTCGGCCCCCAACCAGAAACGACGCAGATGATGAGCAAGAAGATTCCCCTGCTGATCGACACCGATCCCGGCGTCGATGACGCGCTGGCGCTGCTGATGGCCTTCGCCGACGAACGCCATGAGGTAGTCGGTCTGACCGTGGCGGCGGGCAACGTCGGCCTCGGCCATACCGTGCGCAATGCGCTGAAACTGTGCGAAGTGGCCGGGCGCGAAGACGTGCCGGTGTTCGCCGGCATGCCCGATCCGCTGGTGCATCCGGCTGAAGATGCCGCGCACGTGCACGGACGCGATGGTTTCGGCGATGTCGACCTGCCGACTGCGGCGCGTGCCGCAGAAGCCGAGCATGCGGCGTTGGCGATCCTGCGCCTGTCGCACGAGTACGCCGGCGAGCTGGTGCTGGTCGCGTTGGCGCCGCTGAGCAACATCGCGCTGGCGCTCAAGCTCGACCCGACCCTGCCGCAACGGGTCAAGCGCATGCTGGTGATGGGCGGGGCGATCACCGGCCACGGCAACATCACCCCGGTGGCCGAGTTCAACGTCGCTTTCGACCCGGAGGCGGCGCACATCGTGTTCAGCGGCTTCCCGCACATCGAAGTGGCGGACTGGGAGGCCACCGTCGCCCACGGCCTGCTGCACCGGGACGTGGAGCAATGGCTGGCCGCCGACACCGACAAGGCGCGTTTCTACGAACTGATCTCGCGGCAGACCCGGTTGTGGTCCGAGGACAGCCGCGGCGAGCGTTGGTACGCCGCCGACGCGCTGGCGATGGCCTGGGCACTGCAGCCGGAAGGCGCCACCCGGCTCGAACAGCGCCCGTTGTCGGTCGAACTGACCGGCGCCCACACCCGCGGCGCCACCGTGGTGGACTGGAACCGCCAGACCGGCGTGCCGGACAACACCACCCTGCTGCTCGGCTACGAGCAGGCGCGCTTCGAGGCTCAGGTACGCCGGGCACTGGGGCTGCCGGCCTGAGTCGCCGGAGGCATGGCTTGCCCCCGGCGGGCAGCCATGCCTATAATGCCGCTCTTGACCACCAGCCCACACGGTGTGAGCCCATGAAGGCCGACATTCATCCCGATTACCACAACGTCGTGTTTCACGACGTCACCTCCGATTTCAAGTTCCTGACCCGTTCGACCATGTCCTCCAAGGAGACGGTCAAGTGGGAAGACGGCGAAGAGTACCCGCTGGTCAAGGTCGAAATTTCCTCGGCTTCGCACCCGTTCTACACGGGCAAGCACAAGGTCATCGACACCAGCGGCCGCATCGACAAGTTCCAGAAGCGCTACGCGCGCTGACCGAACGGTTGTCCTGCCCTGGCAACGGCCGCGCATCGCGCGGCCGTTGCTTTGTCTTGCCCGCTGCATGGCCGGCGCGCGTCGGCGCAGGGCGGACCCGCCGTCGCCGCGACGCTGTGTCGCACGCATGTGCCGGGTATAGGACTTTCGTCCTCTCAATCTGGAAATGCTGCTGTGCGATAATCGTCGGAACCGCAGTGGAAAACTGCGGAATTCCTTCACGCGCCTGCCTCGTCACCCCTTCGTCCGGACAGGCGCCTTCCACTTGAGGAGCGCACTGTGTCCGATCTCGATCAGGTCACGCTCAACGCCGGCGACACGCCGGTCGTTCTGCCCGTAGTCAAACCCGTCCTGGGCAATGGCTGCATCGATATCTCGAAGCTGACCAGGGAAACCGGTCTCTTCACCTACGATTCCGGCTATACCGCCACCGCCAGTTGCAAGTCGGCCATCACCTACATCGATGGCGAGAAGGGCGTGCTGCTGTACCGCGGTTACCCGATCGAGCAGTTGGCCGCGAAGTCCAGCTTCGTCGAGGTGGCCTACCTGCTGATCAACGGCGAACTGCCGTCGGCCGAGCAGCTGAAGGCGTTCGAGGCCGAGCTGGCCGCCGAAGCCGGCGTCGATGCGTCGATCAACACGCTGATCGGCAGCTTCGCCAAGGACGCGCATCCGATGGCGATCCTGGCTGCCTCGATCGCGCAGCTGTCGGCCACGTACCACGCTTCGCTGGATCTGGCCGATGCCGAGCAGCGCCGCAAGGCCGCGGTGCGCCTGATCGCCAAGGTGCCGACCCTGTCGGCGCTGATCTACCGCCACGGCAAGGGCCTGCCGGCCAATACCCCGGACACCTCGCTGGACTACGTCAGCCGCTTCCTGAAGCAGACCTTCGAGTCGGCCGATGGCAAGTACGAGTTGAACAAGGACGTGGTCAAGGCGTTGGACCTGCTGTTCATCCTGCATGCCGACCACGAGCAGAATGCCTCGACCTCGACCGTGCGCCTGGTCGGTTCCACCGGTGCCAACCCGTATGCCTCGGTCGCCGCCGGCGTCACCGCGCTGTGGGGTCCGGCCCACGGCGGCGCCAACGAAGCGTGCCTGCAGATGCTCGAAGAACTGCAGGCCAACGGCGGCGTGGCCAAGGTTGGCGAGTTCATGGAGAAGGTCAAGGACAAGAACTCGGGCGTGCGCCTGATGGGCTTCGGCCACCGGGTCTACAAGAATTTCGACCCGCGCGCCAAGGTCATCGGCGAGATGACCAAGCAGGTGCTGGGGCAGTTGGGCGTCACCGACCCGCTGCTGGACGTGGCGGTGAAGCTGGAGAAGGCCGCGCTGGAGGACGATTACTTCGTCGCCCGCAAGTTGTACCCGAACGTCGATTTCTACAGCGGCATCATCTACAAGGCGCTGCAGGTCCCGACCGAGATGTTCACCGTCATGTTCGCCCTCGGCCGCACCGCCGGCTGGGTGTCGCATTGGCTGGAGCAGCAGGTCGATCCGGAAATGAAGATCGGCCGCCCGCGCCAGGTCTACACCGGCCACGCCGTGCGCGATTACGCCAGGTAATCGAGGCGGCGACTGCTTCCGCGACAAGGCCCCGCATTGCGGGGCCTTGTCGTTTCCGGGTCAGGAGTACCTGTTGTAGGAGTGATGTGAGTCGCGACCAAGATTCCACCGGGAAGGCTCCGGTCGCGATTTGCGTCGCCTCTACGGTTGTTTTGTACGCATCAGGCTTTGCACCTGCGCCAGGCCGGCGCGCGGCAATGGCTTGCCGTCCTCGGCGGACAGCGGTGGATTGCGCAGTGCGTCCTCGGGCAGTACCACCAGCTCGAAGGCGATGCCGTCGGCGGCGAACTCCCAGGCCGGAACGCGTTGCGGTGACGCATGTGCGCCGATCCGCACGCCGTGGGTGCGGGCTTCGGCGGGGATGTGCTGCTCGTGCAGGAAGCGCTGCACTGCGTCGGCATCGTCGCAATGCAGGTGCAGGGTCACCGGGCTGTTGGCATCGGCGGTCCCGGCCAGTACCGCGCCGGTCAGGCGTGGTTTGAAAGCGTGCAGGAACCGCATGGCCTGCAGTGCCGCTTCGCGGCGCAGGCGCAGTGCTTCGGGTTGCAAGCCGGTATCGAACAGCCGCTGCTGCTCGCGCAGGGCGGCTTCCACCTGCGCCTGTCGCGGCCACCGTGCTTCGTCATGGATGCCCAGCCGCAGGGCGGCCTTGCGCCGCGCATGGTCGAGGTCGTGGATGCCGCTTTCGCGGACCAGCCGGGCCGCCTCCTGGGCGATCCGCTGGCGCTCGCGCTCGCCACGTTGTACCTGCTGGTAGGGATGGGGCATCGGGCTGCCTCCGTCGTTGCATGTGCCGGCCGCGGGCCGATGCCGGGACGTGCTCGAATGCCCGCCCCGGTGGAAGCTTCGTCAGAAGATGTCGAATGCGGCGTCGTCGGCCTGTTCGTTCTGATCGAAGTCGAATTCCTGCAGGCGGTCCAGATCTTCGACCTTGATCCATTCGACGGCGTCATTGACGGTAGCCTCGACCATGCCCGAGGGCGGGTCGTTGCGGACGATGGGGGCATCCTTCAGCGCCACGCGCATGTAGTCGATCCAGATCGGCAATGCCGCGCGGCCGCCATATTCGCGGTAGCCCAGCGAGCGGAAATCGTCGCGGCCGACCCACACGGTGGTGGCCAGCGGCCCGCCGAAGCCGGAGAACCAGGCGTCGCGGTGGTCGTTGGTCGAACCGGTCTTGCCGCCCACGTCCTCGCGTCCCAGCACCCGGGCCGCGGCGCCGGTGCCGCGCTGGACCACGTCGCGCATCATCGACACCAGCTGGTAGGCAGTGCGTTCGTCGATCGCGCGCGGTGCGGTGCGGGCGTCGGGGTTGGCCGGTGCGGCCGCCGGCGCCTCGGCTTCCGTTCCGGCAGTCTCCTTGGGTGCCGTGGGCCGGGCCGCGGAGCCGAAGTTGAAGCCGTCCACCACCTGGCTGGTCGGTGCGGCGCCCGGGGCGACGCCGCCGCAGCCGCGGCAGGCCAGTGCCGGATTTTCCTTGAACAGCACGATGCCGTCGCGGTCCTTGACCTCGTCGATCACCCAGGTATCCACGCGTGAGCCGCCGTTGGCGAAGGCGGCATAGCCGCGCGCCACCGACAGCGGCGTCAGCGAGGCGGTACCCAGCGACATCGACAGGTTCGGTGGCAGTTCGGCCTCTTCGAAGCCGAATTCGCTGATGTACTTGCGTGCGAAATCCACGCCGATGCTGTCCAGCAGGCGTACCGACACCAGATTGCGCGACTGCACCAGTGCTTCGCGCAGGCGCATCGGGCCGCGGAAGCCGCCGCCGTCGTTCTGCGGCTGCCAGGTCTTGCCGCGACGATCGCGGAACACCACCGGCGCGTCGAGCACGATCGAGGCCGGGTTGAAGCCCTTGTCGAACGCGGCCGCGTACAGGAACGGCTTGAAGCTGGAGCCGGGCTGGCGCCGTGCCTGGGTGGCGCGGTTGAACTTGTTGCCGGCAAAGCTGAAGCCGCCAACCAGTGCGCGGAGTGCGCCGCTGTCGGCGTCGAGCGACACCAGTGCCGCCTGTCCGCGCGGGATCTGCTCGACCAGCCATTCGCCTTCCTTGTCGCCGGCGCGCACCCGGATCAGGTCGCCGCGCACGGCCAGCTTGGCCGGCGCCCGCGAGGTCCAGCGGCTGGAGGCCACCGGCAGCACCAGCTCGGTGCGGTCGGCCAGCACCACGGCAAGGCTGCCGTCGGCATTGGCGGCGGAGACGATGGCCGGCAGCAGGCCGGACTGGGCCGGGATGCCGGCGATGTGCCGCGCCAGTGCCGCGGCATCGTCGCCGGCGTCGACGTCGAAATGCTGCTCGGCGCCATGCCAGCCGTGGCGGTGGTCGTACTGGATCAGGCCTGCATGCACTGCGGCCGCGGCCGCATCCTGCATCTGCCCGTCGATGGTGGTGGTGACGTGATAACCCTTGTTGAGCACGTCGCCGCCGTATCTGGCGATCATTTCCTGACGCACCATCTCGGCCACGTACGGGGCGTGGACCTCCACCGGCGGCTCATGCGGCGTGGCGTGCATCGGCACCGCCTTGGCGGCATCGGCTTCGGCCTGGCTGACGAAGTCCAGCTCGGCCATGCGCTGCAGCACGTAGTTGTCGCGGCGCTGGCGCGCGCGCTCGGGGTTGCTGATCGGGTTGCCGCTGGACGGGAACTTGGGGATGCCGGCCAGCGAGGCCATCTCGTCCAGGTCCAGCTCGGCCAGCTTCTTGCCGTAGTAGTACTCGGCGGCGGCACCGATGCCGTAGGCGCGGTTGCCGAAGAAACTCTTGTTCAGGTACAGCTCGAAGATCTCGTCCTTGCTCAGCTCGCTCTCGATCTTGCGCGCCAGCAGGATCTCGGCGAACTTGCGCTTGAAGCTGTATTCGGAGCTGAGGAAAAACTGCTTGGCCAACTGCTGGGTGATGGTCGAGCCGCCAGCCACGCGCTCCTTGCCGCGGGTCTTGATCAGCAGCCAGACGGCGCGGCTGATGCCCTTGTAGTCCACGCCTCCATGTTTGTAGAAGTTGGCGTCCTCGGTGGCCAGGAACGCCTGTTTCAGGCGCTCGGGTACGTCCTTGATCTGCACCGGGTAGCGGCGGGTCTCGCCGAACACGGCTATCAACTGGCCGTCGCTGGCGTGGACGTACAACGGTTCCTGCAGCTCGACCCCGCGCAGCGCGTGCACGTCCGGCAATTTCGAGGAGACGACGTAATAAAGGGCGCCTGCGGCAATCGCGCCCACCAGGGCCAAGGCGACGGAAAGGGCCAGCAGCCAGCGCAGCCAGCGACGGAAACGTGGCATCAAGCGGGGTCCAGATTGCGGATTTCGTGGCCACAGAGTATAGATTATGTGCGGGAGCGGCTGGGGGCGCTCCCGGGGGACATACGGTTGGAAGCGGCTCTGCTGGCGTGACGGATTTCTCGGCCTGCACGTAGAGGAGTTGCCAATCGCCGCAAATTCATTATTAATGCGCGGACGCAACACTAGCGTCCAAGTGCCCGTCGGCAGGGGAGAAACCGTGGGGCTTATCCCAAAAAGTCAGACACCGATCATCGGTGTCGACATCAGTTCGACTGCGGTGAAGCTGCTTCAGCTCAGCCGCAGCGGTAACCGTTTCCGCGTGGAACACTATGCGGTGGAACCATTGCCGCCCAATGCGGTGGTGGAAAAGAACATCGTCGAGGTCGAGGCGGTTGGCGAGGCGATCCGGCGCGCGGTGGCGCGGTCGGGCAGCCGGGCCAAGAGTGCCGCCGCGGCCGTGGCCGGTTCGGCGGTGATCACCAAGGTGATCCCGATGCCGGCCGAGCTGGACGAGAACGACATGGAGGCCCAGGTCGAATTGGAGGCGGTGAATTACATCCCGTACCCGATCGACGAAGTGAGCCTGGATTTCGAGGTGCTCGGACCGGTCCCGAACAACCCCGAGATGGTGCAGGTGCTGTTGGCCGCCTCGCGCTCGGAGAACGTCGAGTTGCGCCAGTCGGCGCTGGAGCTGGGCGGGTTGACGGCCAAGGTGATGGACGTGGAAGCGTTCGCCATCGAGAACGCCTTCGCACTGGTGGCCAGCGAACTGCCGGTGGCCAGCGACGGTGTCGTCGCGCTGGTCGATATCGGCGCGAGCATGACCACGCTCAGCGTGCTGCGCGGCGGACGCAGCCTGTACAGCCGCGAACAGGTGTTCGGCGGCAAGCAGCTCACCGACGAAGTCATGCGCCGCTATGGCCTGAGCTACGAGGAGGCCGGCCTGGCCAAACGCCAGGGCGGGTTGCCGGAGAGCTACGAAGTCGAAGTGCTGGAGCCGTTCAAGGAGGCGACGGTGCAGCAGATCGGCCGCCTGTTGCAGTTCTTCTATGCCGGCAGCGAATTCAACCGCGTCGACCACATCGTGCTGGCCGGAGGCTGCGCATCGCTGCCGGGCCTGCCCGCAATGGTGGAGGAGCAGCTGGGCGTGACCACGTCGGTGGCCAATCCGCTGGCGCAGATGACGCTGGGCCAGAAGGTGCAGGCCCATGCACTGGCCCAGGATGCGCCGGCACTGATGATCGCGACCGGGCTGGCCATGCGGGGGTTCGACTGATGGCACGGATCAATCTATTGCCGTGGCGCGCCGAGCGGCGCAAACAGCGGCAGCGCGAGTTCTATTCGATGCTCGGCCTGGCCGCGGTGGCCGGTGTGGTGCTGTCGCTGCTGCTGTGGTTCTACTACAGCCAGCAGATCAGCGGCCAGAATGAACGCAACGGTTACCTCGAAGCCGAGATCGCCAAGGTCAAGGAGCAGAACAAGGAAATCGACCGGCTGGATATCCAGAAGCGGCGCCTGCTCGATCGCAAGAAGGTGATCGAGGAACTGCAGGGCAAGCGCTCGCAGATGGTGCATCTGTTCGACTCGCTGGTGCGCACCATTCCCGATGGTGTGGTGCTGACCTCGCTCAAGCAGGAAGGCGACCTGCTGACCCTGGAAGGACGCACCCAGTCGAACGCGCGGATCAGTACCTACATGCGCAACCTCGAAGGCTCGGGCTGGATGAGCAACCCGGAGCTGTCGGTCATCGAGGCCAAGGCCCAGGAATCGTCCGGCAGCGCAGTGGACATCAAGTCGCTGCCCTACGTGTTCGTGCTGAGGGTGAAGCTGCCGGCGCCGGGCGAGAACCAGCTTGCCGCGGCGCAGGTCGAGGCGGAATCCGCCGATGCAGCGGCACCGGCCGCAGCGCCGGCAACCGAAGTGCCGGCTGCTGCCACGCCGGCCGCGGGTGAGCCGCAGGCACCGACTGTGCCTGCCGCCGCAGCGCAGAAGGAGGCCCGCTCGTGAGCCAGAAGAAAACCAACCTGAAGGACCTGGACCTCAACAATATCGGCAACTGGCCGAAGCAGGCAAAGCTGGTGTTCTGCGTGTTGCTGGCGCTGCTGATCGTTGTCCTTTCCTACCTGCTCGTCGTGCGCGGCATGACTGAGGAACTGGAGGGACTGGAGCAGCGCGAAGTCGCCCTGCGCCAGGAGTTCGAGAAGGAACAGAAGCGCGCGGTGAATCTGGACCCGTTGAAGCAGCAGCTGGCGCAGATGGAGCAGGTGCTGCAGCAGATGCTGCGGCAGCTGCCCAGCAAGACCGAGATGCCGGACCTGATCATCGACGTGTCGCAGACCGCACTGTCCAGCGGCCTCAACAACGAGCTGTTCCAGCCCGGTGCGGAAGTACCCAAGGAGTTCTACGCCGAGAAGCCGATCGCCTTGCGCCTGGTGGGCAGTTATCACCAGTTCGGTGCGTTCGTCAGCGGTGTGGCCTCGTTGCCGCGGGTGGTGATCCTGACCATGCATGACATCAACCTGAAGCCGAAGGGCGGAAAGGGCGGCATTTCCGCGCGCAGTGGTGCGCTGGAACTGTCCGGCACGGTCAAGACCTACCGCTATCTGGACGATACCGAGCTGGAAGAGCAGGAGAAGGCTGCCGCAGATGCTGCGAAGAAGGGGGGCAAGCGATGACATGTTCCTTCCGCAATGCAGGTGCCGTCGTCGCCTTGCTGCTGCTGGCAACCGGCTGCACGCGTGGCATCACCAGCACGCCGGGCGATGCTCCCAATCTGGAAAAGTGGATGGCCGACGTGCGCGCGCGGCCGGCCGAGCCGCTGGAACCGCTGCCGGTGATGCAGCAGTTCGAGACGTTCGAATATTCGGCGCAGGGGTTGCGTGACCCGTTCAGCGATGCCTGGGTCAATCCGGATGGGGGTGGCGGGCTGCGCCCGGATCCCAACCGGCGCAAGGAACCGCTGGAAGCCTTCCCGCTCGACAGCCTGGACATGGTGGGGACGATCGGCAAGGGAGCAGGCATGGTCGCGCTGGTGATGGGGCCGGACAAGGTGACCTACCGTGTCCACCCGGGGGTATACCTGGGGCAGAGCGATGGTCGCGTCACCGCCGTGCGTGAAGACGGCATTGAGCTGATTGAACTGGTGCCGGACGGTGCTGGCGGCTGGCTGGAACGTCCGGCCTCGCTGGCACTGGACGATCGTTGATTGATTAGGGGATAGCACGATGACTTTTTCCAAAGCCCTGAGCCTGCGTCCCACCCGGCGCCAAGCGATGGTCCATGCCCGCGCACTGGGAGTTGCGCTGGCACTGGCCTGCGGCTCTCCGTTCGTGGCCTTCGCGGCCGATACCGTCCCCGACGCTGTGGTGCAGCCGGCGGCGACGGTGGCGGTCACCAAGGTCGACTTCAAGCGCGGTGACGATGGTGCCGGTCGCCTGATCCTGCAGTTCGACGGCCAGGGCGCGAGCCCCGACCTGCGCACGCAGGGCAACGACGTCGTGGTCGATGTCGGCAATGCGACCTTGCCGGCGGAGCTGCAGCGTCCGCTCAACGTGGTGGACTTCGCCACGCCGGTGCAGCGCATCGATGCCAAGCCTTCCGGACATGGCTCGCAGCTGGTGCTCAGCACGCAGGGCGCGTTCGAGTCGCTGGCCTACCAGACCGGCAACGAGTACGTGGTGGAGATCGTGCCAAGGCACGAACCGGCCGCCACCGGCGCGGTGACCGCCAAGACCGTGGCACAGGCCGCCGCAGCGGTGGCCGCGCGCGGCTACAGCGGCAAGCCGGTGACGTTCAATTTCCAGGATGTGCCGGTGCGCACGGTGCTGCAGCTGGTCGCCGAGGAGTCGGGCCTGAACCTGGTGGCTTCGGACACCGTGCAGGGCAGCGTGACCCTGCGTCTGGTCAACGTGCCGTGGGATCAGGCGCTGGACATCGTGCTGCGTGCCAAGGGCCTGGACAAGCGCCGCGAGGGCGGTGTGATCTGGGTGGCGCCGCAGGCGGAGCTGGCCAAGTTCGAACAGGACAAGGAAGACGCCCGCATCGCGCTGGAAGAGCGTGAGAACCTGGTCACCGACTACATCCAGATCAATTACCACAACGCCGAAGCGATCTTCAAAGCGCTGACCGAGGCCAAAGGCATCGGCAACAGCAGTGGGGGTTCGGGCGGTAGCGGCGGGCAGCGCGAGAACGGCTTCCTGTCCTCGCGCGGCATGATTGTGGCCGACGAACGCACCAACACCCTGATGATCAGCGACATCCCGAAGAAGATCGCGCAGATGCGCGAGCTGATCGCGGTGATCGACCGTCCGGTGGACCAGGTGCTGATCGAGGGGCGCATCGTCATCGCGACCGATACCTTCGCGCGTGACCTGGGTGCCAAGTTCGGCGTCAACGTCAACAACATGAACCCGGATACCGGCAGGGGCGATGCCTATGGCGGCACCCTCGGCAACAACGGCAACACCATTACCGATCGCGGGCTCAACGTGAGCCTGCCGGCCGGTTCCTTCACCACCAGTACGCCGGGTGCGATCGCCTACACCCTGCTGCGTGGCGGCTTCTCGCTGGACGTGGAGCTGTCGGCGATGCAGGAAGAGGGGCGTGGCGAGGTGGTTTCCAACCCGCGCATCGTCACCGCCAACCAGCGCGAGGGCGTGATCAAACAGGGCAAGGAAATCGGCTACGTCACCATCTCCGGTGGCGGCGGCGCCGGTGGTGCGGCCACGGCCAACGTGCAGTTCAAGGAAGTGGTGCTGGAGCTGAAGGTCACTCCGACCATCACCCAGGACAACCGTGTCTTCCTGAACATGAACGTGAAGAAGGACGAGGTGCAGGAGTTCATGGAAGTAACCAGCTATGGCACGGTGCCGGTCATCAACCGCCGCGAGATCAATACCGCGGTGCTGGTCGACGATGGGCAGACCGTGGTGATCGGTGGCGTCTACGAATTCAGCGATCGCAGCAGCGTGAGCAAGGTGCCGTTCCTGGGTGACATCCCGTTCCTCGGCAACCTGTTCAAGAAGCGTGGCCGCAGCAAGGACAAGGCCGAGCTGCTGGTGTTCGTGACGCCGAAGATCCTGCGTGTGGCCAAGCCGAACTGAGCCGGGCTGCATGTTGTCCACAAAGGGCCGCCGCAAGGCGGCCCTTTGCATTGCCCGCCGGAGCGGTGAACCATTTGACGGTGGATCGGTCAAACTGCGGCCATGAACCTGCCTCCCTCCTCGCCGGAACAGCCGGCCGCCGGAAACGGATTGCACGGCGACTTCATCGCCCTGCGCGACGCGCTCGCCACTGAAATCGTCGGCCAGTCACTGCTGGTCGAACGCCTGCTGGTCGCACTGCTGGCCGACGGCCATCTGCTGGTCGAGGGCGCGCCCGGCCTTGCCAAGACCACCGCGATCCGCGCACTGGCCACCCGCATCGATGCCGGTTTCGCACGCATCCAGTTCACCCCGGACCTGCTGCCGGCCGACCTTACCGGCACCGACATCTGGCGGCCGCAGGAAGGCCGCTTTGAATTCCAGCCGGGGCCGGTGTTCCACCCGATCCTGTTGGCCGACGAGATCAACCGCGCGCCGGCCAAGGTGCAGTCGGCGTTGCTGGAGGCGATGGGCGAGCGGCAGGTGACGGTCGGGCGCATGACCTACCCGCTGCCGCCGGTGTTCCTGGTGATGGCGACGCAGAACCCGATCGAGCAGGAGGGCACCTTCCCGCTGCCTGAAGCGCAGTTGGACCGTTTCCTGATGCACGTGCGCATTGGCTATCCCGATGCCGGCGCCGAGATCGATATCCTGCGGCTGGCCCGCGAGCGTGCCCTGCAGGCAATGGATGCCCGGCCGGTGGCGGTGCGGAAGTTGTCGTTGCAGCAGGTCGAGCAGGCGCGGCGCGCGGTGCTGGAGCTGCATGTGGCGCCGCAACTGGAGCGTTATCTGGTCGAGCTGGTGCTGGCCTCGCGCGATGCCAGCGTGCATGACCCGGCGCTGGCGCGGCGCATCGCCTGGGGCGCGAGCCCGCGCGGCTCCATCGCGCTGGAGCGCTGCGCGCGGGCGAAGGCCTGGCTGGCCGGGCGCGATTACGTGACGCCGGATGACGTGCGTGCGGTGGCGCCGGACGTGTTGCGCCACCGCGTGCTGCCCAGCTATGAAGCGGCTGCCGAAGGTTGGGATGGCGAGCGCCTGGTTGCCGCGTTGCTCGATTGCGTGCCGTTGCCGTGATGAAGCGGGGAACGGCGGTATCCGGTGAGCCGGCGGTTCACGGCTCCCCATTTCCTGCTTCCGACGGCTTCGTGCCCGCGTTGTCTGAACTGATCGCGCTGCGTCGCTTGGCATTGCGCGGCAACGAGCCGCGGCGTGGCCGTCGTGGCATGGTTGGCCGCGCCGTGGCGGTCCAGCGCGGGCGTGGCATGGAGTACGCCGAGTCGCGCGAGTACGTGGCCGGCGACGATGCCCGGCATATCGACTGGAAACTCAGCGCCCGTACCGGTTTTACCCACACCAAGACCTTCCAGAGCGAGCGCGAGCGGGTCAGCCTGATCGTGGCCGACACCGCGCCGGCGCTGTATTTCGGCACCCGCGTGCGCTTCAAGTCGGTGCAGGCCGCACGCGCCGGGGCGGTGGCGGCGTGGTCGGCATTGCGCGATGGCGACCGGGTGGGGGCATTGTGCGATGGCGGGCAGGGTGCGCTGGTGCCACCGGCGGGTGGAACGCGCGGGGTCCTGCGCGTGCTCGACGCGCTGGCGCGCTGGTACCGCGCGCCGCCGCCGGCCAGCGGTAGTGGGTTGCAGGCGGCGCTGGAGCAGGCCGCGCGCTTGCTGCACCCGGGGGCGCGTGCGCTGGTGCTGGCCGACCCGGCCAGTGCGCTGGCCGTCGCGCCGGCTGTCTGGTCGGCGTTGTCGATGCATGTGGACGTGCGCCTGCTGCTGCTGGTCGACCCGCTGGAACTGGAGCCGCCGGACTGCGTGTTGCCGCTGTCCACGCCGCGTGGCCGAATGGAGCTGGACCTTGCTGCCACGTCCGCGCGTGAGGCCTGGGATGCCGCTTTCGTTGTACCGGTCGAGGCGTTGTGCCGCAGCCTGCCGGGCCGGCGCATCCAGGTGCAGGTGCTGTCCAGCGATGACGCCAGCGATGCATGGCTGGCGGCTGGCGTGCAACGGGGAAACAGGTGAGCGCGCCACTGCCGCTGCGGGACGTGCACCTGCCGGCCGCGCCGGGCTGGTGGCCGCCGGCGCCGGGCTGGTGGCTGCTGGCGGCGGCCATTGCCGTGGCGTTGCTGCTGCTGGCATTGCTCCGGGGGCGGCGCCGGCGTCGCCGCCAGCGCTGGCTGGCGCTGTTCGACGCGGCACTGGATGCCACGGACACGCCGGCTGCGCGGATTGCCGCCGCTTCGGAGCTGTTGCGCCGTGCGGCGCGCCGTTCCGCGCCACAGGCGGTGCACCTGCAGGGCGAGCAATGGCTGCGCTTTCTCGATGGCAGGCAAGGCCAGACCTTCAGCGAAGGCGAGGGCCGCCTGCTGCTCGATGGTGGTTATCGTCGCGACGTGGATGCGGAGCTGGCGGTACGGCTGTGCGAACTGGCGCGCACCCGCTTCCTCGCACTGATGGAGGCGCGGCGTTGATGGACAGTGCACGCGAATTGCTGTCGGGCCTGCTGCCGGTCTTTGCCTGGCCGTGGATGTGGCTGGCCTTGCCATTGCCGTTGTTGATGCGTTGGTGGCCTTTGTCCGCGCGCGCTGTGCCGGCGTTGCGGGTGCCTTGGGAGCCGGAGCGCCTGCAGACGGGGATGACGGTACGCCACGGGCCTTCGCTGCGCATGCTGTTGTCGTGGCTGGCATGGGTCGCCCTGTGCGCGGCGGCCGCGCGACCGCAGCAGGCGGGTGCACCGGTGGAACCGCCGCGGCAGGCGCGGCAGATGATGCTGGCCGTGGACCTGTCCGGCAGCATGAGCGAGGCCGACATGCAACTGGGTGGGCGGGTGGTGGACCGCCTCACCGCCGCCAAGGCGGTGCTGGCCGATTTCCTCGAACGCCGCGAAGGCGACCGCATTGGCCTGCTGGTGTTCGGCCAGCGTGCCTATGCGCTGACGCCACTCACCGCCGACCGTGCCAGCGTGCGCGAGCAACTGCGCGACAGCGTGGTCGGCCTGGCCGGGCGCGAGACCGCGCTGGGCGATGCCATCGGGCTGGCGGTCAAACGCCTGCGCGACCAGCCCGAGGGCCAGCGCGTGCTGATCCTGCTCACCGATGGCGTCAACACCGCCGGCGTGCTGGAGCCGTTGAAGGCCGCCGAGCTGGCCAGGGCCGAAGGCGTGCGCGTGCACACCATCGCCTTCGGCGGCAGTGGCGGGCTGTCGCTGTTCGGCATGACGCTGCCCGGCAGCGAAGACCCGATCGACGAGGACACGCTGGCGCGTATCGCCCGGGAGACCGGCGGCCGTTTCTTCCGCGCGCGCAATACCGGCGAGCTGGCCGGCATCTATGCCGAACTGGATCGGCTGGAACCGGTGGAGAGCGCCGGCCCCGCGCTGCGGCCGTGGCTGGAGCGCTACCCGTGGCCGCTGGCGGTGGCGTTGCTGCTGGGCGTGGTCGCGCTGATCCGGCCGGAGCCGCGGCGATGACCCTGTTCGACACTCTGCATTTCCTGCGTCCGCACTGGCTGTGGGCCTTGCTGCTGTTGCCGGTGGCGGTGGCCGTCGGCGCATACCGGCAGCGGCGCCGCGCCGATTGGCAGGCTGCGGTCGATCCCCATCTGCTCGCGCACCTGCTGGAAGGCGGCCGCGGCCGCCGGGTCGGTGGCGAATTGGCCATGCTCGCCGGCCTGTCGCTGGCCGTGCTGGCGCTGGCCGGGCCGAGCTGGCGGCAGGTTGAACAGCCACTGTGGGAAACGCGGACACCACTGGTGATCGTGCTGGATCTGTCCAGCCGCAGCAGCGCCACCGACCTGCCGCCCTCGCGGCTGCTGCAGGCGCGGGCCAAGCTGGCCACGCTGCTGCGCGAACGCAAGGGCGGCGAGGTCGCGCTGGTCGTCTATGCCGGCGACCCCTTCACCGTGGCCCCGCTCACCGACGATGCCGGCAACGTCGCATTGTTCCTGGACGCGCTGGCGCCGGAGATCATGCCGGCCGATGGTCAGAATGCGGGCAGGGCGCTGGCATGGGCCGCCGGCCTGCTGCAACAGGCTGGCGTGCACAATGGCGACATCCTGCTGCTGAGCGACCGGGCCGACGCCGCCGCCAGTGCCGAGGCGGTTCGCATCCGCGCCGCCGGTCACCGGGTTTCGGTGATCGGGCTGGGCACGCCGCAGGGCACGGCCTACCGCCGCCGCGATGGCCGCATCGAACAGGCGCGGCTGGACGAAGCCTCGCTGCACGCACTGGCAACCGCTGGCGGCGGCAACTATGCGCGCATCACCGCCGACGATGCCGACCTGCGTGCGCTGGGCGTATTGCAGGCGCGCAGCGGCAACGACCAGCGCCGCGATGAAAATGCCGGCCGCAGTTGGCAGGACGCAGGCTACTGGCTGCTGCCGCCGCTGCTGCTGCTGGCCCTGCTCGCCTTCCGCCGGCCCGCGCGCGGTGCGGCGATGCTGCTGCTGTGCCTGTCCCTGCCATTGGCGCTGCCGGTGCAGGCCGCGGAAAAGGACGGCTGGTGGCAGCGCGCCGACCAGCGCGAACACCAGAGACTGGACGAAGGAGTGGTGGCATACCGCAGCGGCGATTTCGCCACCGCGCAGCGTCGTTTCGAAGGCATCGACAGCGACCAGGGCTGGTACAACCTCGGCAATGCACTGGCGCAGCAGGGGCAGTACGACGAAGCGATTGCCGCCTACGACCATGCGCTGCGGCTGCAACCGGGCATGGCCGACGCGCTGGCCAACCGCGCCGTGGTCGATGCCGCGCGCAAGCGTCAACAGCAACCCGATGGCAAGCAGGGCAGCGGGCAGCAGGCTCCGTCCAAGCCGCAACCGGGCAAGGATTCGCAGGGCAGAGACGATCCATCGCGGCAGGATGACCGGCAGCCACCACAAGGCCAGCCGCAATCGGGCCAGCAGGAAAAGTCGCAAAGCCCGGATGCGCAGGACAAGGGCCGCGATGGCCGGCAGCCCGCACCAGATACTGGACAGCCGCCGCAGACGGAAGACCCCGGCAAACAGCAGCAGGCCGACCAGGCCCAGCGCCAGCGCATGGCTGAAGCGATGCGCCAGCAGCAGGAGCGCGCGGGCGCCGACGAGCCGGCCGATGCCCGCGCCGCGCAGGCGGCGATGGACCCTCAGGAGCGCGAGCGGCGGCAGGCGGTTGAAGCATGGATGCAGCGCGTGCCCGACGAGCCGGGCGCGCTGCTGAAGGCGAAATTCCAGCTCGAACACGAACGACGCAGGCGGGAAGGACGATGAACGGGCACGACATGCGCACCGGCGCGCGTTACCTGCTGCTGGCATGGCTGCTGCTGTGTGCGGGCACCGCGCTGGCGCAGCCACGCGCGTGGCTGGACCGCGACCGGATCGACGCGGGCGACAGCGTCACCCTGAACATCGAAACCGACCAGCCCGGCGCGGAGCCGGATTACGCACCGTTGCAGGCCGATTTCATCCTCGGCGAGCGCAGCAGCGGGCGGCAGGTGCGCATGGCCAATGGCCGCGTCGGCAACATCGCCCTGTTCGGTGTCGTCCTCACCCCGCGCCGCGGCGGTGTGCTGGAAGTACCGGCATTGCGCGTGGGCGCGCAGGCCACCGCACCGTTGCGGCTGACGGTGCAGGACGCGCCGGTGGCCGGGCGTGACGGCAATGCGCCGGCCTTCGTCGAAACCGAGGTGGACGACGCCCATCCCTACGTGCAGCAGAGCGTGGGCGTGGTGGTACGGCTGTATTACGCCGCGCAGCTGGCTTCCGGCGAGCTGGACCTGGACACGCCGGCCAACGCGTCGCTGCAGCGCGTTGGCAATGACCGCAGTTTCGTGCGCGAGATCGGCGGGCGCCATTACAACGTGGTCGAGCGGCGCTTCCTGCTGGTGCCCGAGCGCAGCGGGCCGCTGCAACTGGCCGGCGCCCGTTTCAGCGGCCGTGGCGTGGGCGGCCTGTTCGGCGATTTCTTCGGCCGCGACAATGGCCGGCTCAGCGCCCGTGCGCCGGACCAGACCCTGCAGGTCCGGCCGCTGCCGGACGCGGCGCCGCAACCGTGGCTACCCCTGAAGGAACTGCAGCTGCGCTACCTGACCCGGCCGCAGGCGGCACGGGCCGGCGAGGCGCTGACGCTGGAGGTGGAAGCACGTGCGGTGGGCGCCACGCGGGCGCAGTTCCCGGATCTGCCGGTGCCGTCGCTGGGCGATGCGGCGCAGGTGTTCGCCGAGCCGGTGCAGTATGACGAACGTTTCGACGGTGCCAGCCCGCAGCTGACGCTGACCCGGCGCTACGCCATCGTGCCGCGCCAGCCGGGGGCGCTGCGCGTGCCCGGCATCCGCCTGCGCTGGTGGGACGTGGCCACCGGGCAGGAGCGCGTGGCCAGCCTGCCGGCGCTGGAGCTGCAGGTGGCGCCGGGCAGTACGGTCGCCGCGCCGCCGCCGCTGGCGCAACCATCGGCGGCGACGCCGGTGGCCGGTGGCGATGCCGTGGCGGTGGCCGTGCCGGCGCGACCATCATGGTTGTGGCCGGGCCTGGCCGCCGGCTTCGCCCTGTTGTGGCTGGTCACGTTGCTGTGGGGCCTGTCGCGACGGCACCCGGTCGCGGCGCCGGCCGAGAGGGCAGCCGTGCCGCTGCCCAAGGGGCGCCACGCGCTGGCCGACCTGCGTCGCGCGCTGGATATCGGTGCACTGGACGAGATCGTCCGCATTCTCGCCGGGATGGCGGGGGTCGGCAGCGTGGACGAGGTGGTCGCCCGTCTCGATGACCCGACCCAGCGGCAGGCACTGGAGCGCATGCAGTGCGCCCGCTGGGGCGGGGGGGACGACCTGGCGCAGGCGCGCGAATGCTTGCGCGAGGCGTTCCGCGGCGGGCCGCGCTGGCGCGGCACCGCAACGCCGCAAGCGCCGGTGCTGGCGCCCCTGTATCCGGGGGGCCGCTAACCGGCCACGGTGCTGACTGCCGCCGCCCGAGCGGGGCGGGAACGCCTGCGGTGCGGGCCAATGACGGCCCGGCAGGCATGAACCGATGGCAGGGTCGGGCCGGAAAACCCCTCTGCTAAGCTTCGCCGCTTCTCTGCAAAGGAAGTACCCGCATGACCAACGCAGCGACGACCCCGGCTGGCATGCCGTTCCATTGGAAGATCGGCATCGGCTTCGGCATCGGCCTGCTGTTCGGCCTGATCGTGCATATGACCAGCCCCGGCGCGGACTGGGTGCACCTGGTCACCACTTACCTGACCAACCCGGTTTCGGGGTTGTTCCTCAACCTGATCTTCATGCTGATCGTGCCGTTGATCTTCTCGGCGCTGGTGATGGGCGTGTCGGAGATGGGCGACATCCGCTCGCTGGGCCGCATCGGCTGGAGGTCGCTGGCCTTCACCGTGGTGCTGTCGGGCGTGGCGGTGCTGATCGGCCTGCTGCTGGTCAACCTGCTCAAGCCCGGTGCCGGCGTGGACCCGGGCACCGCCGCGCAGCTGCTGGCCGACAACGCCGAGCGCAGCAAGGAGATCGTGGCCGGCATCGGCAGCCAGCCCAAGGGCATGGACATGCTGCTGTCGATCGTGCCGTCCAACGTCATGCACGCGGCCTCGGACAACGGCATGATCCTGTCGCTGATGTTCTTCGCGCTGATGTTCGGCATCGGCATGGTGCTGTCGCCGGCGGACAAGGTGGAAACCCTGCGCCGTGGCATCGAGGGCCTGTTCGAGATCTCGATGACCCTGATCAACCTGGTCATCCGCCTGGCGCCGTATGCGGTGGCCTGCTTCATGTTCAACCTGGCGGCGATCTTCGGTTTCAGCCTGCTGGTCAAGCTCGGCGCCTACGTCGGCGTGGTGGTGCTGGCGCTGGCGTTGCACATGTTCGTCAGCTACGGCATCGCGGTGAGGCTGGCCGGGCGCTCGCCGCTGGGCTTCTTCCGCGAGACCCAGGAAGCCACGCTGATGGCGTTCTCCACCGCCTCGTCCAACGCCACCCTGCCCACCGCGCTGCGCGTGGCCGACCAGATGGGTTTCCCGCGCAAGGTCTCGCGCTTCGTGCTGACCGTGGGTGCCACCGCCAACCAGAACGGCACCGCGCTGTTCGAGGGGGTGACGGTGATCTTCCTGGCGCAGTTCTTCGGCGTGGACCTGAGCATCGGCCAGCAGTTCATGGTGATGGTGGTGTGCATCCTCGGCGGCATCGGTACCGCCGGCGTGCCGTCCGGCTCGCTGCCGGTGGTGGCGCTGATCTGCGCGATGGTTGGGGTCAACCCGGTCGGCATCGGCCTGATCCTGGGCGTCAACCACTTCCTGGACATGTGCCGCACCGCGCTCAACGTCACCGGTGACCTGGCCCTGACCGCTCTGGTCGCGCGCGGCGAAAACGAGGAGTGAGCGACGGCGGCCCGGCACGGTCGAGGATGCGGGGCTTGCCCCGCATGGGGCTCTTCCGGACAAGCCCGGCACCTGCGGAAACCTGCGGCGCGGGGCGGGCCACGGCCTGACCCGCCCGCGTCCCATGTGGGACAATGGGCGGCCCGCAGCTCCGCGGGAGCCTCCCTACCCGACGAAATCATGACGCAGCCCACCCGCCGCCAGTTGGCGAACGCCATCCGTTTTCTCGCCGCCGATGCCGTCCAGGCCGCCAACTCCGGCCACCCCGGCATGCCGATGGGCATGGCCGACATCGCCGAAGTGCTCTGGAACGACTACCTCCGCCACAACCCGAACAACCCGAAGTGGTTCAACCGCGACCGCTTCGTGCTGTCCAACGGCCACGGTTCGATGCTGCAGTACGCGCTGCTGCACCTGAGCGGCTACGACCTGCCGATCGAGCAGCTCAAGCAGTTCCGCCAGCTCGGCAGCAAGACCGCCGGCCACCCGGAGCACCATGAAACTCCCGGCGTGGAAACCACCACCGGCCCGCTCGGCCAGGGCCTGGCCAACGCCGTCGGTTTCGCACTGGCCGAGAAGCTGCTGGCGCAGCGCTACAACCGCCCCGAGTTCGAAGTGGTCGACCACCGCACCTGGGTGTTCCTGGGCGACGGCTGCCTGATGGAAGGCATCTCGCACGAAGCCGCCTCGCTGGCCGGCACCTGGGGCCTGGGCAAGCTGGTGTGCTTCTGGGACGACAACAACATCTCCATCGACGGCGAAGTGGAAGGCTGGTTCACCGACGACACCCCGGCGCGCTTCGAGGCCTATGGCTGGAACGTGGTGCGCGGCGTCGACGGCCACGACCCGGCCAGCATCAAGGCGGCCATCGACGCGGCGCTGTCGCAGTTCGACAAGCCGACCCTGATCTGCTGCAAGACCACCATTGGCTTCGGCTCGCCGAACAAGGCCGGGCAGGAATCCAGCCACGGCGCGCCGCTGGGCAAGGACGAACTGGAAGCCACCCGCAAGGCGCTGGGCTGGGACTACGGCCCGTTCGAGATTCCGGAAGCCATCTACGCCGGCTGGCGCGCCGGCGGTACCGGCACCCTGCGCCAGGCCGAGTGGGAGCAGCTGTTCGACAAGTATGCCGCACGGTTCCCGGCCGAAGCCGCCGAACTGACCCGCCGCTCGCACGGCGAGCTGCCGGCCGACTTCATCGCCCGGGCCGATGCCTACATCGCCCAGGTGCAGGCCGAGGCACCGAACATCGCCTCGCGCAAGGCCTCGCAGAACGCGATCGGCGCCTTCGCGCCGCTGCTGCCGGAAATCATCGGCGGCTCGGCCGACCTGGCCGGCTCCAACCTGACCCTGTGGAAGGCGAGCAAGACTGTGGTCGGTGATGACCCGGACGCCAACTACGTGCACTACGGCGTGCGCGAATTCGGCATGAGCGCGATCGCCAACGGCCTGGCCCTGCACGGCGGCTTCCTGCCGTTCGACGCCACCTTCCTGGTGTTCAGCGATTACGCGCGCAACGCGCTGCGCATGAGCGCGCTGATCCCGGCGCACGTCATCCACGTGTTCACCCACGACTCCATCGGCCTGGGCGAGGACGGACCGACCCACCAGCCGGTCGAGCACGTGTCCTCGCTGCGCTACATCCCCAACAACGACGTGTGGCGCCCCTGCGACGCAGCCGAGTCGGCGGTGAGCTGGAAGGCGGCGATCCTGCGCAAGGACGGCCCGAGCTGCCTGATCTTCAGCCGCCAGAACCTGCCGCCGCAGCCGCGCAGTGCCGGGCAGCTCAAGCTGGTCGAGCGCGGCGGCTACGTGCTGGCCGACGCTGCCGGCACCCCGGACGTGATCCTGATCGGCACCGGTTCGGAAGTGGCGCTGGCCGTGGCCGCCAAGGCCGAGCTGGATGCGGCCGGCATCAAGACTCGCGTGGTGTCGATGCCGTGCACCGACGTGTTCGAGCGCCAGGACGCGGCCTATCGCGAATCGGTGCTGCCGAACGCCGTTCGCGCCCGCGTGGCGGTGGAAGCCGGCGTCACCGGTTTCTGGCGTGCCTACGTCGGCCTGGACGGCGCCGTGATTGGCCTGGACAGCTTCGGTGCCTCGGCCCCGGCCGACAAGCTGTACCCGCACTTCGGCATCACCACCGAGGCGGTGGTGGCCGCAGCGAAGGAGCAGGTCGGCAGGTAACGGCCGCGGGTTTCGAGCGAAAGGAGAGGCCGGGGTTGTCCCCGGCCTTTTTCATTTGATTCACGGTCCACCGGGGACGTCCTGTAGATGCGGGGCAAGCCCCGCATCCACGAAGGGACTCCCGCGGCCGTCAGCCGCGCAGCGTCTTCAGGTGCACGCTGGTCTCGGTGGCGGTGATGCCGGGAATGCCGCGGATGCGTTCGAGCACATTCGACAGCTCCGCCAGCGAGGCCACCTGCAGGCCGGCGAGCAGGTCCCAGCGGCCGTTGGTGTCGTGCAGCTCGGCCACGCCCGGCTCGCCGAGCAGGGCGCGGATCACCGCATGCTGGTTGCCCTCCACGGCGATGCAGGCCCAGGCGCGGATGTCGTCCGGGGTGCTGTCCGGGCGCAGGCGCACGGTGTAGCCGGAGATGATGCCCTCGCGCTCGAGCCGGGCCAGGCGGTTGCCGACCGTGCCGCGCGATACCTGCAGCTGCTTGGCCAGCTCGGCCAGCGGGGTGCGTGCGTCATGGCGCAGCTTGGCGATCAGGCGGTGGTCGAGGTCGTCCATTGGGCAAACTGGCAGGAATAGGTGCCGTTATGGCAGCAGGATGGCGATTCGCTGGCAATAGTGCCATATCGCCTTGCCATTGCCATCGGCAGAATGGGGGCATCGGGGCGGTTGCCGCCCATTGCCAGGAGCCTTCAATGACCGCCACCACCCTGCTGACCACCACCGACATCGCCCGCATCGTCGCCGTCCACGGCCTGCCGGCGGTGCTGTCGCGGATGGTGGACTACCTCGAAGCCGACTACCGCCGCTGGCAGGCCTTCGAGAAGACCCCGCGGCTGGCCTCGCACTCGCCGGTGGGCGTGATCGAGCTGATGCCGATCTGCGACGACCGCGAATACAGCTTCAAGTACGTCAACGGCCACCCCGGCAACCCTGCCAGGGGCCTGTCCACCGTGGTCGCCTTCGGCGTGCTGGCCGACGTGGCCACCGGTTACCCGGCAGTGGTCAGCGAACTGACCCTGACCACCGCGATCCGCACCGCCGCCACCTCGGTGATGGCCGCGCGCCTGCTGGCGCGGGCCGATTCGAAGGTGATGGCGCTGATCGGCAACGGCGCGCAGAGCGAGTTCCAGGCCAATGCCTTCCACCACCTGATGGGCATCGAGGAGGTGCGCCTGTTCGACGTCGACCCGGCCGCGACCGAAAAGCTGGCCGCCAACCTGGCGCTGTCGGCGCCGGTGCTGCGCGTGGTGCGTTGCGCCGACGCGGCCGAGGCGGTCAAGGGCGCGGACATCGTCACCACCGCCACCGCCGACAAGACCAACGCCACCATCATCAGCGCCGACATGATTGCCCCGGGCATGCACCTCAACGCCGTGGGCGGCGACTGCCCGGGCAAGACCGAGCTGGACGCCGCAGTGCTGGAGCGTGCCAGCGTGTTCGTCGAGTTCGAGCCGCAGAGCCGGATCGAGGGCGAACTGCAGCAGATGCCGGCGGAATTCCAGGTGTGCGAGCTGTGGCGGGTGCTGGCGGGCGAAGCGGCCGGCCGCCGCGACGCCGCCGAGGTGACACTGTTCGATTCGGTCGGCTTCGCGCTGGAGGACTATGCTTCGCTGCGGCTGATGCGCGACTACGCCCGCGAACTGGGCATGGGCCGCGACGCCGGCCTGATCCCGGACATGGCCGACCCCAAGAACCTGTTCGGCTACATGACCGCCACCGCGGCGGCACCCGGCAGCAAGGCCGCCTGATTGCCGCGGCCCGATGACCCGGGAGAGGGCGCCGGAATGATCACGCGCGATGCCGCCACGTTCCTCGCCGCCGCGCGCCAGTGCGCGGCGGACTTCGGCCCGGCCACGGCGAAGGCGGCGTTCCTGGTCGCACCCGACGGCTTCGCCCATGCCGCCGAGTCGGCCGGGGACAACCGCTACATGGCCGCGCCGGACGGCTTCGACCGCGCCCGCGCGCTGCACCAGCACCGTCAATTGCAGGCGGAGCTGTCGGCGGACGTGCCGGTGGTGTGCTTCCCCGGCCACCCCGGCATGCCCGACGGCGTGTTCCCCAACAACGTGTTCGCCACCGCGCCGCAACGGCTGGTGGTGGGACGCATGCGCCACCCGGTGCGCCAGCGCGAGGCCACGCGCGGGGACATCCGGGGATTCTTCGCCAATGTGCTGGGCTATGGCGAAATCGACCTGTCCACGCAGGCGCATCCGTGCGAACTGACCGGTGCGCTGGTCATCGACCGCGCGCGCGGGCTGGGCTTCTGCGGTCTGTCCGAACGTTGCGACGAAGCCGGTGCCGCATTGATGCATCGCGCGCTGGGATTGCGCGCCACCTGGCTGTTCGACCTGGCTGCCGGCGAGTACCACACCAACGTGCTGCTGGCATTGTTGGCCGGGCGTGCGGCGCTGTCCTGCGCGGACGGGTTCGCCGAACCGGCGCAGGTGCAGGCGGTGCTGGAGGCGCTGTACGGCCCGCATGTGATCCGGCTTTCGGCAGCCGAGCAGGCGGCTTTTGCCGGCAATGCCATCGCCTTGTCAGCGGGCCGGGTGTGGATGAGCCGGCAGGCGCTGGACGCGCTTGCCGAGACGAGTCGCGAGGCGTTGGCGGCGGCAGGCTTCGTGGTCGCGGGCGTGGAGCTGGATGCCATCGAGGCGGCCGGCGGGTCGCTGCGTTGCTGCGTCGCCGAAATTTTCTGAGAACCCGGCCATCAACGGAGTGGCGCGGGGCGTCGCACTGGGTATTCGTTGATGAAGCGCCGCGGCGGTGCGTGCCGCGGCAGACGCTGCGCGGGGAGACATGCCGGGGTGCGTGTGGAACAGGGGCTTGACACCTGTTTCGTTTACCAATGTAATCAGTAAAAATTACGGACGTAAACGATGATCCAGATCAGTGCTGCCGAAGCCGTGGTGATGGAGGTGTTGTGGCGGAACCATCCGCTCGCGGCCGATGAAGTGGTCGCCGCACTGGCCGGGCGCGACTGGGCCGAGCCGACCATCAAGACCCTGCTCAACCGTCTGCTCAACAAGGGCGCGATCAGCGCGGAGAAGGATGGGCGGCGCTACCTGTATTCGCCGCAGGTCGCGCGTGAGGACTGGGTGCTGGAGGAAAGCAGCAGCCTGCTCGAGCGCCTGTTCGATGGCCGTGTCGCGCCGCTGGTGGCGCATTTCAGCCAGCACCGGAAATTGAGCCGCGACGACGTCGCCGAACTGCGCCGGCTGCTGGAGGAACTCGACGATGAACGCTGACGTCCTGCGCCTGCTGTTGGAAACCACGCTGGCCAGCAGCGTGGCGATGGCGCTGGTGCTGGCGCTGCGCGTACCGGTGCGGCGCTGGCTGGGCGCCAGTGCCGCCTACCTGCTGTGGTTGGCGGTGCCGGTGGCGCTGGTGGCGGTGCTGTTGCCGGCGCCCGGCGTCGAGGCAGTGGCGATGGCGGCGGTCGGCAACCTGATGCAGGCCGACGTGTTGGCCTTGCAACCGGGTGCGCGGATGCTGCCGTGGCGGCTGCTGCTGGGGGCGTTCTGGCTGCTTGGCGCAGCGTCGGTCGCCCTCTGGCTGCTGCGCCAGCAGCGTCGTTTCGTGCGCGGGCTCGGCCGGTTGCAGCGCCGCGACGACGGTCTGTGGCAGGCGCAAAGCACCGCGGGCCTGCCGGCGGTGGTCGGCCTGTGGCGGCCGCGGATCGTGCTGCCGGCCGGTTTCGAACAGCGCTACAGCGGGCGCGAGCGGCAGCTGGTGCTGTTGCACGAGCGGGTGCACCTGCGCCGCGGCGACATCGCCATCAATGCGCTGCTGGCGCTGCTGCAGTGCCTGTACTGGTTCAACCCGCTGCTGCCGCTGGCGTTGCGCCGCTGTCGCGAGGACCAGGAGCTTTCCTGCGACGAGCGCGTCATCGCCCACGGCGATGGCGCACGCCGCAGCTATGCCAACGCCATGCTCAAGACCGGGCTGGCGGAATCCCGCTTGCCGGTGGGTTGCCACTGGCAGGACCAACATCCGTTGAAGGAGCGTATTGCCATGTTGAAGCGTCCGGTTCCGGGGAAGAGGCAGTGGGTCTCGATGGTGTTGCTGTCGGTGGGGTTGTCGTGCGGCGTGGGTTATGCCGCGTGGGCGGTGCAGCCGGCCCATCCGGTGCAAGTCGAGACGCAGGCGGCGGGGAGTGCCGTTACCGGCAAGGGAAGGATCCCGCTCGAGCCGGAATTGGCCGGAACCCCCGCGCAGATCCCCGCGGTTGGCCGCATGCCGCCGCCGTCCTACCCGCGCGAGGCCTACCAGAACGGCATCACCGGCAAGGTGGTGCTGGTCATCGACGTGGCCGCCGACGGCACGCCCGCCGACGTACGGGTGGAAAGCGCGCAGCCGCAGGGCGTGTTCGATGCGGCATCGGTGGCTGCGGCGAAGCAATGGAAGTTCACCCCGGCGATGAAGGACGGCAAGCCGGTGGCGGGCGCAGTGCGGGTGCCTATCTGGTACGACCTCGACGAGGATGCCGACCACGCCGAAGCAAACAGTGGAAGCTGAGCATGCGCCTGTCGATGATGCTGTCATTGCTGTTGCTGGCGGGCTGCGCGACGTCGCCGGTGGCTGAACCCGAACCTGTTGCGTCCATCGGCCAGCGCCTGCTTGCGGCGGAATCCGGTGGCGGGCAGGCGGGGCAGGTGCAGCCCTACGAACTGTCGAGGCGGGAGGTTTTCCGCATGCCCGAACCGCTGCATGCGCCGCTGCCGGAACTGCCGGCCAGCGCGTCGCGGCAATCGCTGCCGCCGGTGACGGTGTGCCTGAACGTCGTCGTCGATGCACAGGGGCAGGTGCAGCGCGGTTTCCCGTTGCTGGCGCACAGCCAGTGTGGCGCGGGCAACGATGCACGCAACGGGGCGTTGTTGCAGGCGGCAGCCGATGCCGTGCGCGGCTGGCGCTTCCGCCCGGCGGCGATCTGCCGTTTCGCCCCCGGTACCTCGCCGGTGGCGGAGGATTGCACCGGCGCCGCGCAGGTGGAGGCGGTGCCGGTGACGCTGCCCTATGCGTTCACGTTCGAGGTGGTGCAGGGGCAGGCGCAGGTGCGGATGGGCAAACCGCCGCGTTGATGGAGTCTGTGGCCGCGGGTGCCGGGCCTGCCCGGCATGGGGTTCATCGGGAAGGCCACATGCGGGGCGAGCCCTGCATCTACGAACCCAGCAGTTCGTTCAACAGTGCCGCCAGCTGTTCGCCGGCCAGCCGCAACTGCGCTTCGGCAACCGGGCGCCAGCTGTTCGCGTAGGCGTCCCCCACGACATGCCCGGCGGGGTAGACGCCCGGTCGCACGGCGATGCGGCAGCTCTGCCCGGCCCACTGCGCGGAGGCGCGTTGCAGGTCCGGCGCGGTGACGCCGGCCGGAGCGGGCAGGGCCAGCAGGCGTTGCAGGTAGTGGTCGTCGTCCAGCTTCTGCGTGTTGAGCATGCCGCTGTCCCACAGCGAGTGCAGGTTGGTGCCGTGGCCGTCGAACTGCAGCTGGTAGGTATTGCCGCCCTTGTCATGGCCATAGCCGGCATGCATCGGCTGGTGCATGTCGCCGACCAGGTGCACGACGAACTTGAGTGCCTGCAGGCGCTCTGCGTCGGACAGGCCCTGGTCGGCGAGAAGGGCGCCCTGTGCCTTCAACGCCTCGATCACGCAGTTGCCGTCGCGGCAATGCCGGGGCAGGTCGTATACGCAGTCGTCCTCGGCAATGTTGACGTAGTGCCAGCCGGCCGAACGCTTGCCCAGGTCGGGGTCTTCGGCGCGCAGCTGGTCGGCCCACGGCGCGATGCCGGCCAATGTCGCACCGGGCTCGGTGGCCAGCAGGCGGTCGATTTCGGCCTGGGTCCGCGGTTCCAGCCGGGTTTCGGCGATGCGCGCGACGAGGCGGTGGCCCTGCGCGCCCCAGGCGGAGGCCGGGACGGGAAGCAGGGTGGCTGCGGCCAGTGCAAGGCTGCAGAAGAGGACGGGAAGGCGGGCGGCGGTTTTCATTGCCGCATTCTAGCGGCGGCATCATGGCCGCCATGTGCCGAAAGAGGCGGGCCCGTACGGGAAACCCGCCGCGCTTGGCTCGCGGCGGGCCACGCACGGGCCCGGGGGGAAAGCCACCCTCCCGCGGCAGCGGGAGGGTGCGGGGGATCAGAACTTGAAGACGTAGGCCACGCCGTACACCAGCGGGTCGATGCTGGCGGTGCCGAGCGTGTTGCCGTTCACCTTGACCTTGGTGTCGATGTCGGCCCAGCGCAGGTCCACGCGCAGCGCGCCCTTCTCGCTGACGGCGAAGTCCAGGCCGGCATGGGCGGCCAGGCCCCACGAATCTTCCAGCTTGAGTCTGGTGCCTTCCAGCGCGCCCTTGGCGTCAGTGCTGAAGAACCTGGTGTAGTTCACGCCGAGGCCGACGAACGGGGTGACCTTGCTGCTGTTTGCGAAGTGGTATTGCAGCGACACCACAGGCGGCAGCTGCTTGGTCTGGCCGACCTTGCCGACGCCGGCGATGCTCACGTCGTGCTTGAATGGCAGTGCGGCCAGCACTTCGATGCCGAGGTTGTCGGCGACGAAATATTCGGCGGTGATGGTCGGCTTGACGTCGCTGTCGACCTTGGTCGGCAGCGCGCCCAGGCCCAGTGCCGAGCCGTCGAGGTTGCCCGCGTCGGATTCCGGATCGACGGCGTGGACGCCGACGCCCAGTGTCCAGTCGCCCTTGGACTGGGCCATGACGGGAGCGGCGGCCAGGGTCATGGCGGCGGCGAGGCCGGAGAGCAGCAGGGCGGAGGTCTTGCGCATTGCGTGTTTCCATTGCGTGGGGGATGGGGGCAGTCTCCGCACCGCATCGCGTGGTTGCCTTGATCCGGATCAAGCAGGCGTTTGCACTCAGAACGGGTTCATGATTTCGCGCGCGCTGCGCGCGGTTCCCATCCTGTGCGCCGCGGCCAGCCGGGCAAGCCCGGCTGCTACAATGCGGGTCCCCTTCCACCCCGCCGCAGCATCTGCGGCCGCAGGAGTTCTCGAACATGGCAATCAAGGTCGGCATCAACGGTTTCGGTCGCATCGGGCGCAACGTGCTGCGCTCGGCGGTGTTGAACTTCGGCAACGACATCGAAGTCGTCGCCATCAACGATCTGTTGGAGCCGGACTATTTGGCCTACATGCTCAAGTACGACTCCGTGCACGGCCGCTTCAAGGCCGACGTGGCGGTCGAGGGCGGCCACCTGCTGGTCAACGGCAGGAAGATCCGCCTGACCCAGGAGCGCGACCCGGCCAATCTGAAGTGGGACGAGGTGGGCGTGGACGTGGTGATCGAATCCACCGGCCTGTTCCTGACCAAGGAAGCGGCGCAGAAGCACCTCGATGCCGGCGCGAAGAAGGTGATCCTGTCGGCTCCGTCCAAGGACGACACGCCGATGTTCGTGTATGGCGTCAACCACAAGACCTACGCCGGCCAGGCCATCGTCTCCAATGCTTCGTGCACCACCAACTGCCTGGCCCCCGGGGTCAAGCAGTTGGTGGTGCACGAGGCGTTCGAGATGACCGTGTCGGACGCCTCGTGCACCACCAACTGCCTGGCGCCGCTGGCCAAGGTGATCAACGACAAGTGGGGCATCAAGCGCGGCCTGATGACCACCGTGCACGCCGCCACCGCCACCCAGAAGACCGTCGATGGCCCGTCCAACAAGGACTGGCGCGGCGGCCGCGGCATCCTCGAAAACATCATCCCGTCCAGCACCGGCGCGGCCAAGGCCGTCGGCGTGGTGATCCCGGAGCTCAACAAGAAGCTCACCGGCATGAGCTTCCGCGTGCCGACCTCGGACGTGTCGGTGGTCGACCTGACCTGCGAGCTGGAAAAGCCGGCCACCTACGCCGAGATCTGCGCCGAGGTGAAGGCGCAGAGCGAGGGCGCGCTGAAGGGCGTGCTGGCCTACACCGAGGACAAGGTCGTCGCCACCGATTTCCGCGGCGAGACCCACACCTCGGTGTTCGACGCCGACGCCGGCATCGCGCTGGATTCCACCTTCGTCAAGCTGGTGAGCTGGTACGACAACGAGTGGGGCTTCTCGAACGCTACTCCAACAAGTGCCTGGAAATGGTGCGCGTGGTCGCGGCCTGATCCGCGCCGGTGCATGACGAAGAAAGGGCGCCGATGGCGCCCTTTCTTGTGTCCGCAATCTCGAAGGGTCAACCGCGCGGGGCGCGCCCGGCGCGGTGCCGGAACCACAGGCCGGCTGCCAGCGGCAGCGCCGTCATCGCGAAGAACAGCCCGTCCCAGCCGCCTTCGGCCAGCAGCATGCCGACGATGCCGGCAACGGATACCGCCGCCAGCGCCACCACCTGCCACATCGCGCGCGCGCCGGTCACCGCGCACCCGCCTTGCGCCTGCGGCGCCGGTCCCACCACAGCCATGCGCCGTTGGCGGTGATGAACAGCGTCAGCCACGTGCACAGCGTCCACAGGATCTTCAGCGGCAGGCCGCCGTAGTCGCCGAAGTGCAGCGGACGCGACAGCACGATGGCCTTCATGTAGCCGGGCATTTCGGTCAGCTTGGCGACCTCGCCGCTGCCGGCATCGACCAGCCCGACGCGGTACAGGCGCTCTTCCAGCCCGCTAGGGCCGACCGCCAGCGCGGTGTAGTGGTGCCGGGTGGAGAACTCGGTGTCGGGGAAGATCAGCGAGGTGATGTGCCAGTCCGGCGGAAGCTGCCGCTGCAGCGCCGCCATCGCCGTGTCCACGTCCACCGGCGGCCGGCGCGCATCGACCGCCGCGTCGTCGTGCTGCCCGCGCAGTTCGGCGAAGGCGGTGTACGACCATGCGCTGGTGGCGACGGTGCCGAAGCCGAGCAGGAACCCGGTCAGGCTGACCGCCAGCGCCCAGCCCAGCACGATCACGCCGATCAGGTTGTGCAGGTCGAGCTGGCGCAGGCGTGGTCCACGCCCGCGCCGCAGCAGGCCGAGCGCGACCTTCTTCACGTAGGGCCAGTAGACCACCACGCCCGACAACAGCGAAACCAGCACCAGCAAGGCGATCAACGCGCCGATCAGCTCGCCCGGCATGCCGAGGAACCACTGCGCATGCAGTTCCAGCAGGAAGCCGGTGAGGGTGGACGTGGGGTCGAAGGCGTGCTGGGTCGGCAGCGCGGTGGCCAGTTCGGTGAAGCGCAGCTTCATGTCCTCGAACCTGTGCGCCTGTGTCGGTACCGTCACCAGCAGCAACAGGCCGGGGTGTTCCTTGGGGTCGATGCCGATGCTGGCCACGCGCTCGCCGGGGTTGGCTGCCAGTACCCCGTCGATGGAGGCCTGCAGCGGCATCTGTTGGCGCGCGTCGTCCACGCTGGCCGGCACCACGCCCATCGCCGCGTCGAGTTCCTCGTGGAAGATCAGCACGGTGCCGGTCAGGCACAGGATCAGGAACGGCAGCGTCGCCACCAGGCTGCACCAGCGGTGCAGCCACAGGTTCAGGCGATACCAGCGGGTCGGGCGGTGCGGGGTCATGGCGGCCGTCATCGGGCGGGCCGAACAGGCGTGGGCGCGGGGGTGCAACCGGTTGGCGCGGCGGAAGCGTGCGGCACGGGACTCTCGGCAGGATGAAAGTTGGCAAGCGGTGGATTGTAAATGAAAGCTATTCTCGTTTTATCCGGGGTGCAATCGTGCCGGGGAAAGCCCTGCATCCTTGCCCGTTGCCCCGCTTCCGGCCGCGCCTGACGCCCGGTGCCGTTCCGGTGCGTTGGCGGGCGCATCCGTCTTGCGTTTCCGGGGCATGCCGTCAACGATGTGCGGCACCCCGCGGGGACAAGGACGAGGAATGGACGAGATGTGGGTGGTCCTGGGTTTGCTGGCGGTGGCCCTGCTGCTGGCGGTGCCGGTGCTGCTGGTCATGGCGCTGGTATCGGTGTCCGCGCTGAAGCGGCGGGTGGCGGCGCTGGAAGAGGCGTTCGCGCATCGGGCCGGGGAGTCGGAAGCCACCGCGGCGGTTTCGCCACGGGCTGCCGCCGTGGTCGAGCCGGTGGTGGTCATGGAGGACGCCGGGCCGGCCGTGCCGGCGCCGGAAATGCCCGCACCCGCGGCGGTGGCGCCACCGCCGCCATTGCCTCCGTTGCCGGAGCGCCCAGCCCGTCCCGCCGTGGCCCGTGCCGAGCCGGAATACCGGCAACGGGCGGCATGGACGCCACCGGAACCGCCGGAGCCGAATTTCGTCGAGCGCGGCGTCGAGCGCATCAAGCACTGGTTCACTTCCGGCAACGTGCCGATCAAGGTCGGCATGCTGGTGATGCTGGCCGGCGTGGCGGCGTTGCTGAAATACGCCAGCGACGCGGGCTGGTTGACCGTGCCGATGGAATTGCGCCTGGCCGGCATCAGCGCCGCGGCACTGGCCGGGCTGGTGTTCGCCTGGCGCAGGCGCGAAAGCCACCGCAGCTTCGCGCTGGCCGTGCAGGGCGGCATGATCGGCATCCTGCTGCTGGTGGTGTTCGCCGCGTTCAAGAACCACGGCATGATCGACGCGCTGCCGGCGTTCGCGATCAGCGTGGTACTGATCGCCGGGCTGTGCGTGATGGCGGTGCTGCAGGAGTCGCGCACGCTGGCCATCCTCGGCGTGCTGGCCGGGTTCATGGCGCCGATCTGGCTGTCCGACGGCAGCGGCAACCACGTCGGCCTGTTCTCGTATTACGCGGTGCTCAACGCCGGCATCTTCGCGATTGCGTGGGTGCGGCCGTGGCGCGTCCTCAACCTGCTCGGCTTCGTCTTCACCTGGGGCATCGGTACCGCATGGGGCGTGCTGGATTACGAGCCGGCCCATTTCGCCAGCACCGAGCCGTTCCTGCTGCTGTTCTTCGTCTTCTATCTGCTGCTGCCGCTGCTGTATGCGCGCAAGGCGGCGACGGAGGGTAGCGCGCGCATCGACGGCTGCCTGCTGTTCGGCACGCCGCTGGTGGCGTTCTCGCTGCAGGCCGGGCTGTTGCAGGGCGAGCGCATGCCGCTGGCGTTGTGCGCGCTGGGCGTGGCCGCGTTGTACGCGGTGCTGGCACGCCTGCTGCTGCGACGCGAACGCCTGCACCTGCTGGCGCAGGGTTACGCGATCCTGGCGGTGGGCTTCGCCACGCTGGCGGTGCCGCTGGCGCTGTCGGCCAGGGTCACCGCCTCGGTGTTCGCGCTGGAAGGCGCCGGGCTGGTGTGGCTGGGGTTGATGCAGCAGCGCCGGCTGGCGCGCTGGACCGGCATCGGCCTGCAACTGGCGGCGGCGTTCGCTTTCGCGATAGGCGTTGCCGGCATGCACGGTGGCGCGGTGGCCGTGGCCAATGCGGTGTTCATGGGCGCGCTGCTGATCGCCTTCGGCGTGGTGGACATCCTGTTCAAGCAGGTGGCCAAGGCCGGCGCCGCGTTCTCGGGCGCGCTGCTGATCGCCTTGGCCGGCTTCGTCAGCGCATGGCTGTACCGCAATGCCGGCAACGTGCCGCTGGCGGTGGTGGCCTATGGCTGGGGCTTGGCGTGGTGGCTGGGCAACGTCGCCACCGAAATCGAGCGCTTCATCGAACCGGACAGCCGTTTGCACGGGCTGTTGCTGCTGCCGGGTGTGACTGGCTGGCTGGCGGCCGAAGTACACCGGCGCCGGCCGGCGCTGGCCTTGTCGCTGACCACGCTGGGCGGCTTGTTGCTGGCATTCCCGTTGGCGTTCATGCAGGTGGCCCGGGACGGCCAGCCGTTTGCCGGGATCGGCGCATGGGCGTGGCTGTTGTTCGCGGTGCTGGGCGTGCGCAGCCTGCTGTGCCTGCGCGTGGCCGGCAATGCCGTCGCCGGGCTGGCGCAGCTGGCATGGTGGCTGCTGTGGCCGACGGTGTTCTCGCTGCTGGCCTGGCATGTCGGCCGCCATTTCGAACTGGCCGGTGGTTGGGTCGGCATGCTGCTGGCGCTGCCGTGGCTGTTGCTGGCGTGGTTGTCCATGCGCCGCTGGCATTGGCTGGCGCAACCGCTGGGCGATGCGTTCGACCGCTACCGCACGGCGATGCAGGCAACTGTGTTCGCGGTACTGGGCATGTGGTGGCTGCTGTCGCTGGACAATCCCGCGGCCGCGGCGCCGTTGCCGTGGGTCGCCCTGCTCAATCCGCTGGAACTGGTGCAGGTGGCGGTGCTGGTGCTGGCCGCGATGCGCCTGTGGCGGGGCCGGGACGAACACACGCCGCCGTGGCTGTGGGTGGGGGCGGCACTGGCCGCGCTGGTGCTGGTAACGGTGATGACACTGCGTGCCGTGCACCATTGGGGCGGCGAGCCGTGGAACGAAGGTCTGCTCGATACCCGCCTCGCGCAGACCAGCCTGACCGTGGTGTGGAGCCTGCTCGGCGTGCTGGGCTGGGTGACCGGCTCGCGGCGCGGGCAGTGGGGGCTGTGGTTGGCCGGCGCGATCCTGATGGGCGTGGTGCTGGCCAAGCTGCTGCTGATCGACCGCGGCAACCTGGGCGACCTGCTCGGCATCGGTGCGTTCATTGCCTATGGCCTGCTGTGCACGCTGGTCGGCTGGCTGGCCCCGGCGCCGCCGCGGCGGGCGCCGGCGACCGTGGACAACGAGGAGACTTCCGCATGATCAAGCGCCTGCTCGTGCTGGCCCTGCTGCCGTTGAGTGCACAGGCCGGCACCGATTTCGCCCGGCAATGGCCGTTGCAGCTGTCGCAGCCCGATGCCGGGGCCTACCGCGTGCCGCTGGATGCCTCGGTGCACCAGGCCGCGCATTGGCGCGACCTGCGTGACGTGCGCGTGCTCGATGCCGACGGCAAGCCGGTGCCCAGCGCGGTGTACGCGGCGGCGACGCCGTTGCCGGCGCGGTCGATCTGCCACTATCGGGCCTGTACTGGCAGATCGACCGCGCCGGCAACGGCGTCGCCGAGGCGGCGACGCCGTTGCCGGGGCCGCTGCGCAGGCAGCCGCTGCAATGGTTCGCGCTGCCGCCGGCAACGGTTGCCGGCGGCGACGACCTGAGCGTGGTGGTGCAGCGCGATGCCGGTGGCAGGGTAGTGTCGATCCGCAACGCGGTGGCGGCCACCAACGCGGCGGCCGCCGCGGACCCGGCGTGGCTGCTCGACCTGGGCAACGACGCCGGCAAACTGCGCGCGCTGGACGTGGAATGGGACGATGCCGGCGCGACGCTGGACCTGGGCTACCGGCTGGAGGCCAGCGACGACCTGCGCGGCTGGCAGGTGCTGGACCCGCAGGTGCGGCTGGTGCAGCTGCGCAACCGGGAGCACGAACTGCGCAGCAATCGCATCGAGGTGGCAACATCGCTGCGCTACCTGCGGCTGGTGCCGCTGCAACGCAATGGCGCACCACGCCTGCGCGGTATCACCGGCGAAATGGACGATGCGGTCGACAACGTCGACTGGCAGTGGCAGGAACTGCAGGCCGAGGCCGGTGGCAATGGTAAGGACGGCTACCTGTATCGCCTGCAGGGGCGTTTCCCGGTGCAGCGGCTGGACGTGGCTCTGCCGGCCAACAGCGCGATGGGCTGGACCGTGTCCAGTCGTGACGATGACCGCGCGGCAGCCGATGGCGAAGCCCCGGCCTGGCGGGTGCTGGCCCGTGGCTGGAATACCTGGAGCCTGGGCGAGGCCGGCGGACAGCAACGCTCGGCGCCGCTGGAAATCCCCGGCTCGGTGGCCGACCGCCAGTGGCGGTTGCAGGCCGAACCGGGCGCGCTGCCGCCCTCGGCCCCGGCGCTGCGGCTGGGCTATCGCCCTGGCAGCGTGGTGTTCCTGGCGCAGGGGCGCGCACCGTACCTGCTGGTGGCTGGCAGCGCCAATGTCACGGAAGGTCCGGCCGCACTCGATCCGATGCTGGCCGCGCTGCGTGAGCGTAACGGCGCGCAGTGGCAGCCGGCGGTTGCCAGCCTTGGTGCCGGCGTGCAGCGCGCCGGCGATGTCGCCTACCGGCCCGCGCCGGCACCGCGCGACTGGAAGAACCTGGTGCTGTGGGCGGTGCTGGTAGCCGGTGCGCTGGTAGTGGCTGGGTTTGCGGTGAGTTTGTTGCGAAGCACACCCTCTGCAAATGTTTGAATCGGGTGCGCTCCTGCGGTTCGTCGATGAGTCCTTCGTCGCTGAATCCCCTGTGCAGTCCTTCGCGAGCTGATTGAGGCGCCAACCAACGGTCGGCACTCGCCGAGGGCGCAATCAGTCGATGAAATCCCGTCGCAGCAAGCCGTAAAGCGCGGTATCGCAGATTTCGCCATTGACGTGCCAGCGCTCGCGCAACAGTCCCTCGCGGACGAAGCCCAGCCTCTCAAGCAGCCGCCATGACGCCTCGTTGCGCGGATCGGCGTCGGCTTCGATCCGGCGCAACTCCAGTTCGTCGAACAGGTGGCGCAGGATCAGCCGCAGCGCCTCGCTGGCCAGCCCGCGCCCATGCCAGCTGCGGTGCAGGCTGTAGCCGATTTCGGCGCGGCCTTGCGTCAGGTCGATGGCGAACACGGCGCTGGTGCCGATCAGGTGGTCATCGCCGGTATCGGCAATCGCCCAGACGAGGATGTCCTGCTCGCGGCGCTGGCGCTGGATGTCGGCCACCTTGCGCTCGGCCTGCGCCGGCTCCGTCCATGCCGGGTGGCTCCAGTAACGCATCACCCGTGGGTCGGAGTGGATGGCGTACAGCGCCGGCGCGTCGTCGTTGCGCACTTCGCGCAGGCGCAATCGTGTGCTGCGCAGTTCGGGCTGGGGCAAGGGCGGCATGGTCGGCGCTTCCGGTTTGCCCGCGCTGGCGGCGCGGGCGAGAATCGTGGTCCCCTACCTTCGCGGAGCCGTGCTGCCATGTCCATCGTTCGCATGACCGACCTTGACCTTTCCGGCAAGCGTGTCCTGATCCGGCAAGACCTCAACGTCCCCATCGACAATGGCCGCATCACTTCCGAGCAGCGCATCACCGCGTCGTTGCCGACGCTGAAGCTGGCGCTGGAAAAGGGCGCGGCGGTGATGGTCACCTCGCACCTGGGCCGCCCGAAGGAAGGTGTGTGGAGCGAGGCCGATTCGCTGGCCCCGGTGGCCGCACGCCTGTCCGAGCTGCTGGGTGTGGACGTGCCGCTGGTCGAGGACTGGGTGGACGGCGTCGATGTCGCGCCAGGCCAGATCGTGCTGCTGGAAAACTGCCGCATGAACGTCGGCGAGAAGGCTGACGACGAAACCCTGTCGAAGAAGTACGCCGCGCTGTGCGACGTGTTCGTGATGGACGCCTTCGGCACCGCGCACCGCGCGCAGGCCTCGACCCACGGCGTGATCCGCTTCGCCCCGGTCGCCGCCGGCGGCCCGCTGCTGATGGCCGAGCTGGATGCGCTGGACAAGGCGCTGGCCAACCCGGCGCGGCCGCTGCTGGCGATCGTCGCCGGCTCCAAGGTCAGCACCAAGCTGGAACTGCTGTCCAGCCTGGTCGGCAAGGTGGACCAGTTGATCGTCGGCGGCGGCATCGCCAACACCTTCATCGCCGCCGAAGGCCACGGCGTGGGCAAGTCGCTGGTCGAGAACGACCTGCTCGACACCGCGCGCAAGATCGATGCCGATGCCAAGGCGCGCGGTGCTGAAATCCCGCTGCCGAGCGACGTGGTGGTGGCCCCGGCGTTCGCCGCCGACGCGCCGGCCACGGTCAAGCCGGTGGGCGAAGTGGCCGCCGACGACATGATCCTCGACATCGGCCCGGCCACCGCCGCGCGTTATGCCGGGCTGATCGCCAATGCCGGCACCGTGGTCTGGAACGGCCCGGTCGGCGTGTTCGAGTTCGACGCCTTCGGCAAGGGCACCGAAGCGCTGGCACGCGCGATCGCAAGCGCCAGGGCATTCTCGATCGCCGGCGGCGGCGACACGCTGGCGGCGGTGGACAAGTACGGCATCGCCGATGAAGTGAGCTACATCTCCACCGGCGGTGGCGCGTTCCTGGAATTCCTGGAGGGCAAGACCTTGCCGGCGGTGGCCGCGCTGGAGGCCCGCGGCTCGTGAGTCGCGAGGTCTTTTTCTTCGATCTCGACGGCACCCTGATCGACTCGGCCGTCGGGATCACGAGCTGCGTGGCCTACGCGCTGGAGACGCTGCGGCAGCCGGTGCCGGCGATGGACGAACTGCGCAAGTGGATCGGCCCCTCGTTGCGCACCAGCTTCGCCCCGGTGTTCGGCGATGCCGCGCGGGTGGAGCAGGCGGTGGAGCTGTACCGCGAGCGTTTCGACGTGCTCGGCTGGCAGGAACACGAGGTCTACGCCGGCATCGGCGAGGTGGTGCAGGGCCTGCACGCGGCCGGCCACCGGCTGGCGGTGGTGACAGCGAAGAACGAACCGCATGCAAGGCGCATCGTCGAGCACCTGCCGTTCGGTGGTTGCTTCGAGGACGTCATCGGCGCCACCGCCGATGGCGTGCGCAGCCACAAGCCGGAGCTGATTGCCGAAGCGCTGCGCCGGCTGTCGCTGGCGCCGGCCCGGTGCCGGATGATCGGCGACCGGCACATGGACATCGAGGGCGCACGCCACCACGGCATGCGCAACGTAGGTGTGCTGTGGGGCTTCGGCGGCCGCGAGGAATTGCAGGCGGCCGGTGCCGACGTGCTGGCCGGGACGCCGCGGGAACTGCAGGGGCTGCTGTCGGCCTGATCGGTAAGGGGTGACGGGGTCACGCCCCGACGCCCGGTGTTCGTGTGCATGAAGGTCACGGGCGCAGTCCCGACCTGATTGTCTTGTCGAGACACTGTCCGGATGGCTTGTCCGCACTGTCTCCCGGACAGCATCGATGGTGTCTTCTGAAATCGTATGCGACATCGTTGTCATGCAACGGATGTGCTACTTTCGCCGGTTCCATACGGAGACAGCACGCCATGACCGAACGCCAGCGCCGCACCAAGATCCTCGCCACCCTCGGCCCGGCGACCGACGCTCCCGGGGTGCTGGATGATCTGTTCCGCGCCGGCGTCAACGTGGTGCGCCTGAACTTCTCCCACGGTGATCCCTCCGGCCAGGCCAAGCGCGCCGCCGAAGTGCGTGCCGCCGCGCAGCGGGTGGGTGTGGAGGTGGGCATCCTCGCCGACCTGCCGGGGCCGAAGATCCGCATCGAGCGCTTCGCCGAAGGCAGGGTGCAGCTCAAGGCCGGCGACCGCTTCGACCTGATCGCCGACGCCAACGCCGCGCCGGGCGATGCCACCCAGGTCGGCGTGAGCTACCTGGGCCTGCCGCAGGACGTGGCTTCTGGCGACGTGCTGCTGCTCGACGACGGCCTGATGCAGCTGCAGGTGGTCGAAGTGCAGGGCGAGCGCATCGTCAACACCGTGCTCAACGACGGCGTGCTGTCCGACCGCAAGGGCCTGAACAAGCAGGGCGGCGGCCTGTCGCTGGGTGCGCTGACCGAGCGCGACAAGGAACTGATCGGCATCGTCGCCAAGATCGGCGTGGACTTCATCGCCGTCTCGTTCTGCCGCAACGCGCAGGACATGCACGACGCCCGTGCCGTCGCCCGCCAGCACGGTTGCGACGCGGCGCTGGTGTCGAAGATCGAGCGCACCGAGGCCATCGAAAATCTGGAGGAGATCGTCGAGGCCAGCGACGTGGTGATGGTCGCGCGCGGCGACCTCGGCGTGGAGATCGGCGACGCCGAACTGCCGGGCCTGCAGAAGAAGATCATCAAGGCCGCGCTGGCGCACAACAAGGTGGTCATCACCGCCACGCAAATGCTGCAGTCTATGGTCGAAAGCCCGATCCCGACCCGCGCCGAGGTGCTGGACGTGGCCAATTCGGTCATCGACGGCACCGACGCGGTGATGCTGTCGGCCGAAACCGCCGCCGGCGCGTGGCCGGTGAAGGCGGTCGAGGCGATGGCACGCATCTGCCTCGGCGCCGAACGCCAGTTCCAGATCGACACTGATTTCAATGCCTCGCCACGCAACCTGGAGCGCGCCGATCAGGCCATCGCGATGGCGACCATGTTCCTGTCCCAGCACGTGGGTGTGCGCGCGATCGTGGCGATGACCGAGTCCGGCGGCACCGCACGCTACCTGTCGCGCTTCCGCGCCAAGGCGCCGGTGTTCGCGGTGACCCGCCATGACAGTGCGCGCCGGCGCATGGCGCTGATGCGCGACGTGTTCCCGATCAACTTCGACAGCCGCGGTTTCACCCCGCGCGAGGCCGCGCGCGGCAGCATCCGCCTGCTGGTCGAGGCCGGCCTGCTGGAGGTCGGTGACCGCGTGGTGTTCACCAGCGGCGAACACATGGAAACCCACGGCGCCACCAACACCCTGCGGTTGCTGGAGGTGGGCAGCGACGGCCACGCCAACGGCCTGGGCGAGCTGTAACGGCGCACGCAGCTGCAGGCCACGCAGGGGCGCGGCCTGCTCGCGACCGGTGGTTGGCATGGCTGAAGGGTGGAGAAGACAAATCCTGTCTCGGGTGGACAGGTTGTAAGCGTTTCCAGGCCAGCCTCACGGCTGGTCCACGACGGGTGCGGGCTATAATCCGCGTTTCTCCGCACCCCGTGACAGGAACTTCATGAGCATCGAACTGCTGGCTGAAACCGCACAGGCAATGGTCGCCCCGGGCAAGGGCATCATCGCCATCGACGAATCCACCGGCACCATCGCCAAGCGCTTTGCCAGCGTCGGCATCGAGAACACCGAAGAGAACCGCCGCGCCTACCGCGAGCTGCTGCTGACCACGCCCAAGCTCAACGAGCACATCTCCGGCGCGATCCTGTACGACGAAACCATCCGCCAGAAAACCCGCGACGGCGTGCCGTTCGCCAAGTACATGGCCGACCACGGCATGATCCCGGGCATCAAGGTGGACAAGGGCGCGCACCCGCTGGCCGGCTGCCCGGGCGAGCTGGTCACCGAGGGTCTGGACGGCCTGCGCGAGCGCCTGCAGGAGTACTACAAGCTCGGCGCGCGCTTCGCCAAGTGGCGTGCGGTGATCAACATCGGCGAGAGCATCCCGTCGGGCACCTGCATCGAATCCAACGCGCACGCGCTGGCCCGCTATGCCGCGCTGTGCCAGGAATGCGGCCTGGTGCCGATGGTCGAGCCGGAAGTGATCATGGATGGCGACCACGACATCGAGACCTGCTACGAAGTCACCGAAGCCACGCTGCGCTCGCTGTTCGACGCGCTGTACCAGCAGAACATCCTGCTGGAAGGCACCATCCTGAAGGCCTCGATGGTCATCTCCGGCAAGGACTGCGACGAGCAGGCCGACGTCGAGGAAGTGGCCGAAGCCACGGTGATGTGCCTGAAGAGCACCGTGCCGGCGATCCTGCCGGGCGTGGTGTTCCTGTCCGGCGGGCAGAGCGACGAGCAGTCCACCGCGCACCTGAACGCCATGAACCAGCTCGACAAGCTGCCATGGCCGCTGAGCTTCTCCTACGGCCGCGCGATGCAGCAGGCCGCGCTGAAGCTGTGGGCCAAGGACATGAAGGGCAATTACGACGCCGCACAGAAGACCGTGTACGAGCGCGCCCGGGAGAATGGCTTGGCCGCACTGGGCAAGTGGGAGGGCTGATCGCCGACTGCCGGTGCTGATCGTGGAAACGCCGGCCTTGAGCCGGCGTTTCCATTTTCAGCGTGGGAGAAAGCCGCCGCTTCAGTGCGCCGCGGCGAATCCCGGTGGCGTGGCCGTTCCTGCTGCATCGGCCTGCCCGGCCACTGCCAGTGCTTGCTGGTAGGCCTTGAAGGTGGCGGTGTTCCAGGCCACCAGGATGATCTGCAGCGAGCGTGCGTGGCTCCTGCGCCAAGTGACGGTTTCGGTGACGGCGATGCTGGCAGCCTGGTGCAGCGGGTAGCCGTAGGCGCCGCAGCTGATCGCCGGGAAGGCGATCGACTCCAACTGCATCCGTTCGGCCAGTTGCAGCGAATTCCAGTAGCAGTTGGCCAGCAACGCGGCCTCGTCGCGGCCGCCGCCGTGCCAGACCGGGCCAACGGTGTGGAACACGTGGCGCGCGGGCAGCGCGTGGCCGGCGGTGGCGCGCACCTCGCCGGTGGGGCAACGCACGCCCGGGCGCAGTTCCGGCAGGCGCGCGCATTCGGCCAGCAGGTCCGGCCCGGCGGCGCAGTGGATGGCGCCGTCGACACCGCCGCCGCCGAGCAGGCTTTCGTTGGCGGCGTTGACGATGGCGTCCACGGCCAGGGTGGTGATGTCGCCTTGCCGGATGTCGATGTTCATGGTGGTGATCTTCCCGTGCGGTGGGGTGACTGGAGCGTGAGGGCAGGGGTGCCCTTCGGGGGCGGCAAGTCTGTCTGCTCCGGGTCTCGGCAACTGCGACGGAAGGCGGTGCCGGCACGCACGGATTTCCGCACGGCGGACAGCACGAAGGCCGCGCGGGGCGGCCTTCGTACCGGGGGAGGAACAGGGGGTGCAGCGGAAGATGCAGGGAATGGCCGGGGCGTCCCCCGGTCACGGTGCAGCCGGCCGGGAAATCCCCGGTGGCCGAGGCTTTGGCTTACGGCAGGCCGGCCAGCCAGTCGTCATCGGAGCCTTCGTTGACATCGGCGAACAGCGGGGTGGAGAAGTAGCGCTCGCCGGTATCGGGCAGCATCGCCAGGATCACCGAGCCGGCCGCGGCGCCGGCAGCCAGCTCCAGTGCGGTGGCGGCGGTGGCGCCGGCGGAGATGCCGACGAAGATGCCTTCCTCGGCGGCCAGCCGGCGCGAGGTCTCGATGGCGCGCTCGTCCTGCACCGAACGCAGTTCGTCGTAGGCGGCGCGGTTGAGCACTTCCGGCACGAAGTCCGGGGTCCAGCCCTGGATCTTGTGCGGCTTCCATTCGTCGCCCTTGAGCAGCGCGGCGCCGGCTGGTTCGGTGGCGATGATGCGGGTATCCGGGCGCGCGACCTTCAGCACTTCACCGACGCCGGTGAGGGTGCCGCCGGTGCCCCAGCCGCTGACGAAGAAGTCCAGGCGCTTGCCGGCGAAGTCGCGCAGGATTTCGGCGGCGGTGGTGTTGCGGTGGTAGGCGGGGTTGGCCGGGTTGGCGAACTGGCTGGCCAGGAACCAGCCGTGCTTGTCGGCCAGTTCCTTCGCCTTCTCCACCATGCCGGTGCCGCGCGCGGCGGCCGGGGTCAGGATGACCTTGGCGCCATAGGCGCGCATCGCCTTGCGGCGTTCGATCGAGAAGGTCTCGGTCATCACCGCGACGAACTTGTAGCCGCGTGCGGCGGCGACCATCGCCAGCGCCACGCCGGTATTGCCGGAGGTGGCCTCGACGATGGTGTCGCCGGGCTTGATCAGGCCGCGCTGCTCGGCGTCGAGCACGATCGCCAGCGCCAGGCGGTCCTTGACCGAGCTGCCGGGGTTGAAGGACTCGGCCTTGACGTACACGTCCACGCCGGCCGGGGCCAGCCGGTTGAGCTTGATGATCGGAGTGTTGCCGATGGTGTCGAGGATGCTGTTGTAGATGGCCATGAAGTTCTCCTGGGGATGGGATCAGGCGGCGTCGGCCAGTGTCGGCGTCGTCGTGGATGCGGAAAGTGAGGGGGCGGCCGCGTGCAGCGGGGCGTCGCCGAACCAGTGCAGTTCATCGGCCAGCGCGGCCACGTCGCCGACGACCAGCAGCGCCGGTGATTGCACCCGGTGGTGTTCGGCCGCTTCGGCCAGTTGCCGCAGCTGCCCGGTGACCACGCGCTGCTTTGCGCGCGAACCGTTTTCCACCAGTGCGAACGGCGTGGCGGCGGGCAGGCCGGCGTCGAGCAGCTGCGTGCGGATGTGCGCCAGCGCGGCCACGCCCATGTAGAACACCAGCGTCTGCCGTGGTGCGGCCAGCGCCGGCCAGTCCAGCGTGTCCAGCGAATCCCGGCAGTGCGCGGTGACCAGCCGCAGTTGCTGGGCGTGGTCGCGGTGGGTCAGCGGGATGCCGGCATGGGCGGCGCAGGCCAGCGCGGCGGTGATGCCGGGCACCACTTCATAGGGAATGCCGTGCGCGCGCAGGAACTGCAGTTCCTCGCCGCCGCGGCCGAACACGAAGGCGTCGCCGCCCTTGAGCCGCACCACGCGCCTGCCGGCGCGGGCGTGTTCCAGCATCAGCGCGTGGATGTCCTCCTGCCGCGTGCTGTGGCCGCGCGCGGACTTGCCGACCTCGATGCGCTCGGCGTCGCGCCGTGCCAGTTGCAGCACCTGTGCGCTGACCAGCCGGTCGTGCAGGATCACGTCGGCCTGGTTCAATGCGCGCAGCGCGGCCAGCGTCAGCAGGCCGGGGTCGCCGGAGCCGGCGCCGACCAGCACCACCGAGCCGGTGGCGGCAGGGGCTTCGCCGGCCAGCGCGTGGCGCAGGGTGTCATCGGCCGCGGCGTGCTGGCCGCGGCGCAGCAGGCCTGGCAGCGGGCCTTCGAGCAGGCGGTCGAAGAAGCGGCGGCGCGCGGCGGTATCGGGGAAGCGGGCGCGGATGTGGGCGCGCTTGCGGCCGAGCAGTTCGGTCAGCCGGCCCCAGCTGTCGTCGAACAGTTCCTCGATCCGGCGGCGCACGTGGCGCGCCACCATCGGCGCACCACCGCCGCTGGAAATGGCGATCTGCAGCGGCCCGCGCTCGACCACCGCCGGCAGGTGGAAGCGCGACAGCTGGGCGTCGTCGACCACGTTGACGAACAGCCGCTGTTCTTCGGCGGCGCTGGCGGTGGCCTGGTTGACCGCGGCGTCGTCGGTGGCGGCGACCACCAGCCAGATGTCCTCGGCCAACCATTCCGGGGTGAAGCGCCCATGCAGCCATTCGATGCGCCCGGCGTCGGCCAGCGTGTGCAGCGCCGGCGCCAGTTCCGGTGCACCCACCCGCGGTTTTGCGCCGGCATGCAGCAATGCCTCGACCTTGCGTGCAGCCACCGCCCCTCCGCCGACCACCAGCACGGCACGGCCGTTCAGATCGGCAAACAGCGGAAACAGGGGGGCGTTCAAGGCAGCAAGGGAAGGGGGGGACGAAAGGGACGATGACCGTAGCCCCGCACCGGAATGCCCGGAAATGACTTGCGCCGCCTTGCAGATTCCTTTCGGTTATAAGTAATGGAGGCGATCTGGCCTACATTCATCCTTCTTTCCGAGCGGCCTTGTCCCCGACCCTGCGATGACCCTCACCCAACTGCGCTACCTGGTCGCCATTGCCGACGCCGAGCTGAACATCACGCTGGCGGCCACCCGCGTGCACGCCACCCAGCCGGGGCTGTCCAAGCAGCTCAAGCAGCTGGAGGACGAGTTGGGCTTCCTGCTGTTCGTGCGCAAGGGCCGCAGTCTGGAATCGGTGACGCCGGCCGGCGAGGAAGTCATCGGCCGCGCCCGTGCGGTGCTGGCCGAGGCCAACAACATCCGCACCTATGCCGCCAACCAGCGCCGCGAGAGCCACGGCCAGCTGGTGCTGACCACCACCCACACCCAGGCACGCTTCGTGCTGCCGCCGGCGGTGGCGCGGATCAAGCAGGCCTACCCGCAGGTCAGCGTGCACCTGCAGCAGGCCGCCGAAAGCGACGCACTGGACCTGCTCGGCCAGGGCGACGCCGACATGGCCATCGTCAGCACCGCCGGCAGCGAGCCGACCACCGGCATCGCCGTGCCGCTGTACCGCTGGCGGCGGCTGGTGGTGGTGCCCAAGGGCCACCCGCTCGACCGCGCCGGCAAGGTGCCGGACATGGCCGCGCTGGCCGCGCACCCGCTGATCAGCTACGAATCCTCCACCCGTCCCAACTCCTCGTTGCGCCGCGCCTTCGCCGCCAAGCGGCTGGAACCGGACCTGGCCCTGACCGCGCTCGACGCCGACCTGATCAAGACCTACGTGCGCACCGGCCTGGGCGTGGGCCTGCTGGCGGAAATGGCGGTCAACAGCAACGATGCCGACCTGCGCGCATGGCCGGCGCCGGACGCCGTGCCCGAGTGCATCGCCTGGGCAGTGCTGCCGCGCGAGCGCGTGCTGCGCGACTACGCGCTGGAACTGGTGCACGTGCTCGCCCCGCAGATCGACAAGCGCGACCTGCGCCGGGTACTTGACGGAAATCAAGAAGCCGGCTGGCCGCCGCCGCCGAGCTGGGAAGAACTGACCCAGACCATCACCAGTTGAAGCCGGCAACGAGTGGAAGAAAACGCTGTGGATTGAAGTGCTTGCGCGATGTTCCTGCTTCTTCCTTGTCCCGTTTCCCCGTTGTTCTCCATCCGTTCCTGGCCTCCCGCTGCGGCGATGTGTCGCAGGTGGGTGAATGGGGCGGCAGCTTAAAATCGCGGCGTGATCCGTTCACTGCCCCTGCACCGTTGGATGTCCCGGCTCGCCGTGGTGGCGGTGCTGCTGATGGTGCTTGCGCCGCTGGTCAGCCGCGCACTGCAGGCGCAACCGGCGGCGATGGTCGCGGTGGTGGCCGAACACCTGTCGCATGCGATGCCCGGCATGGATCACGCCGGCCATGCGCCATCGATGCCGGAACATGGGCACGACGCGTCCGCCGGCTCCCACGCCAACCACGCCGAAGCCTGCGAATACTGCGTGCTGGCCATGCGCCTGCTGCCGTGGATGGCGCTGCTGCTGGTGCTGGCGCCACTGCCGTACCGGCTGGCGCCGTTTGCGCCGCGCCAGGTCGATGTTCCCGCAAGCCTGCGCTGGTCCGCGCACCTGGCCCGCGGGCCGCCACGTTTCTCCTGACGACACCCCCACGACTTCCCTGCCGCATGCTGCACGCCCCCTGATGGCGTGGCGCGGCCGTGTCCCACGGAGAATCCCATGTTGCCCGCTTCCTCCCGCAAGCCGGTCGTACCGGCATGTCTGTCCTCCTGCCTGTTGCTTGCCCTGTTCCCGGCCGCGGCCCATGCCGACGCGCTGGGCTCCCCGATCACCCTGGAAACGGTGGTCGTCACCGCCAGCGCGCCGTCCTCGCCGCTGCAATGGGTCACCGACCCGAGCCTGCCGCGGCAGCCGGTGCCGGCCAGCGACGGTGCCGACTATCTGAAGACCGTCCCCGGCTTTTCGGCGATCCGCAACGGCGGCACCAATGGCGACCCGGTGCTGCGCGGCATGTCCGGCTCGCGCCTGAACATCCTCACCAACGACGGCAACCTGATGGGCGCCTGCCCGTCGCGGATGGACAACCCCTTGTCCTACGTCGCCCCGGAAACCTTCGACCGGCTCACCGTCATCAAGGGCCCGCAGAGCGTGCGCTGGGGCGCCGGCGCCTCGGCCGGCACGGTGCGCTTCGAGCGCGACACCCCGCGTTTCAGCGCGCCGGGCATGGAACTGGAAGCCAGCGCGTTGGCCGGCTCCAACAACCGCAATGACCAGGTGCTCGACGCCACCTTCGGCAGCACTCCCGGTTATGTGCGGGTGAACGGCAACCGTTCCGAGTCCGACGACTACCGCGACGGCAACGGCGACGTGGTGCCCTCGCGCTGGCGCAAGTGGAACGCCGATGCCGCCATCGGCTGGACGCCCGACGCCGACACCGTGCTGGAGCTGAGCGCCGGCACCGGCGATGGCGAGTCGCGCTATGCCGGCCGCGGCATGGATGGCGCGGCGTTCAAGCGCAGCAGCTATGGCCTGCGTTTCGAGCGCGGCAACCTGCCCGGCGCGTGGGACACGCTGCAGGCCAACCTGTACGCCAACACCGCCGACCACGTGATGGACAACTACACCCTGCGCGAGCCCAACCCGCACGGCAGCATGCCGATGGCAATGGCCTCGAACGTGGAGCGGCGCACCAGCGGTGGACGCATCGCCGCGGAATGGCGCTGGCAGGACGTGGCCGTCGTCGCCGGCATCGACGCGCAGGACAGCCGCCACCGCAAGCGCAGCGGCATGCGCGGGATGTGGCAGCAGAAGGCGTGGACGCGCGATGCCGATCTTGACAGCCGCGGCGCATTTGCCGAATTGACCCTGGGCGAAGAGCGGCCGGCGCGCTGGATCGGCGGCCTGCGCATCGACCATGCCGAAGCCACCGACCTGCGCCGGACCAGCGGCATGATGGCCATGCCCAACCCGACCGCCGGGCAGACCCGCAGCGAAAACCTCGGCAGCGGCTTCCTGCGCTACGAGCGCGACCACGGCAGGGACTGGACCTGGTATGCCGGCCTCGGCCACGCCGAGCGCATGCCCGACTACTGGGAACTGTTCTCCGCCGATGCCGGCCCGGCCGGCGCCGCCAACGCCTTCGCCGGGGTGAAACCGGAGAAGACCACGCAGCTGGACGTCGGCGCGCAGTTCCGCGGCAAGCGCAGCAGCGCCTGGGTGTCGGCCTATGCCGGCTATGTGCGGGACTACATCCTGTTCACCTATTCCAGCGGCGGCATGATGGGTGACAGCACCCGTGCGACCAATGTCGATGCGCGCATCGCCGGTGCCGAGGCCGGCGTGGAATGGCGTCTGCAGGAGGCATGGAAGCTGGGCGGCACGCTGGCTTATGCGTGGGGCGAGAACCGCAGCAACGGCGGCGCGATGCCGCAGATGCCACCGCTGGAAGCGCGCCTGAGCACGGCCTACGAGCGTGAGCGCTGGTCGGCCGGCGCGCTGCTGCGCGTGGTGGCCCGGCAGGACCGGGTGGCGCTGGACGCGGGCAACGTCGTCGCCCGCGATCTGGGCCCCACCACCGGCTTCGCCACCTTCGCGCTCAACGCCGCCTACCGCATCAACGACCACCTGCGTGCCAGCGCCGGCGTCGACAACCTGTTCGACGACGCGGGCATAGGCGTCCCATGTCCAGGCGTCGCGCTGCCAGCGATATCCGGTGGACATGGGACGCCTATGCCCGCGTCGACAACCTGTTCGACCGTGCCTATGCCGAGCATCTGAACCTGGCCGGCAGCGCCGACTTCGGCTTCCCCGCCGACCCGGTGCGGATCAACGAGCCGGGCAGGACGTTCTGGCTGAAGCTGGATTACCGGCTGTAAAGCAGGAACGAATGGAGAGGAAAGAGGAACGAGAGCGGTGACAAAGCGAGGGAGCGGTTGTTTTTACTCGTTTCTCGTTTTTCTTCACTCGTTCCTTGCCTTCAGATTTCCTCGTGCAGCCCGCACTCGCGCTTCAGGCCGAAGAAGCGGGTGTCCTCCTCGCGCATGCCCGGCTCCCAGCGACGGGTGGTGTGGTAATCGCCGATGGAAACATAACCCTGTTCCCACAACGGGTGGTAGGGCAGGTCGTGCTGCTTGAGGTACTGCCATACGTCGCGGTCGTTCCAGTCGGCGATCGGGTTGAACTTCCAGCGCTCGCCGCGCTTTTGCAGGATCGGCGTGCCGGCGCGGCTGGTCGACTGGCCACGGCGCAGGCCGGTGAACCAGGTGCCGGCCTGCAGTTCCTCCAGCGCGCGCTTCATCGGCTCGACCTTGCGCAGGTTGTTGTACTGCTCGATGCCGACCAGCCCCTGCTCCCACAGCCGGCCGTGGCGCGCCTCCATCCATGCGCGGCTGACCAGCGGGCGGTACACCTTCAGGTTCAGGCCGAGCCGGTCGGTCAGTTCGTCGACGAAGCGGTAGGTTTCCGGGAACAGGTAGCCGGTGTCGATCAGGATCACCGGGACGTCCGCGCGCTGGCGGGTCAGCAGGTGCAGGGCCACGGCCGATTGCGCGCCAAAGCTCGAAGACAGCACGTGGGTGCCGGGCAGGTGCCGCAAGGCCCAGTCCACGCGCTGGCCGGCGTCCATCGTTTCCAGCTGCGCGTTGGGCCCGGCCAGGTCGTCGGGCAGCGCGGCGGTTCCGGTAGCGGCATCGGCGAAGGAGGAAATGGACAGGGCGCTCATGCGTGCAGTTCCAGTGCAACCTGACGGTTGGTGGGGTAGGGCGGCAGTTCGACGATGCCGGCGCGGTGCAGGAAGTCGCCGAAGCGTTCGCCGGGTTCGCGCCCGGCGGCATAGCGGCCGAGCAGCGGGTCCAGTGCTTCGAGGATCTGCGGTTCGGTGATGTTTTCGCGGTACAGCGTGTTCATGCGCATGCCGCGGTGGTCGCCACCGAGGAACAGGTTGTAGCGGCCCACTGCCTTGCCGACCAGCGCGATCTCGGCCAGGTACGGCCGCGAGCAGCCGTTGGGGCAGCCGGAGATGCGCAGCAGGATCGGCGCCTCGCGCAGGCCGTGCTTGTCCAGCAGCGGTTCCAGCGCGGCGAGGAAGCCGGGCAGGTAGCGCTCGGCTTCGGCCATCGCCAGCGCGCAGGTGGGCAGGGCCACGCAGGACACGGCGCTGCGTGCGATCGCGGTGGGCGCGTTGTTCTCGCGGTCCAGCCCATGCTGCGCCACCAGTGTGTCGATCCGCGCGCGCTGCGCGGCCGGCACGCCGGCGATGATGACGTTCTGGTTGCAGGTCATGCGGAACTCGCCTTCGTGCACTTTGGCGATCTCGCGCAGCCCGGCCAGCAGCGGCCGGCCGGGGGTATCGGCGATGCGCCCGCTGGGCAGTGACAGGGTCAGGTGCCACAGGCCGTTCTCGCCCTCGACCCAGCCGAAGCGGTCGCCGTTGTGCTCGAAATGGAATGGCCGCGCCGGCTGCAGGGCGAAGCCGGCGCGCTCTTCCATCATCGCCACGATCTTCTCCGAACCGTGGTCGTCGATGGTGTACTTGAAGCGCGCGTGCTTGCGGTCCTCGCGGTCGCCGAGGTCGCGCTGCACGGTCACCGCCGCCTCGGCGATGGCGAACACCTGGTCCGGGGTGACGAAGCCGATCACGTTGCCCACGCGCGGGTAGTGCGCGGCGATGCCGTGGCTGGCGCCCATGCTGCCGCCGATGGCGACGTTGAAGCCGGCAAGCTGGCCGGCGTCGTCGACGATGGCCACCAGCCCGAGGTCATTGGCGAACACGTCCACGTCGTTGTACGGCGGCACCGCCACGGCGATCTTGAACTTGCGCGGCAGGTAGGCGTCACCGTAGATCGGTTCGTGCTCGACGCCGCTCTCGGCGACCTTTTCCTCGTCCAGCCAGATTTCGTAGTAGGCGCGGGTGGCCGGCTTGAAGTGCAGCGACAGCCGCTGCGCCCAGTCATGCACCTGCGCGTGCAGCGCCGACTGCAGCGGATTGCTGGCGCCGAGCACGTTGCGGTTGACGTCGCCGCAGGCGGAGATGGTGTCCAGCGCCGCCGCGTTGATCGCCTGCATCGTCGCCTTCAGCTCGCGCTTGATGACGCCGTGGATCTGGAAGGTCTGCCGCGTGGTCACGCGCAGCGAATGGCTGGCGTAGGTGGTGGCGATGGCGTCGAGCCCCAGCCACTGCTTTGGCGTGAACACGCCGCCCGGCGCACGGATGCGGATCATGAACTGGTGCGCCGGTTCCAGTTTCTGCCGGCGGCGCTCGTCGCGCAGGTCGCGGTCGTCCTGCTGGTAGCTGCCGTGGAACTTGATGGTGCGCTGGTCCTCGAAGTTCAGCGAGCCGGTGGTGGCATCCAGCAGCCCCTCGGCGAGGGTGCCGCGCAGGCGGCGGCTGTCGAGCTTGATCTTTTCTACGGACGGGTGGGACATGGTCTTGGGGTGTCTGCGCTTGTGGCTTGTGCAGGAGCAACGTTCAGTCGCGGAGGCTTTCCCGGTGAGTCACCGGTCGCGACTGGCGTCATTCCTGCATGGGGATACGGTGGGTTCAGTACACGTCGCGGGCGTAGCGGCCTTCGCGCTGCAGGCTGGAGAGGTACTCGGCCGCCGCCTCGGCGTCACCGCCGTTGTGGGTGGTGACGACTTCCAGCAGTGCGGCATGCACGTCCTTGCCCATGCCGATGGCGCCGCACACGTAGAAGTGCGCGCCGTTCTGCAGCCAGTCGTACAGTTCGCGGCCCTGCTCGCGCAGGCGTTGCTGCACGTAGATCTTTTCGCGCTGGTCGCGGGAGAAGGCCAGGTCGAGGCGGTGCAGCTCCTTCTTCTGCAGGGCTTCCTGCCACTCGACCTGATAGAGGAACTCGCTGTTGAAGTGGCGCGCGCCGAAGAACAGCCAGTTGCGGCCCGCCGCGCCGCTTTCGGCACGCTCCTGCACGAAGCCGCGGAACGGCGCCACGCCGGTGCCGGGGCCGACCATGATGATGTCGCGGCTGGCGTCGGCCGGCACCCGGAAACGCTCGTTCGGCTCGACGAACACCGGTACCGGCGCACCTTCTTCCAACGCCGCAAGGAAACCGCTGGCGGCGCCGAGGTGGTCGCGGCCGTGCGCGGCGTAGGCCAGCTCGTCCACCGTCAGGTGCACTTCATCGCCCACGCGCTTGCGGCTGGAGGCGATGGAATACAGGCGGTGCGCGGCCGGGCGCAGCGCCGCCACCAGCGCGGCGGCGTCCCAGTCTGCCGGCCAGCGATGCAGCACATCGACCAGCTGGTGGTCGCCGAACACCGCAGCCAGTTCGCCGGCGCGTGCCGGTTCCAGCAGCCCCGCCAGCTCGGCGTTGCCGCCGCGCTCGGCCACGGTGGCCAGCAACGGGCGCGAGATGCGGGTCAGTTCGCGGTGTTCGGCCAGCCATTGCGCCAGCGGCCGCGCGTGGCCGTCGTGCTCGACCGTGGCGTCGCCATCGAGCCCGGTGGCGGCGAGGACGGCGTCGACCAGCCGCGGCGGGTTGCGGTGGATGATGCCCAGCGCGTCGCCCGGTTCGTATTGCAGGCCGCTGCCTTCCAGCGACAGCTCGAGGTGGTGCACGCGCTTGTCGATGCCGGCCTGGACGGCGAACGCCGGGCCCTTGAAGTCGCGGCCGCTGACCAGCTGCAGCGACAGCAGCTCGGCGTTGAACGGATGCTGTGCGCTCCATGCACTGGCCTGGCCATGGCGCAGCGGGGTGACGTTGCTGGCGGCGGGCGTGGCGGCGTTGCCCAGCGTCTCGCGGGCGTCGGCCAGTGCCTTGGCGCGCCACGGCGTGGCCACGGTGTCGATGTCGAGGTCGGCTTCGCCCAGCGGCTGCAGGCGCTGGGCGCCGAGTTCGGCCAGCCGCGCATCCAGCTTGCGGCCGATGCCGCAGAAATCGGCGTAGCTGGAATCGCCCAGGCCCAGCACCGCGTACTTCAACTCCGGCAGCTTGGGCGCGCGCCGGCCGTTGAGGAATTCGACGAGGCCGATGGCGTCGTCCGGCGGGTCGCCTTCGCCCTGGGTACTGATGACGACGTAGAGCAGGCGCTCGCCGGCCAGCTCGCGGGTGGGGTAGGCATCGGCGCGCAGCAGGCGCACCGACAGGCCGGCGGCTTCGCTCTCGGCGGCCAGCTGTTCGGCGCTGCGGCGCGCGTTGCCGGTCTGGCTGCCGTAGACGATGGTCAGCCGCCCTGCGGCCTGGGTGGCCGGCTGGGCGGGCTGGACCAGCGCCAGCGACGGCGGCGGGTGGCCTTGAGCCAGTCCGGCGGCGAAGCCGGACAGCCACCACAGGCTGTTGCCGTCCAGGTCGTCCACCAGGCGCGTCAGCAGGACCCGGCGGTCTTCAGGCAGGGGGCTGGGGGGCACGGTGGCAGCGGCGGCGGTCATGTCCTGTCCGGTCTGGAGGTGGATGGCCGATGCTAGGCAGCCGTCGCGCGTGGCGGAAAGGATGGACGGTTATCGCTTCATGCCATGCGCTCATTTCTGCCGCCGCTGGCCAATGCCCACACTGGCCGCCCTGCCGGGGGACCGCTTGGCGGCCCTGCTACTCTTTCCCTTCTTCCGCGTAGATCGCCCACCCTGCAATGACCGTTACCGCACCGCTGTCGCATCTGGACCGGCTGGAAGCCGAGAGCATCCACATCCTGCGCGAGGTCGCGGCCGGTTTCTCCAACCCGGTGCTGCTGTATTCGGTGGGCAAGGACAGCTCGGTGCTGCTGCACCTGCTGCTCAAGGCGTTCGCGCCGGGGGTGCCGCCGATCCCGCTGCTGCACGTGGACACGCGCTGGAAGTTCCGCGAGATGATCGCCTTCCGCGACCGCCGCGCCGCCGAGACCGGCGTGGACCTGCGCGTGCACATCAACCCGGACGGCATCGCCCAGGACATCGGCCCGTTCACCCACGGCGCGTCCGTGCACACCGACGTGATGAAGACCCAGGGCCTGAAGCAGGCGCTGGACAAGTGGAAGTTCGACGCGGCCATCGGCGGCGCGCGCCGCGACGAGGAGAAATCGCGGGCCAAGGAGCGGGTGTTCTCGTTCCGCAACGACCGCCACCGCTGGGACCCCAAGAACCAGCGCCCGGAGCTGTGGAACCTGTACAACGCCCGCATCCACACCGGCGAGAGCGTGCGCGCCTTCCCGCTGTCCAACTGGACCGAGTTGGACATCTGGCTCTACATCTACCGCGAGAACATCCCGGTGGTGCCGCTGTATCTGGCCGCCGAGCGCCCGGTGGTGGAGCGCGACGGCAGCCTGATCATGGTCGATGACGACCGCCTGCCGCTGCGCCCGGGCGAAGTGCCGCAGCTGCGCAAGGTGCGTTTCCGCACGCTGGGCTGCTACCCGCTGACCGGCGCCATCGAATCGGAGGCTGACACGCTGGAGAAGATCATCGCCGAGATGCTGGTTTCGACCAGTTCGGAGCGGCAGGGCCGGCTGATCGACCACGACCAGTCCGCCTCGATGGAGAAGAAGAAGCTGGAGGGCTATTTCTGATGAATGCCGTGCCCGTGTCCGGGGATGTTTCCGCCTACCTGCGCCAGCATGAGGCCAAGCCGCTGCTGCGTTTCATCACCTGCGGCAGCGTCGACGACGGCAAGAGCACGCTGATCGGCCGCCTGCTGTACGAGAGCAAGCGCCTGTTCGACGACCAGCTGGCCGCGCTGGAGGCCGACAGCCGCCGCCACGGCACCCAGGGCGAGCGCATCGACTATGCGCTGCTGCTGGACGGGCTGGCCGCCGAGCGCGAGCAGGGCATCACCATCGACGTGGCCTACCGCTACTTCGACACCGACCGCCGCAAGTACATCGTCGCCGACTGCCCCGGCCACGAGCAGTACACCCGCAACATGGCTACCGGCGCCTCCACCGCCGATTTGGCGGTGGTGCTGGTGGATGCGCGCAAGGGCCTGCTGCAGCAGACCCGCCGTCACAGCTACATCATCTCGCTGCTGGGCATTGGCCATATCGTGCTGGCGATCAACAAGATGGACCTGGTCGGTTACGAGCAGGACGTGTTCGAGCGCATCGCCGGGGAATACCGCGCGCTGGCCGCGCAGTTGGGCATCGGCAACGTGCAGGTCATCCCGCTGTCGGCGCTGGAGGGGCAGAACCTGTCCACGCGCTCGGCGCTGATGCCGTGGTACGCCGGCCCCAGCCTGCTCGAACACCTGGACGCGGTGGAACTCGCCGACCATGACGCGGCCAGCGGCCAGCGGCCTGCGCCTGCCGGTGCAATGGGTCAACCGCCCGAACCAGGATTTCCGCGGCTTCGCCGGCACCCTTGCCGCCGGGCAGGTGCGCGCCGGCGATGCGGTGGTGGTGCTGCCGTCGGCGCGCCGTTCCACGGTCAGGCAGGTGCTGGGGCCGGACGGCCCGCTGGACGCGGCCGTCGCCGGGCAGGCGGTGACGCTGACCCTGGCCGACGAGATCGACGTCAGCCGCGGCGACGTCATCGCCGCCGCTGGAGACCCGCCGGAGGTGGCCGACCAGTTCGCCGCGCATGTGCTGTGGATGGACGATGCCGCACTGCTGCCTGGCCGCCCGTACTGGCTGCAGATCGGCAGCCGCACCGTGGCGGTGAGCGTCAGCGAGATCAAGCACCGGGTCGACGTGAACACGCAGGAAAAGCTGGCGGCCAAGCGGCTGGAGCTGAACGAGGTCGGTTACTGCAACCTGTCGCTGGACGAACCCATCGCCTTCGAGCCCTACGTGCGCAACCGCGCGCTGGGTGGCTTCATCCTGATCGACCGCCAGAGCAACGCCACCGTCGCCGCCGGCACCCTGGACTTCGCCCTGCGCCGCGCCGGCAACGTGCATTGGCAGCATCTGGACGTGGACAAGGCCGCGCGCGCCCGCATCAAGGGGCAGACGCCGAAGGTGCTGTGGTTCACCGGCCTGTCCGGCGCCGGCAAGTCCACCATCGCCAACCAGGTGGAAAAGCGCCTGCATGCACGCGGCTGCCACACCTTCATCCTCGACGGCGACAATGTCCGCCACGGGCTGAACCGCGACCTCGGCTTCACCGACGAGGACCGGGTGGAGAACATCCGCCGCGTCGCCGAAGTGGCGCGGTTGATGGCCGACGCCGGGCTGATCGTGCTGGTCAGCTTCATCTCGCCGTTCCGCGCCGAGCGGCAGATGGCGCGCGAGCGCTTCGGCGAGGGCGAGTTCATCGAGGTATACGTCGACGTGCCGCTGGAGGTGGCCGAATCGCGCGACGTGAAGGGCCTGTACCGCAAGGCGCGCGCCGGGCAGATCCCCAACTTCACCGGCATCGATTCGCCCTACGAGACCCCCGAAGCGCCGGAGCTGCACCTGTACGCCGACGGCGAGGCGCTGGATGCGATGGTCGACCAGGTGGTGAGGCTGGTGCTGCGCTGAGGCTTTGAAAGCCCCTTTCCCCCCGGGAGGGGGGTTGGGGTGAGCGGCAAACGGAGTCCAAGGGGTTCACCGTCATTGACTGCGTTCGCCCCGCATCCGCCCCTGCGGGGCATCTTCACCCGACGCCGGTACTCCCATATCCCGTGCGTCGGGGATGTAACCCCGGCCTATCTGCTGAACCGGCAGGAGGGGAAATGCAGCGCCCCACCCAATGGCACATCCGGACGCCACATGGCCCGGCTAGACTGCCGGATCGGGTATCTGACGGGATTACGCATGTTGCGACGTTTTGCCGCCACCGTGGCCGGTGGCATGGCGCTGGCACTGGCATTGGCCGGTTGCGGCAAGGGTGGGGACGAAGCGCCGCGCGCGCAGGCGGGCGCGGTACCGGTCACCACCCAGGTGGTCCGGGCCTCGGCCTGGAACGACACCCTGCAGGCCATCGGCACGACCAAGGCGCGCGAGTCGGTGGTCGTCACCGCCAAGGTCAGCGAAATCATCGACACGGTGCATTTCCGCAGCGGCCAGGAAGTGGCCGCCGGGGCGCCGCTGGTGACGCTGCGGGTGGACGCGCAGCAGGCCGCGCTGGCGCAGGCGCAGGCCACCTTCGACGAAGCCGACCGCCTGTACCGTCGCCAGAGCGAGCTGGCCACCCAGCAACTGGTTGCCAGTTCCACGCTGGATACGCAGAAATCGATCCGCGACGCCGCCGAGGCGCGGGTGCGGCAGATGCGCGCGGACGTCACCGACCGCCAGGTGCGCGCGCCGTTCGCCGGCGTGCTCGGCATCCGCCAGGTCAGCCCCGGTTCGCTGGTCACGCCGACCACGGTGATCGCCACGCTGGACGACCTGTCGCGCATGCACGTCGATTTCCAGGTGCCGGAGGCCGAGCTGGCCTCGCTCAGGCCCGGCGACAAGGTCAGCGGCAGCAGCATCGCCTACCCCGGGCGCAATTTCGACGGCGAGGTCAGCACCATCGACGCGCGGGTCGACCCGGGCAGCCGCGCGGTCACCGTGCGCGCTGACTTCCCCAACCCGGACCACGCGCTGCGTCCGGGCATGCTGCTGGACGTGCGCGTGTTCCGCCCCGAGCGGCAGGCGCTGGTGATCCCCGAGATCGCGGTGGTGCAGGTGGGGCGCGATTCGTTCGTGTACCGGGTCATGGATGACGCCACGGTCGAGCGGGTGGATGTGCGGACCGGCACCCGCCGCGCCGGCGTGGTCGAGATCGTCGAAGGGCTGGAGGCCGGCGACCGCATCGTCGTCGATGGCACCGGCAAGCTGCGTCCGGGCCTGCGCATCGAGGATGCCGCGCCCGCGCCCGCGCCCGCGCCGGCCACGGAGGCCGCGGCCGGATGAAACTGTCGGACCTGTCGATCAAACGGCCGGTGCTGGCCGTGGTGATGAGCCTGCTGCTGGTGGTGCTCGGGGTGATGTCGTTCAACCGGCTGACCCTGCGCGAACTGCCGGCCATCGACCCGCCGATCGTCTCGGTGTCGGTGGATTACACCGGCGCCTCGGCGGCGGTGATCGAAAGCCGCATCACCCAGGTGCTGGAGGATGCGCTGGCCGGCATCGAGGGCATCGACACCATCAACGCGCGCAGCACCAACGGCCGCGCCTCGGTGAGCATCGAATTCACCGCCAACCGCGACATCGAGGCCGCCGCCAACGACGTGCGCGACGCGGTCAGCCGGGTTGCCGACCGCATGCCCGAGGAGGCGCGGCCGCCGGAGATCGCCAAGGTCGAGAGCGACGCCGACGCGATCATCTGGTTCAACATGGCGTCCTCGGCGATGGACACGCTGGAGCTGAGCGACTATGCCGAGCGCTACGTGGTGGACCGTTTCTCCAGTATCGACGGCGTGGCCCAGGTGCGTATCGGCGGCCGCCAGCGCTACGCCATGCGCATCTGGCTGGACCGCGACCAGCTGGCTGCCCGCAGCCTGACCGTGGCCGAGGTGGAAACCGCGCTGCGCAACGAGAACGTGGAACTGCCGGCCGGGCGCATCGAATCGGCCGACCGCGACTTCACCCTGCGCGTGGAGCGCAGCTACGTGGCCCCGGCCGACTTCGCCAGCATCCCGCTGGGCAAGGGCGCCGACGGCTACGTGGTGCGGCTGGGCGACGTGGCCAAGGTCGAGCTGGCCTCGGCCGAGCGCCGCGCCTACTACCGCAGCAATGGCGAGCCGGGCATCGGCCTGGGCATCGTCAAGACCTCCACCGCCAACGCGCTGGACGTGGCCCGTGCCACCCGCGCCGAGGCCGAGCGCATCGCCGCGACCCTGCCGCAGGGCACCAGCATCTTCGTCGCCTTCGACAACACCACCTTCATCGAGGCGGCGGTCGAGCGCGTCTATGCCACCTTGCTGGAGGCAATGGCGCTGGTGCTGGTGGTGATCTGGCTGTTCCTGGGCAGCCTGCGCGCGGCGCTGATCCCGGCGGTGACGGTGCCGGTGTGCCTGGTGGCCGCGTTCATCGCGCTGTTCGCCTTCGGTTTCTCGATCAACCTGTTCACCCTGCTGGCGCTGGTGCTGTGCATCGGGCTGGTGGTCGATGACGCCATCGTCGTGGTCGAGAACGTGCAGCGCCGCATCGACCTGGGCGAGCCGCCGCTGGTGGCCGCGCGCCGCGGCACCGCGCAGGTGGCGTTCGCGGTGATCGCCACCACCGCGGTACTGGTGGCGGTGTTCCTGCCGGTGGGCTTCCTTGAAGGCAACACCGGGCGCCTGTTCCGCGAGCTGGCCGTCGCGCTGGCCGCGGCGGTGGCGCTGTCGGCGTTCGTCGCGCTGACGCTGACGCCGATGATGGCCTCCAAGCTGCTCAAGCCGCACAGCGAGCAGAAGGGCAACCGCCTCAATGGCTTCATCAACCGCCAGCTGGCGCGGCTGGCCGCGGCCTATGGGCGCGTGCTCGACCGCCACGTGCAGCGCAGCTGGGTGTTCGGGCTGGTGATGCTGGCCGCGCTGGGCGCCAGCTGGGGCCTGTTCACGCAGTTGCCCTCGGAACTGGCGCCGGCCGAGGACCGCGGCTCGTTCCAGATCATGATCGACGGCCCCGAGGGCGCCGGCTTCGACTACACCGTCGGCCAGGTGCAGCAGGTGGAGCAGATCGTCGGCCGTTTCGTCGGCCCCGACGAGCCCATCGTGCGTGCCAACCCGCGCGTGCCTGGCGGCTGGGGCAACAGCGAGGAAATGCATACCGGCCGCATCAGCGTGTTCCTGCAGCCGTGGCGGCAGCGCCACCAGGCCACCGCCGACGTCGCCACCGAGTTGCAGGGCGAGCTCAACGGCCTGAGTGGCGTGCGCGTGCGCACCCAGGTGGGCGGCGGGCTGGTACGCAGCTTCGGCCAGCCGTTCCAGATCGTGCTGGGCGGGCCGGAGTATGCCGAGATCGCGCAGTGGCGCGACCGCCTGCTGGCGCGCATGGCCGACTACCCCGGCCTGGTCGGCGCCGATTCGGACTACAAGGAAACCCGCCCGCAGATGCGGGTCAACATCGACCGCCAGCGCGCCGCCGACCTCGGCATCAGCGTCACCGACATCGGCCGCGCGCTGGAGACGATGATGGGTTCGCGCCGCGTCACCACCTTCGTCGACAACGGCGAGGAGTACGACGTGCTGGTGCAGGCCAACCGCGACGGCCGCGCCTCGCCGGCCGACCTGTCGGCCATCCAGGTGCGTGCGCGCTCGGGCGAGCTGGTGCCGCTGTCCAACCTGGTCACGCTCAGTGAAGTGGCCGAGGCCGGCACCCTGAACCGCTTCAACCGGCTGCGCTCGATCACCATCAGCGCCGGCATCGCCCCCGGCCACACCCTGGGCGAGGCCATCGACTGGGTGCAGCAGGCCGCGCGCGAGGAACTGCCCGAATATGCGCAGATCGACTGGAAGGGCGAGTCGCGCGAATACCAGAAGGCCGGCGGCGCGGTGCTGCTGACCTTCGCGATGGCGCTGCTGGTGGTGTACCTGGTGCTGGCCGCGCAGTTCGAGAGCTTCATCCACCCGCTGGTGATCATGCTCACCGTGCCGCTGGGCGTGCTCGGCGCCTTCGTCGGCCTGTACCTCAGCGGCGGCACGCTCAACCTGTTCAGCCAGATCGGCATCGTCATGCTGGTGGGGCTGGCGGCCAAGAACGGCATCCTGATCGTCGAGTTCGCCAACCAGCTGCGCGACGAGGGCCGCGACGTGCACCAGGCCATCGTCGAATCGGCCACGGTGCGCCTGCGCCCGATCCTGATGACTTCCATCGCCACCGTGGTCGGTGCGGTGCCGCTGGTACTGGCCGGCGGCCCGGGTTCGGCCAGCCGCGCCACCATCGGCGTCGTGGTGATTTTCGGCGTCGCCGTGTCCACCTTGCTGTCGCTGTTCGTGGTGCCTGCGTTCTATGCGCTGCTGGCGCCGTACACCCGGTCGCCGGAAACGGTGGCCAACGAACTGGCGCGGCAGGAAAGGGAGACGCCGTCGGTGGGCGGGCACGCCTGAGTGCCCGCCACCTGGTAGTGCCGGCCGCCGGCCGGCTCGCCGGTATCCGTTTTTTCGTGCACGTCCATGCTGAATCGTGGAAAAATCGCCGCTTCCTGAAGCGGCAACCGCCACCTTCAGCCATCCGGGGAGATCCTGTGGAATCCATCGTCCAGTTCGTCAACGACATCATCTGGAGCAATGCGCTCATCTTCATGTGCCTGGGCGCGGCACTGTGGTTCAGCCTGCGCACGCGCTTCATGCAGGTGCGCGGCTTCGCCGAGATGTGCCGGCTCACCGTGAAGGGCGAGAAATCCGACGCCGGTGTGTCCTCGTTCCAGGCACTGGCCGTGTCGATGGCCGGGCGCATGGGCATCGGCAACATCGCCGGCGTGGCCACCGCCATCGCCTATGGCGGCCCCGGTGCGATCTTCTGGATGTGGGTGATGGGCTTCCTCGGCGCGGCCACCTCCTACGTGGAGTGCACGCTGGCGCAGATCTACAAGGTCAAGGACGCCGAGGGCCGCTACCGCGGCGGCCCGGCCTATTACATCGAGAAGGCGATGGGCCAGAAGTGGTACGCCATCGCCTTCGCCGTCGCCACGATCATCGCCGCCGGCTTCCTGATGCCGGGCGTGCAGGCCAATGCCATCGCCGACAGCGCGGCCAACGTGTTGTGCGGTACCGACGGTTGCGCCGCGGTCGGCGGCGCCGGGATGTTCAAGTTGTGGGTGGGCATCGCCGTGGCGCTGCTGCTGGGGGCGATCATCTTCGGCGGGATCAAGCGCATCGCCACCTTCGCCGAGGTGGTGGTGCCGTTCATGGCGCTGGCCTTCATCCTGATGGCGGTCACGGTGATGGTGCTCAACGCCGACAAGGTGCCGAAGATGTTCTCCGACATCTTCTCCAGCGCCTTCGGCGCGCATGCCGCGTTCGGCGCGATCATCGGCCAGGCCATCGCCTGGGGCGTCAAGCGCGGCGTCTACGCCAACGAGGCCGGCCAGGGCACCGGCCCGCACGCGGCCGCCGCGGCCGAGGTTTCGCACCCGGCCAAGCAGGGCTACGTGCAGGCCTTCGCAATCTACTTCGACACCATGCTGGTGTGCACGTCCACCGCGTTCCTGGTGTTGTCCACCGGCATGTACAACACCTTCCGGGTGGTCCGGGACGGCGGCAAGGAGACGCTGGAAGCCATCGTCTCCGGCGTGCCGGGCCTGCAGCCCTCCGACGGTGCGCAGTACACCCAGGCGGCGGTGGAGTCGGTGCTGCCGGGCTGGGGCGCGGGCTTCGTCGCACTGGCGCTGTTCTTCTTCGCCTTCACCACGATCATGGCCTACTACTACATGGCCGAAACCAACCTGACCTACATCGCCGGTACCCGCCGCACCCATCCGCTGGCGACCCTGCTGCTGCGGCTGGGCATCATCGGCATGGTGGTGTTCGGTGCCTTCCACAACGCCAGGATGGCATGGGCGCTGGGTGACATCGGCGTCGGCCTGATGGCGTGGCTGAACGTCATCGCGATCTTCATCCTGCAGAAGCCGGCGATGCTGGCGCTGCGTGATTACGAGCGGCAGAAGAAGCAGGGCCTGGACCCGGTGTTCGACCCGGACGCGGTGGGCATCCGCAACGCGGACTACTGGATCGAGCGCAAGCGCGAGGCGGCGCGCGGTGAATAACCCCTGGAACAACCGGCGCCCGTCCGCGCGCCCGCCGCGCGCCACACCGCAGGGCGCCTCCGGCACGCCGCCGGCTGCGGCCGTGCCGGTGCGCGGCAGCGACGAGCTGCGCCTGTACGGCGTCAATGCGGTGCGGGCGATGTTCGCCCGGCGCCCGCAGGCGCTGCGCAAGCTGTACCTGGCCGAAGCGCTGATCCCGCGCCTGCAGCCGATGCTCAAGTGGTGCGTGGCCAACCGCGTCGGTTATCGCGTGGTCGGCGAGGGCGACCTCAACAAGCTCGCCGCCACCACCCACCATGAAGGCGTGGTGGCCGACGTGCTGCGCACCGAGCCGCTGTCGCTGGCGGCGTGGCTGGCCACGCTGGGCGAGGGCCCGGCGCTGGCGCTGTGGCTGGACGGCGTCGGCAACCCGCACAACTTCGGCGCGATCCTGCGCTCGGCCGCGCATTTCGGCGTGGCCGGCATCCTGCTGCCGGCAGAGTCCACGCTGAGCCTGTCCGGCGCCGCCGCGCGCGTGGCCGAAGGCGGCGCCGAGCACGTGCCGCTGGTGCGCCTGCCGCTGTTGCCGCAGGCACAGGCGCAACTGCGCGAGGCCGGTTTCGCGCTGGCCGCCACGCTGGTCGAGGGCGGTGACGACCTGTTCGCCACGCCGCTGCCGGCGCGCATGGCCTACGTGATGGGCGCGGAGGGCGAGGGCATGGACCGCACGCTGGCCCAGCACTGCGACCTGCGCCTGTCGATTCCCGGCACCGGCGCGGTGGAAAGCCTGAACGTGGCCGCAGCCACCGCGGTGTTCCTGTCGGGCTGGCGCAACCGCCGTTGAACTCCATCGCTGGCACCCATCCTGTAGGAGCGACGCAAGTCGCGACCCGGTCTTCCCGTTAAAGCTCCGGTCGCGACTTGCGTCGCTCCTACAGGGGGACCGGCTTATCCGCGGTAGCCATTGCTGATCGGGTAACGCCGTTCGCGCCCGAACGCACGCCGCGACACCTTCGGCCCCGGTGCGGCCTGATGGCGCTTCCACTCGCTGGTGCGCACCAGCCGCAGCACCCGGTCCACGACCTCCGGTGCATAGCCGGCGGCGACGATGTCCTCGCGCGACTGTTCCTGGTCGACGTACCGGTAGAGGATGCCGTCGAGCACGTCGTAGGCCGGCAGCGAATCCTGATCGGTCTGGTTCTCGCGCAGTTCGGCCGACGGCGCGCGCGCGATCACCGCCGGCGGGATCACCGGCGCGCCGCCCACCGTGTTGCGCCACTTGGCCAACCCGTAGACCTCGGTCTTGTACAGGTCCTTGAGCGGCGCGTAGCCGCCGCACATGTCGCCGTAGATGGTGGCGTAGCCGACCGCGTACTCGCTCTTGTTGCCGGTGGTCAGCAGCAGCCCGCCGAACTTGTTGGACAGCGCCATCAGGATCACGCCGCGGCTGCGCGATTGCAGGTTCTCCTCGGTGACGTCGGCGGTCTGGCCGTCGAACAGCGCCGACAGCGACTGCATCAGCCCCTGGAACGCCGGCTCGATTGGTACCGTTTCCAGCTTCACGCCCAGGGCGCGGCACTGCTCGGCAGCTAGGTCGTTGGACAGGCCGGCGGTGTAGCGCGAGGGCAGGGCGACGGCGGTGACGTTGTCCGCGCCCAGCGCGTCGACCGCCATCGCCAGCACCAGCGCCGAGTCGATGCCGCCGGACAGCCCCAGCCAGACCTTGCCGAAACCGTTCTTGCGGCAGTAGTCGGTGATGCCGCGGGTCACCGCGCGCCAGGCCAGCGCGTCCATGCTCTCGTCGCCGTCGTCGATCCAGCGCAGCGGGGTGAACGCGCGCGCATCGGCATCGTATTCGACCACCAGCATTTCCTCGGCGAACGCCACCGCCGCCGGGTGCACCGTGCCGTCGCCGTCGGCGACCACTGACGAGCCGTCGAACACCAGTGCGTCCTGCCCGCCGACGTTGTTGACATAGGCGATGCCGACGCCGCCGTCGCGGCTGCGCTCGGCCAGCAGTGCGTCGCGCTGGGCATGTTTGCCGCGCTCGTAGGGCGAGGCATTGGCCACCAGCACCAACTCGGCGCCTGCGGCGACGGTGGCGGCCAGCGGCTCGGCGAACCACAGGTCTTCGCAGACCAGCAGCCCGAGTTTCACCCCGGCAACCTCGAACACGCAGTCGCCGCCATCCGGATCGACGTCGAAATAGCGGCGCTCGTCGAACACCGCGTAGTTGGGCAGCTCGCGCTTGCGGTAGGTGGCGGCGATGACGCCGTCGCGCAGCACGCTGGCGGCGTTGTAGACCACCGCGCCGGCATCCTGCGGCCAGCCGACCACGGCGACGATGCCCCGTGCCTGCGCGGCGATGCGCGCCAGCGCCTGTTCGCAGTCGCGCAGGAAGGCCGGGCGCAGCAGCAGGTCTTCAGGCGGGTAGCCGCTGATCGCCAGTTCGGGGAACAGCACCACGTCGGCACCGTATTCGTCGCGTGCGACCTGTATCGATTCGATGATGCGCGCGCTGTTGCCGGCAACGTCGCCGACCGGGAAGTCGAGCTGCGCCAGGGCGATGCGAAGGGATCGGGACATGAAACGACTGCCTTGCTATGCGATGGCCGCATTGTAAGAGGGGAGGAGTGAGTGAAGAGGAGTGATGAGTGAGAAAAGCGGGAACTCCGCTTTTGCTTCTGCCTCTTCTCACTCCTCACTCCTCTTCACTCACTCCTTGCTTCATCATTCCTGCGGCGGCACCACGTCCTTCGCCTCGCTGCCGAAGCCGCCCTCGGCCTCGGCGGCCAGGTAGGCGAACACGGTGTAGGCGGCCACATTCTGCGCCAGTGCCTTCGGGTCGATCTTGTCCAGCGTGTCGTCGGCGGTGTGGTGCAGGTCGAAATAGTCGGTGCCGTCCTGCGCCAGCCACGCCCATGCGCCACCCTTGGACGCCAGCGGAATGATGTCCGGCCCCGGCCCGCCCTCGTCCGGACGGTACGCGATGCCCAGCGGCGCCAGTGCTTCGGCGATCTGCGCGGTGGCCTCGCGCGAGCCGTCGGGGTTGCCCGAGCCGGTGTTGAAGGCGTAGATGCGGCCGGCACCGAAATCGCTTTCCGCGCCGATGTGCTGCAACGGGATCTCCCCGGCCTTCGCCCGCGCGGCGGCATAGGCGAAGCCGCCATGCAGGCCCTGCTCCTCGTTGGCGAAGGCGATCACCCGGATGGTGCGTTTGGGCGCCTGCTCGAGCTGGCCGATCAGGTGGCCGGCGGCCATCGTGATGCCGACGCCGGCGGCATCGTCGATCGCGCCGGTACCCAGGTCCCACGAGTCGAGGTGGCCGCCGATCACCACCACTTCCTGCGGCAATTCGCGGCCGGTGATCTCGCCGATGACATTCTGCGAGGTGTAGCTGCCGTCCCAGCCGCAATCCAGTGCCATGCGGATGCGGACCGGGCCGCGCGCGACCAGTCGCGCCAACTGGTCGGCGTCGGGCATCGACAGCGCCGCCGACGGCACCGGCGTCAGGCCGTCGTCGAAATGGGTGATGCCGGTATGCGGCACGCGGTGCGAATCGGTGCCGGCCGAGCGCATGATGTAGCCCACCGCACCCTTGCGGATCGCCTCGGAAGGCCCCTGGCTGCGGATGGTGCCGCCGATGCCGTAGTCCATGCCGTTGCGGCTGCGGGTCATCTGGTAGTCGATGAAGGCGATCTTGCCGGCCAGCGAACCTGCCGGCGCGGCCTTCAGGGCGTCGAGGCTGTCGAAACGCACGACCTCGCCCTCGGCGCTGCCACCGGGGCTGCCACCCAGCGCGGTGATGGACAACGGCTGCGCATGCGCGCCCAGCACGTGTGCCTGCTCGCTGCGTCGCTCCCACTTGGGGAAGGTGACCGGTTCGGTCCACACCTTGTCGAAGCCCAGTGCCTTGAACCGCGCCTTGGCCCATTCCACCGCGCGCGCGTCGGCCTCGCTGCCGGCCAGGCGCGGGCCGACCTCGGTGGTCAGCGCTTCGACCACCTTCCAGCCGGTGTCGTCGGCCAGCGCCTGCTCGCGCAGCTGCGCCGCCTGTGCCAGTGCCTGCTCGGGAATGCGGGTAGGCGCGGCCTGCACGTTGGCGCAGGCGAGCACGGCGGCGATGGCGAAGGCAAGACGGCGCATGCTGGGCTCCATGAACGGGAAAGCCGCGAGCATACGCCAGCGGCTTTCGGTGGAACCGTGCTGGAGGTCACCGCCGGTGCGCGGCAGGTCGGGGCTACGCCCCCGACGTCCTGAATCAGAAGGCGCTGGGGGTGTAATCCCGGCCTACTCGCTGCTAGAGCTGGACAGCGAACGGTGCGTCCATGCGGATGGTCACTTCTTCAGGTTGTCGCGGATCTCGCGCAGCAGCAGCACTTCCTCGCTCGGCTCGGCCGGTGCGGCGGGGGCTTCTTCCTTCCTGCGCGAGAGTTTGTTGACCACCTTGACCAGCATGAAGATGGCGAAGGCGACGATGACGAACTGGATCAGGGTGTTGATGAAATCGCCGTAGCCGATCACCACCGCCGGGATCTCGCTGCCGTCGGCGGCCACCTTGGCCGGGGCCAGCGTCCAGGCCAGGTCGGAGAAGTCGACGTTGCCGATCAGCCAGCCGATCGGCGGCATGATCACCTTGTCCACCAGCGAGCTGACGATCTTGCCGAACGCGCCGCCGATCACGACGCCGACCGCCAGGTCGATGACGTTGCCACGCATCGCGAATTCCTTGAACTCAGCAATCATTCCCATGTGTTTCTCCTGTAGGCATGCATGAAGGGGAGCCGGCACAGACTACCCCGGCGTGGTTCATCCGGCGATCACGCCATCGCAGCGGGCCACGTCGCCCAGGCGCGCGCTGAAACGGTCGCCCGGCCGCAGCGCGGCCACGCCGGCGGGTGTGCCCATGAACACCAGGTCGCCGGCGCGCAGCGCGTAGAGTTTCGACAGCTCGTGCAGGATTTCCGGCACGTTCCAGATCAGGTTGTCGAGGGTGGAGCGCTGGCGCAGCTCGCCGTTGACCTCCAGCGACAGTTCCAGCGGCGCCAGCTCGCCCGCCTGCGCGATCGGCACCAGCTCGCCGACCGGCGCGGAATGGTCGAAGCCCTTGGCGACGTCCCACGGCCCGCCCTTGGCCTTGGCCGCGGCCTGCAGGTCGCGGCGGGTCAGGTCCAGGCCGACGCCGCAGGCCAGCACCAGCGGCATGGCTTCATCGACCGGCAGCACGCCGGCCGGCGCATCCTTGCCCAGCGCGACCACCAGCTCGACCTCGTGGTGCAGCTCGGACGTGGCGGACGGGTAGGGGACTGCCACGCCGTCGATGACGATGGCGTCGGCCGGCTTCATGAAGAACATCGGCTGGCCGCGCTCGGCCGCCGAGGCCGGGGCGCTGGCGCCCATCTCGCGCGCATGGTCGGCGAAGTTGCGGCCCACGCAGTAGATGCGGCGCACCGGGAAGGTGCCGCCGCCGGCCACCGGGATGCGCGGCACGGGCGGGGCGGGGATCAGGTCGGTCATGGTTCGTCCGGGAAACGATGGGCAGACGCCATGATGCCGGACCATCGAGCCGCTCAGGTAGTGCCCGCTGCTGGCCGGCAACGCGCCATCGCATTCGCGCTGACGCCGCACGGTTTGCGCTGCAAACCGCGGGCCCCGTTTGTCATCCTCCATACCCCCGCCGCTTCGCGGCCGTCCCCTGACTCAGGGGCTTTCCTCCAGACGCATCCGGTAGCGCCAGCCGCTGCAGGCAACCATGAGATGTCGGGAGATGCGAGATTGCCGGCCAGCGGCCGGCACTACCTCAGTGCGTGCCGGGCAACGCCGGCTTGCGCACCACCCGGTATTCGCCGTCCATCACGTTGCCGGGAGCCTTGCGGGCCTTGCGCGCGGCCAGCAGTTTCCACACCAGCCCGATCAGGATCATCGCCGCGCCGACGAACACGCCGGCCACCACCAGCACCGCGAGGATCGCCAGGCCCAGCAGGCCCAGTGCGACCCGCAGCAACGGACTGCGCGGCTTGCGCGGCGCGAACAGGTTGCGGAGGTGGGCGAACTGGAAATAACGGGTATGCATGACGAGAAGATGACGATGTGGCAAAGGGCAGTATCGGCGCTGGGAAGGGGTGCTGCGTGAAGTTGTCGTTAAATGCGACGCGGCGCACAGGCATGTACCAGCGTCCGGCCTCCCCTCGTGGAAAGCCCTGCGCGCCGCGCCCATTGCCGGCCCATGCGACAATCACGTCCTGTTTTTCGCGCGTATCGCCATGTCAGCCAACGCCTCCACGCCGGTCGAGCTGGTTCCGCTCGATGCCTTGTCCGACCAGGGTTTCCATGCCACCGAGGCGGTGATCGATGGCGACGCCGAACCGTTGATCCTCTACCGCGATGGCGGGCAGGTGCGGGCGTGGCTCAATGTCTGCCCGCACGCCGGCCGCAACCTCGACTGGGCGCCGGGCCAGTTCCTGAAGAGTGGTGACGGCCACCTGGTCTGCGCGGTGCATGGCGCCGCGTTCGAACTGCAGGGCGGGTGCTGCGTGTCCGGCCCGTGCAAGGGCGATGCACTGCGCGCGGTGCCGGTGCGGGTGGTGGACGGCAAGGTGATGCTGGGTTGAGTGGTGACCGTAGGTGCCGGGCTTGCCCGGCACATGGCTCTCCCGGTAATGCCCATGCGGGGCAAGCCCCGCATCTACGGATCGCCGCTCCTAGAACATGATGTTGATCATCACCACCAGGATCACCGTGTAGAGCAGCGACAGCGGGGCGCCGATACGCCACATCTCGCGCGGGGTGTACTTGGCCGGGCCGGCCACCATCGAGATCACCGGGTTGGACGCGGTCATCAGGTTGTTGGAGGCCGACAGCGCCACGATCAGCGCGAACGCGGTCGGGTTGCCGCCGACGGCCAGTGCCAGGTTGACCGCGATGGGCACGGTGACGATGGTGGCGCCGACGTGGCTGATCACCAGTGAGAAGGCGGTGGTCAGCAGCGCCAGCGCCAGCTCCAGCAGCCATATCGGGATGCCGGCGGGCAGCTTGTCGATGGTGTGGCCGGCCACCCACGCCGCCGCGCCGCTGGAGTCCATTGCCCAGCCCAGCGGAATCAACCCGGCCATCATGAAGATGGTCTTCCAGCTGATCGACGCATAGGCCTCGTCCATGCGCAGCACGCCGGTGAGCAGCATGCCGGCCACGCCGGTGAGCAGGGTCAGCGCCACCGGCAGGTCGGAAGTCAGGGCGATGATGATGGTCAGGGCGAAGATCACCATGGCGATCTTGAACTTGTGCGGGCGCTGCTCGCCCTTCGGGTAATCGGTGACCACGACGAAGTCGCGGCTTTCCGCCGCGGCGGAAAGGTCCTGCCAGATGCTGTGGAACACCAGCATGTCGCCAGCGCGCAGTGCCACGTTGCGCACGTTCTCGCGGATCACCTGCTTGTCGCGGTTGATCGCCAACAGGCTGATTCCGCGTTCCTTGCGCAGGCGCAGCTGGCCGGCGGTCTTGCCGATCAGTTTCGAGGTCGGCGGCACCACCGCTTCGGAAATGCCGGCGCGGCTGGGGTTGAACAGGTCGCCGAGCTGGCGCAGGCGCGAGGACATGCGCAGGAACTGGTTCTGCGCGAAGTCGGCCACCTGCTGGCGCGGGCCCATCGCGCCGATCACGCTGCCGACCCAGATGCGCATGTCCGCCGGTGGCGCAAGGCGGGTGTCGTTGCCGGTCTTCAATGCCAGCAGCAGCGGTGCGTCGAACAGGCTCTCGACTTCGCTGACGGTCATGCCGACCAGCGGGCTCTCGGTGGAGACGGTCAGCTCGAACACGTCGCCCTCGATGCCGTAGGCCCGGGCGAAGTAGCTCTCGGTGCGCGCCGGTGCCTGGCTTTGGCCGTCACCGTCTTTTTCGGCCGGTGACTTGCGGTTGCCGTAGAAACGGAAGTACAGCAGCGAGGCGACCAGCAATGCCAGACCGATCGGCAGCGGCGCGAACATCCGCAGTGGCTCGATGGTGGCGCTGCCCGAGGGCAGGTTGTTGTTGGCCGAGATCAGCAGGTCGTTGAGCAGGATCAGCGGCGAGTTGCCGACCATCGTCAGCCCGCCGCCCATCACGATGGCGGCGGTGATCGGCAGCAGCAGGCGCTTGAGGGTGAGCCCGCTGCGCGAGGCCAGCCGCGCGGCCACCGGCAGGTACAGCGCCATCACCGAGGTGTTCTGCATGAAGGCGGAATTGATGCCGGCAGTGGCGCTGGCCAGCAGCAGCAGGCGCTGCTCGACGCCGCGCGAGCGCCGCAGCAGCCAGCTGGCCAGCCGGTTCAGCGCGCCGGTACGGTCCAGCCCCGCGCCGAGGATGGTGGTGGCGATGATGCTCATCACCGCGTTGCCGGAGAAGCCGGCGAAGATCTCCTCCGGTGCGATCAACCCGGTCACGCCCAGCACCACCATCACCACCAGTGCCACCACGTCGGAGCGGATGCGCTCGAACAGGAACATCGCCATCGTGAAGCCGACCAGCCCGAGCACGAGCTTCATGTCGGTGGTCAGCGTCAGCGCGGTATCCATTACGGCAGGGAACGGAGCATGGGGAACGGGCAGAGGGCGGGCGCCCGCATCCGCGCGTCACTTCCGGCGCTTGGCCGGGCTCCGCTGGAACGTGAAAGCGTCATGACAGTTTCATTCCCTCAGCCCCCGTTCCCCGTTGCCTGCCTGTCATACAGCAAATCCCAGACGCCGTGGCCGAGCTTCTGCCCGCGGGTCTCGAAGTGGGTCTGCGGCCGCCAGTCCGGCCGCGGCACGCTGCCGCGCGGGCCGGCGCGGTTGACCAGCCCCGGAGTGGCGTCGAGCACGTCCCACATCTGCTCGGCATAGTTCTCCCAGTCGGTGGCACAGTGCAACAGCCCGCCGGGGCGCAGCTTGCGCACCAGCAGCGCGGCGAACGCCGGCTGCAGCAGGCGGCGCTTGTTGTGGCGCTTCTTGTGCCACGGATCGGGGAAGTAGATGCGTACCTCGTCCAGCGCACCGTCGGCGATCTCCTTCTCCAGCACTTCCACCGCGTCGTGGTGGTAGAGCTTGACGTTGCCGGCATTGTCGTCGGCCAATGCATTGAGCAGTCGGCCGACGCCCGGTGCATGTACCTCGATGCCGATGTAGTCCTTGGACGGATCGAACCGCGCGGCATGGCGCAGCGCGGCGCCGTTGCCGAAGCCGATTTCCAGCACCTTGGGGGCGTTGCGGCCGAAGGTGGCGTCGAGGTCGCGCGGCCGGCCATCGAAATCGATGCCGAAACGCGGCCAGCGCTCGTCGAACGCGCGCTGCTGGGCCGGGGTGAAGCGGCCCTGGCGCAGCACGAAGCTGCGTACCTCGCGGCGGCCCTCGGTGACGGTGAAGGGCTTGGGCGGCGCCTTGGCGCCGGCGCTGTCGAACGGATTGGTCATCAGCCGATCAACCCGTCCACCGGCGAGGAAGCGCTGGCATGGCGCTTGCGCGGGATGCGCCCGGCAAGGAACGCATCGCGCCCGGCCTGCACCGCCTGGCGCATTGCGGCGGCCATCAGCACCGGGTTGCGCGCACCGGCGATGGCGGTGTTCATCAGCACGCCGTCGCAGCCCAGTTCCATCGCGATGGCCGCATCGGACGCGGTGCCGACGCCGGCGTCGACGATGATCGGCACCTTGGCGTTCTCGATGATTTCGATCAGGTTGTACTTGTTCTGGATGCCCAGCCCCGAGCCGATCGGCGCGGCCAGCGGCATCACCGCGGCGCAGCCGATTTCCTCCAGTCGCTTGCACAGGATCGGATCGTCGGAGGTGTAGACCATCACCTCGAAGCCGTCCTTGACCAGCTGCTCGGCGGCCTTGAGGGTCTGCACCACGTCCGGGTAAAGAGTCTTCGTATCGCCCAGCACTTCCAGCTTGGTCAGGTTGTGGCCGTCGAGCAGCTCGCGCGCCAGCCGGCAGGTGCGCACGGCATCTTCGGCGGTGTAGCAGCCGGCGGTGTTGGGCAGGATGGTGTAGCGCTCCGGCGGCAGCACGTCGAGCAGGTTGGGCTCGCCCGGGTTCTGGCCGATGTTGCTGCGGCGGATGGCGACGGTGACGATCTGCGCGCCGGCGGCCTCGGTGGCCAGGCGGGTTTCTTCCAGATCCTTGAACTTGCCGGTGCCGGTCAGCAGTCGGGATGCATAGGTCTTGCCGGCGATGACCAGCGAATCGGTGGGGGCGTGTGCATTCATGCGCGGATTATCGCGCATCGTGCCGGGTGTTGCGTTGCGCGGGTCTTCCCCGCGCGCTGGGCTGTAGATGCGTGGTTTGCTCCGCATGGAGCCTTGCCGGGAAGGCCCCGTGTGGGGCAAGCCCCACACCTGCGATTGGCGGGAAATATCAGCCGCCGCCCAGCGCGTGCACGATCTCGACCACGTCGCCCTCGTTCAATCGATGCTCGCCATGCCGGCCACGTGGAACGATCTCGCCGTTGACCTCCGCGGCGACGCGGCGTTCGGCCAGGCCTTCGGCGGCCAGCAGTGCGGCCAGGGTCAGGGGAGCGGGAAACCGGCGGGATTCGCCGTTGAGCTGGATGTCCATGCGGTCATTCTCGCCAGCGGGGGAGAAAAATCCCAGCCCGATGCCGCGGTGCAGCGTGAGCCCGCCGTGGGGCAATGAAAAACTAACACCGTGCGGCGGCGTACGCTGCCGCTTTCCTCGTTCGCCAGGAGTTCTCCCATGCGTTTCCCGTCCCGTCCGTTGCGCTCGGCCCTTGCCGCGGCGCTTGCCCTTGCCGCCGTGCCGGCACTGGCGCAGTCCCCGTTCTCGAAGACGGTGTTCTTCGGCGACAGCCTGACCGACACCGGCTATTACCGCCCGGTTCTGGTGCAGCTTGACCCCAGCGCCTCCATCGTCGGTCGTTTCACCACCAACCCCGGCTGGGTCTGGTCCGACTATCTGGCCGATCACTACGGCACCAATGCCAAGCCCAACGGCAACGGCCAGACCGGCGACAACTACGCTGCCGGCGGTGCGCGGGTAGGGGTGGACAACACCAATCCGCTCAATCCGATGCTGCCGGCCACTCCGTCGCTCAAGACACAGCTGAATGCCTACCTGACCGCCAATGGCGGCAAGGCCGATGCCAATGCGCTCTACACCGTATGGGGGGGCGCCAATGACCTGTTCGCGGTGGCCGCCGGTGCGCCGGCGCAAGCCACCATCGGGGCGGCGGTGGCCGACCAGGTGGGCATGGTCGCCACGCTCGCAGGCGCCGGCGCGCAGTACGTGATGGTGCCGAACCTGCCCGACATCGGCCTGACCCCGTCTTCGCGCGCCGGTGGCGCGGTGGCGATGGCGCAGGGTACCGCGCTGTCCAAGGCCTACAACGACGCGCTGTTCGGCGGGCTGAAGCAGGCCGGCCTGCAGGTGATTCCGGTCGATACCTTCAGCATCCTGCAGGAAATCGTCGCCAATCCCGGCAGCTACGGTTTCACCAATGTCGGCAACATGGCCTGCACCTCGGCGTCGTCGCTGACCTGCAGCCCGCTGAGCTATGCCAGCCCCGGTGCAGCGGATTCCTACGTGTTCGCCGATGGCGTGCACCCGACGACCGCCGCGCACCGGATCCTGGGCCAGTACGCCATCTCGATTCTCGAGGCGCCGCGCCTGCAGCAGGTGCTGAGCCATTCGGCGCAGACCACCGGCCGCGCCCGCGCCGATCAGGTCAGTGCCCATCTGGTCGGCCAGCAGGATGACGGCCTGCGCTGGTGGGGCAACGTGCGCGGCGACATGCAGCGTTACGACCATGCCGACCTGTACGACGGCATGGCCCCGGCCGGCCTGTTCGGCATCGACTGGGCGCGCAACGGCACGGTGCTCGGCGGCTTTGCCGGCTATGGCCGCATGGACGCCGATTTCGGCAACAGCCAGGGCGACTTCACCCAGTCCGATACCACCCTGGGCCTGTTCGCCGGCTGGTATGGCGAGCGTGCCTGGGTCAATGGCCAGGCCAGCTACAGTTGGCTGAGCACTGACGTCACCCGCAAGGTGCAACTGGGCCCGGCCACCCACGTGCACAAGGGCTCGCCGGATGGCAGCAACCTGACCGCCGCGCTCAACGCCGGCTACGAGTTCGGCCAGCAAGGCGGCTTCCGCCACGGCCCGGTGGCGGGCGTTACCTGGCAGAAGGTCAAGCTCGATGGCTACGTCGAAAGCAACGCCAGCGCCACCGCGCTGGGCTATGGCGACCAGGAGCTGGATTCCACCGTGGGCCGCATCGGCTGGCAGGCGCGTTTCGATGGCGGCAGCGTCCGTCCCTATGTGCAGGTCACCTGGGACCATGAGTTCGAGGACGGCCAGCAAGCCAGTGCCTGGTTGCAGACGATGGCCGACGTGGGCGCCTACAAGGTGCCGGGGCTGCAGTTCGACCGCAACTATGCCAGCGCCGTGCTGGGCGCGCGCATCACGCTGTGGGGGCTGGACAGCAACATCGGCCTGAGCACCACCACCGCGCAGAAGTCGGCCCGTGACGCGACCCTGTTCGCCAGCTTCGGCGGCAGTTTCTGATCCGATGAAAGCAGGCGGTGCCGACACACGGCACCGCCTTTTTGCCGGTAGGTCGGGGCTACGCCCCCGACGCTGGATGTTCGAGCATGCGGAGCGTCGGGGGCGTAGCCCCGACCTACCCGGGCAAATTCGGCACCTGCAAGGGCGAGCCCGTTGCACTGCGCACCTGCCACCGCATAGACTTCACCCCGCGCCACGCGGGCGTAGCTCAATGGTAGAGCTGTAGCTTCCCAAGCTACTGACGTGGGTTCGATTCCCATCGCCCGCTCCAGATACGCAACCGCTGCGTATGCTGCCGCGCTTCCTGCCCGGCACGCCTGCGATGAAGCTCGCAATCCTCTCCCGCAACAGCAAGCTCTATTCCACTCGCCGCCTGATCGAGGCCGCGCGCGCGCGCGGGCACGTGGTGCGCGTGCTCGACCCGCTGCGCTGCTACATGCGCATCGCGCCGGACGGCTTCGCCATGCACTACAAGGGCAGGCCGCTGACCGGAGTGGACGCGGTGATCCCGCGCATCGGGGCGTCCATCACCCGCTACGGCACTGCGGTGCTGCGGCAGTTCGAGATGATGGGCGCCCGCACGCCCAACCCTTCGGACGCGATCCTGCGCGCACGCGACAAGCTGCGCGCGCATCAGGTGCTGGCAGCCAAGGGCATCGACATGCCGGTGACGGTGTTCGGCGACAACCCGGATGACACCGACGACCTGCTGTCCATGCTCGGCCCGCCGCCGCACGTGGTGAAGCTCAGCGAAGGCACCCAGGGCCGGGGCGTAATCCTTACCGAGAAGCTCAGTGCGTCGCGCGGCACGGTGGAGGCGCTGCGTGGCCTGTACGCCAATTTCCTCGTGCAGGAATTCATCGCCGAAGCGCAGGGGGCCGACCTGCGCTGCCTGGTGGTGGGCGACCAGGTGGTGGCGACCATGCGCCGCAAGGCGCCGGAAGGGGACTTCCGTTCCAACCTGCACGCCGGTGGCAGTGCCGAGCCGGCGGTGTGCAGCAGGGCCGAACAGCAGGTGGCGGTGCGCTCGGCCAAGGCGCTCGGGCTGGGCATCGCCGGCGTGGACATGATCCGCTCGGCGCGTGGCCCGCTGGTGCTGGAAGTGAATTCAACGCCGGGCCTGGAGGGCATCGAGTCGGTTTCCGGCGGCGACGTCGCCGGGCGGATGATCGACTACGTCGCAGGCCTGAAGCGCTGACGCCGGCTTGCGTTTTGCTCCCATCTTTTTAACGACACTTTAATTCCGCGGCGCATAGGCTGGACGCACTGTGCCCCCTCTCCTCGGCGGGTCCGGTGATCGGGAATCTTCAGGCCCCGGCGGGTTTCGCCGGGGCCTCGTTTTGTCACTTGTTGCGGCAAAACCGGGCCGTTAAAGTCGTACTTGCGCCTTGGTCGGAAAGCATGGGGAACAGCCATTGACGGCGGACGCCGCACCGGGAGGGTTCACATGCGGGTGTGGCGAGGTACGGTAGAAAACCACGGGACACAACAAGGCACGCAATGAACTTTGCGCCTTGATTCCCGTCAGAGTACGTGGCAGCGATGAGCCGGCATCGCCTGTCCTGCACATACGATTCCCCCGGCAAGGACAACAGAGGCCAACGTGCGCATTCTCGTAATCGAAGACAACAGCGATATCGCGGCCAACCTGGGCGACTACCTCGAAGACCGCGGGCATACGGTGGACTTCGCCGCAGACGGCGTGACCGGCCTGCACCTGGCCGTGGTGCATGATTTCGACGCCATCGTGCTCGACCTCAACCTGCCCGGCATGGACGGCATCGAGGTCTGCCGCAAGCTGCGCAACGATGCGCGCAAGCAGACGCCGGTACTGATGCTGACCGCGCGCGACTCGCTGGAGAACAAGCTGGCCGGCTTCGACTCCGGCGCCGACGACTACCTGATCAAACCGTTCGCCTTGCAGGAAGTCGAGGTGCGGCTCAATGCGCTGTCGCGGCGCGGCAAGGGCGGGCATACCCGCGTGCTGGAAACCGGCGATCTGGAATACAACCTGGACACGCTGGAAGTGCGCCGCCAGGGCAAGCTGCTGCAACTCAACCCCACCGCGCTGAAGATACTGCAGGCGCTGATGGAAGCCTCGCCGGCGGTGGTCACCCGGCAGGAGCTGGAAACCCGCGTCTGGGGCGAAGAGCTGCCCGACTCGGATTCCCTGCGCGTGCACATCCACGGCCTGCGAGCGGTGGTGGACAAGCCGTTCAACGCACCGATGATCCAGACCCGCCACGGCATCGGCTACCGGATCGCCGCCCCCGATGCCTGAAACCACGGCGCAGGGCAACGTGCACAAGCGGGGACGTTACCGCCGCCGCCTGCGCAGCCGCATCATCGTTTCGTTCGCGCTGCTGGGCTTCTGCCTGACGGCGCTGTTCGCCTTCGCCACCAACTGGGCGCGCATGCGCGTGGAGAACCAGTTGGTCGAGGACGTGATGAACCGCAATCTGGATGCTTCCTGGCAGAGCTATATCCAGAGCAGTGGCCGGGAAGTGGTTGCGCCGGTGCAGCAGATGCGCGCGTTCCTGTATCGCCCCGACAAGCTGGATGGGTTGCGTCGCGATTATCCCGAGTGGGAGCACTTGCAGGACGGTATCCACAACTTCAGTGGCGAGGACGCTGACGGGAGGGCGTTTTCCTACAAGGTGGGGGTGCGCAAGACGCCTGACGCCTGGTTCTTCGTTGCATATGACATGAGCCAATCCGTCCGCGGCGAGCAGCAGCTGAAGCGTGCCCTCTTCCTGTCGGTCCTGGTGTTCAGCCTGTTGTCCTGGGTATTGGGCTGGTGGTCCGCATCCCGGGTGATGCGGCCCGTATCCGATCTGGCTGCGCGCTTGCGGGCCTATCGCGGGGGCAGCAGCCATCCCGAGCCACTTGCGCCACGTTTTACCGACGACGAGGTAGGGCAGTTGGCCGAGACCTTGGACGACTACTCGGCTCGGCTGACCGAAGTGGTGCAGCGCGACCGCGAGTTCAATGCCGACGTCAGCCACGAACTGCGCACGCCGCTGGCGGTGATCCGTGGTGCCACCGAACTGTTGCTGGCCCGCCCCGGGCTGGACGACAAGATGCAGCAACGCCTGCAGCGCATCCAGAGAGCAGAGCAGCAATGCAGCGACCTGATCGGCTCGTTGCTGCTGCTTTCGCGCAACGAGCGCGGGCAGGGCAGCAGCAACGTGGCGAAGGTGGCCGAGCAGTTGCTGGAGGCCCATCGTGCCCAGCTCGGCGGCAAGCCGCTGGAACTGGTGCTGGAAGGCGGCCGCGAGCTGGTCGTGGACGCGCCGGAGGCGGCGTTGTCGGTGGCGCTTGGCAACCTGATAGGCAACGCGGTCAAGTACACGCAGGAAGGGCAGGTGCGGGTCCGCGTGCTCGATGATGCGGTCGAAGTGATTGATACAGGCCCCGGCCTGAGCGAGAAGGACGCGGCCAGCCTGTTCCAGCGCGGTTACCGCGGCACCCATGCAGGGCACTCGCAAGGCGGTGGCATTGGTTTGTCCATCGTCAGCAGGCTGTGCACGCTGTATGGCTGGCAGGTCGGCATCCACCCGGGCGAGGAGTGCGGCGTGGTGGCGACGCTGACGTTCGCCCCGGCAGCCTGATTGAGCTCAGCCTCAACCTGAAACAACTGTAGGAGCGACGCAAGTCGCGACCAGGGCATTGCAGTGAAAGCCCGGTCGCGACTTGCGTCGCTCCTACAGTTGCTTCATGCGCAGTTGTCGGCCGCCAACTGCCGGTACAGACGATCCAACGCCTCCACCTGCGGCTGCAACTGATCCGGGTGCCCGTCGTTGACGATCACGTCGTCGGCCAGTGCCAGCCGCTGCTCGCGGCTGGCCTGCGCCTCGATCATCCGCATGGCCAAGGCATCGTCGATGTTGTCACGGCGAAGCAGCCGCGCATGCTGCACCGCTTGTGGTACATCGATCACCAGTACCCGTTGCAACCAAGGGTAAGTGGCGCGGCCACCGGCTTCGGCCAACAGCGGAATCGCGGCGATGGCGTAGGGGCCGTCGGCAGATTCGCAGACACCCTTTACTCGTGCACGGATGGCGGGATGGGTGATTGCTTCCAGCGCCTTGCGCTCCGCCGCATCGGCGAATACATGCTCACGCAACCGCGCACGATGGAGCGTACCGTCGGCCTGCAGCATGCTCGCACCGAAACGCTCGGCAATCCGCTGCAGCGCGGGGCTGCCGGGGGCAACCACTTCACGTGCGGCCACGTCCGCGTCTGCCACCGTGATACCCAGCGCCTCGAAGCGTCGGGTGACTTCACTCTTGCCCGAGGCAATGCCGCCGGTGAGGCCGATGATGAAGTTGCTCATAGGGAAGGCCATTGAACCGTAGGAGCGACGCAAGTCGCGACCGGGGGTTCCCGGGAAGGCTCCGGTCGCGACTTGCGTCGCTCCTACAGAGGAGGGGCTTATAGCCCGGCAAACTGTCTGTAACTGGCAATCATCTGGTCGCCCCACATGAACACCAGCCAGCCGGCGACGGCCAGATAGGGGCCGAACGGGATCGGCGTGGCGCGGTCGCGGCCGCGCGAATACAGCCATATGGAGCCGATGATGGCGCCCACCAGCGAGGACAGCAGGATGATCGGCAGGATGCCCTTCAACCCGCACCACGCGCCCAGCGCAGCCAGCAGCTTGAAGTCGCCGTGGCCCATGCCTTCCTTGCCGGTGATCTGCTTGAACAGCCACCACACCGTCCACAGCGAGAGGTAACCCACCGCCGCGCCCAGCAATGCCGGTTTGGCCGGCATGTAGAGGTTGTCCATGCTGCCTACCAGTCCCAGCCACATCAGCGGCAGGGTCAACTGGTCGGGCAGCAACTGCGTGCGCAGGTCGATGCCGGACAGGGCGATCAGGAAGCAGGTCAGCACGATGGCACCGAAGCCCTGCCAGCCAAAGCCGAACTGCCATACGCAGGCCAGCACCATCAACGAGGTCAGCAGTTCCACCAGCGGGTACTGGATGGAGATGGGGGCCTGGCAATGGCGGCATTTGCCACGCTGGAGCAGCCAGCTGAACAGCGGGATGTTCTCGTACCAGCTCAGCTTGTGCTTGCAGTGGGGGCAATGCGACGGCTCCACCACGATGCCCGGCGGCGGCGGCTCGTAGAGGTCCGGCTCTTCCAGGATTTCGCGCGCGTCGCGCTTCCACTGCCACTCCATGCGCCGGGGCAGGCGCAGGATCACCACGTTGAGGAAGCTGCCGACCAGCAGCCCCAGCCCGGCAGCAAGGGGGTAGCCCAGGCCGGGGTTCTGGTCGAGAAATGCCATGTATCAGTTATCCGACAACGGAGGCGAGCTTGAAGATGGGCAGGTACATGCCGACGACCATGCCGCCGACGACCACGCCGATGAACACCATGATCATCGGTTCGATCAGGCTGCTCAGTGCATCCACCGCATTGTTCACTTCCTGCTCGAAGTATTCGGCCACCTTGAACAGCATGGTGTCCAGCGCACCGGCTTCCTCGCCGATGGCGGTCATCTGGATGACCATGTGCGGGAAAACGTTCACCTGCTTCATTGCCATGTTCATGGGGTAACCCACCGACACGTCGTCGCGCATGTGCAGCACGGCTTCTTCGTAGACCTTGTTGCCGGTGGCGCCGGATACGATGCCCAGGGCCTCCACCAGCGGTACGCCGGCGCGGAAGGTCACCGCCGTGGTGCGGGAGAAACGGGCGATGGCGCTGTTGTGCATGATCTGGCCGATCACCGGTACCCTCAGGATCAGGCGATCCATGCCGTGCTGCATCCTGGGCGAGCGCTTGTAGGCAAAAATGAAGGCCGTGATCGAGCCCACGACGATCAGCAGGATCAGCCACCACCAGCCCACCATGAAGCGCGAAGCGGCCACGATCATCTTCGTGAACACCGGCAGGTCGGCGCCGAAGCTGCTGAACACCTCTTCGAACTGGGGTACCACGAACACCAGCAGGATGGCGCTGACCAGCAGCGCTACCGCAATGGTCATGGCCGGGTAGAACAGGGCCTTCTTGATCTTGCCCTTCAACGATTCCAGGTTTTCCTGGTAGTTGGCAATGGTTTCCAGCACTGTTTCCAACACGCCGGCGCCTTCACCGGCCTTCACCAAGTTGCGATACAGCTCGTCGAACTGCACCGGGTGTTTGCCGATGGCCTCGTGCAGTGAGGAACCGCCTTCAAGATCGGTGCGGATCTGCCCGATCATCTTGGCCATGCGCGGGTTCTTGTGGCCACTGCCGATGATCTCCAGCGCGGTCACGATGGGCACACCGGACTTCATCATCGTCGCCATCTGGCGGCTGAAGAAGGCGATGTCCTTGGGCTTGATGGGCTTGCCCGACGCGCCGAACAGCGGCTTGGGCTTGGGCTTGACCACCGTGGGGGTGATGCCCTGCTTGCGCAGTTCCGCACGCAGCAGGTTGGCATTGCGGGCGTCCTGCTCGCCCTTCATCTTCGCACCGCGCTTGTCGGTACCTTCCCAGACAAATGGCTGCATCAGGCTGGTGCTGCGGGACACCGGCTCTTTTTTCATTGCGCTACGGGTAACGGACATCGATCTTCTCCCCAGCCGGCCACTCCCCGGGCCGGACGATCCCCGCATGTTAGCCGGTCTGCCGCCGTGCGGCACCCGGAGTGACCAACAAGCGTGGTTCACATCACGTTCCCCGGTGGACCGTAGGTGCCGGGCTTGCCCGGCACGGCCCTTGGCACACACATGACAGCCTGCGGTCGAAAAGTGACGCCATGCGTCACCTTGGCGGATTCGTCCCAGAATCGGCACAAGGGGCTTTTCTTTCCGCTGGATGCTGCCATCATGCGCACCGGGGAGTTGGCAGGGGGCTGGCATTTGGCACGCAACCTGCTTCGCATACCCGTACCGGCTGGGCGACGGCCCATACGTACCTACAATCCAAACCTCTAGGGGATGTACTCATGAAGAAGATGCAGCAGGGCTTCACCCTGATCGAACTGATGATCGTGGTTGCGATCATCGCCATCCTGGCCGCCATCGCGCTGCCGCAGTACCGCAACTATACCCAGCGTTCGTCCAACGGCGCTTGCGAGGCTGAAGCCAAGGCGTTCATGAACACCGCCGTGGCCGATATCGCTGATGGCCGTGATTCGACTACCTATGTCCCCACGGCATGTGCCAGCGCCTCGAAGACCAAGCTCACCACTTCCGATTACAACAACCCGACGAATGTGGACTTCACCCCGCAGACCAAGGGTAATACTCAGCTGCTGGCGAAGACCAGCTGTGATCCGGGCAGCGGCTCCTGCTCGCTCGAAAAGAAGTAATCGCAGCGTTAAAGCAATACGAAGAAACCCGGCGCAAGCCGGGTTTCTTTTTCCCTTTGCATGCTATGTGAAGCTGGTACGTCGCGCTGGGCGACGGCAGTTCTTCGTCGGATCTGTACTGCCAGAAACTGTCTTTTCATGGAACAGATGAAAAAGTCATTCGTCATCTTCTTGCTGCTGGCCTTGATGAGCGCGGTAGTGGCCGGGGCGTGCCTTGTGCCGGGGTTGAGTGGCGGCTTCATTTTCGATGATCGCGAAAACATCACCCAGAATGCAGCGCTGTATGTCAGCGAGTTGGGTGGTGAAAACCTGCTGTACGCGGCCTACAGTTTCCAGCCGGGGGGGGGCACGCGGGCGCTGTCCATGCTCAGCTTCGCGTTGGATTACTGGCGTGGTGGCATGGATGCTTCGGTATTCAAGACCACCAATCTGGTGATACATGGTTTGACTACACTGGCGCTGGCGCTATTCCTGCGCAGGCTGTTGCAACTGGCGCAGTGGCCGCCCCAGCGTGTAGTGGCGGGAGCCCTGGTGCTGGCGACCCTGTGGGCGCTGCATCCTTTACAGGTATCGTCCGTGCTGTATGTGGTGCAGCGTATGCAGACGCTGGTCACCTTGTTCATGGTGCTGGCCTTGTGGGCCTACCTCAGCATGCGACAAGCGCAGATGGCAGGCCTGCGTAGCCGGCAATACGGTGTGTTGGTGGGTCTGTTTTGGGTCTTGGGCTTTGCCAGCAAGGAAGATGCGGCGCTGTTTCCGCTGTATGCGCTGGCACTGGAATTGACGGTGTTGCGCTTTGCTGCTGCCTCGCCCCGGCTGGCGGCGTTCTGGCGAAGGGGCTATCTACTGATGGCCGTGGCAGGCGTGGCGACTTATGTGTTGGTGGTGGTGCCGCATTACTGGCATTGGGATGCGTATCCGGGCCGGGAGTTTTCCAGCTACGAACGGTTGCTGACCCAAGGGCGGGTGCTGGTGATGTATTTGGGGCAAATATTATTGTCGCTACCAAGTCGTTTGCCATTCTTTTACGACGATTTGACCATTTCGCGCGGAGTATTGCAGCCAGTCACCACGTTGCCTGCACTGTTGTTGTTGGTTGTGCTGTTGGTGTGGGCATGGCAATGGCGGCAGCGCCGTCCATTGTTCGCATTGGGGGTGTTGCTGTTCTTTTCAGGGCATTTCCTGACCAGTAACGTGCTCAATCTTGAGATGGCGTTCGAGCACCGCAACCAGTTACCGCTGGTGGGTGTGTTGTTGGCAGTGGCCGATCTATGCGTAGCTGCATGGCAGCGTTTGTCCCTGCGCCCGCAGTTGGGTGTTGCTCTGGTGGCGATGCTGCTGCTGGCTGCGGGAACAGGAACCGCATGGCGGGCGCATATGTGGGGTGAACCCTTGCGCTTCGCCACGGAAACCCTGCGACTACTGCCGCAGTCGGAGCGGGCGTGGCTGTTGTTGGGGGGAACCCTGGCGGACAGGAGTGGCTTCAAGGCGGGAAACTCCTGGCTGGATCGTGCAATCGCCACCAATGAGCGTGGCGCGGAAATCACCCAGTCTGTGGTGATGTTGTCCAATATCGTCATCTATAAAACCATCCGGGGGGATGTCACACCGGAGGATTGGGGGCGGCTTTGGACACGTCTATCGCAGGTACCCATGAACCCGCAGAACAAAAAAGCGGCTTTCGCAATACTCGAAAATGCAGAAAATGGCTTGCCGCTGGATGAGGATGGTGTGGTGGAAACTTTGGAGGTCGTGGTGGATCGAACTGACTTTACCTCCAATCAGTACCTGCGTATGGCGGCGTATATCCATAACAGGACACAGCAGCAGGAAAAAGCACTTCCGTTCCTGCGCCGCGCCGTGATGATTGCCCCGCCGGACGACCCCGAGATCATTGATGTATTCAACCAATTGACTCGTGCTGGCCAAGAGGGCTGGGTACGGAAGTTGCGGCAGATTGAGCGTGCCAAAGGACAAGTCGGAACCACGGTGCAGGAGGAGTAATACACATGCCTGCAACCACTCATCGGTTCCTGCTCGTCAGCTTGGTTGTTGCCTTGCTCGCCGGGTTGCTGTTCATGCCGGGTCTTCCGGGTGAGTTCGTGTTCGACGACTTTCCGAACATCGTCAACAATAGTGATATTCATCTGTCCCGGCTGAGTGCCGCAGCCTTGCTTGAAATCATCGCCACACCCCAAATTTCAGGCTATATGCGTGGGTTGCCCACCCTTACATTTGCATTGGATTTCTGGCGCGCTGGCGGTGCAGACCCGGCAACCTTCAAGGTCACCAACATCGTCATCCATGCAATTACTGCCTGTGTACTGGCATGGTTTTTCCGAAGTCTGCTGCTGATTGTAGGCATCCCGTCTAGACGGGTGATGTGGGTTGCTCCTGCGCTCGCCTTGGCGTGGGCGGCACATCCCTTGCTGGTGTCTTCCGTGCTGTACGCGGTACAGCGGTTGCAGACTATGGGCACGCTGTTCTTGGTGTTGGCGTTGCTGGCTTACTTGAAGGCACGACAGGCGCAGGTTGAGGGGCGCTCGGGCCGAACGGGCATGTTACTTATGGTGCTGTCGTGGGCGGCAGCGATGGGGTGCAAGGAGGATTCCGTTCTTCTTCCCGCTTACACCTTGGCCCTTGAGTTGACCGTGTTGCGTTTTGGCGCAGTCAATGCGCGCTTGGCCAAATTTCTGCGGCGTGGCTATCTCATCGCCACGCTGGCGGGTGTTGCGGCCTATCTGTTTTGGGTCGTTCCGCACTATTGGTCCTGGGAGGCATATTCGGGCCGTGATTTTTCCACGCTGGAACGGCTGCTGACCCAGGCCAGATTGCTGTGCCTGTACCTGTGGCAGATTGTGCTGCCGTTGCCGCAGCACATGCCGTTCTACTACGACTGGGTGCAGCCCTCCCGTGGATTGCTGCAGCCGTGGACGACGATGCCTGCCATCACGCTGATCGTTGTTATTTTGGCTATAGCCTGGCACTTGCGTAACCGCCAGCCGCTGTTTGCGCTGGGTATATTCCTTTTCTTCAGTGCCCACTTCGTTGCCAGTAATGTGGTGGGGCTGGAACTGGCCTACGAGCATCGCAACTATTTCGCACTTATTGGCGCGGTATTGGCTGTGGGCAGTCTACTTGCTTGTGCATGCGAACGTTTGCGCTTTTCTCCCCGCATACAGGCAGTTGCATGTGCGATTCTACTCGTGACTCTGGGCGGCGCCACGGTACTGCGGGCCCATGACTGGCGGAGTACCTTGACGATGGCCCGGGCTGGTACGGAAGCGGCTCCGCAGTCTCCCCGTGCTTGGGTCCAGTTGTGTTCATCGCTGTTCAAGGCAGGGGGGGAAGTGGTGCCAAACAACCCCCGGCTGGACGAGGCCATCCAGGCCTGCACTTCAGGGGTTGCCTCCTCTCCCGACACACTCAACAGCTATGCTCTTCTGCTCGTCCTGAAGACGCTTCGCGGCGATGCAAGCTCGCAGGATTGGGAGGGCTTCCAGCGCAGGCTAAGCGTTGCCCGCATGAGCTGGGACAACGGTCGCGCGCCGATGATTCTCACGCATTACGCGGGCCTGGGTGTCAGGTTGAACGAGCAGCAGGTGTTGATTGCGCTAGCGACTTTGGCCCAGAGGAGCGGTCCTGACCGTTCTACATTCATGTCGATCGGTGGCGCCATTCTGAACGACCTGGCGGAGCCGGATCAGGCCCTTCCTTATTTTCTCAAGGCTGTCGAAACCGTTCCGCCTGATGATCCATTCCCGTGGCGACTTGGCGCCGATCTGCGCGCGTTGGGCAAGCCGGATCTGGCAGAGGCCGTTGAACGGCTGGGTTTGGCCAGGTACAACGCGGCGAACACTGTGGGCAATGAGGAGAAATGAGGGGTCCAACTCGTTTTTCGAGGCAAGGTTGGCATAGTTTGTGCTTTCTTCTTAAGCTAGGGCCGAGATAAATTAAGTGGGAGGGGAGATGAATCACCGTGCCAAAGGCTTCACCTTGATTGAGTTGATGATCGTGGTGGCCATCATCGCTATCTTGGCGGCCATCGCGCTGCCGCAATACCGCAACTACACTCAGCGTTCGGCCAACGCCGCCTGCCTGGGGGAGGCGCGGGCGTACATGAGTACGGCCGTGGCTGAGTTGGCGAACTACGTCTTGCCGCCGGTCTATGCGCCGGTGGCTTGTGATTCGAATACTGACCTGGGTTTGAAAACGAGTGATTTCGCCACGCCGCGACCGGTGACATTCACCTCGCCGGTCAAGGGGAATTCGGCCCTTAAACAGAATGTCGAATGCGATACCGGCAGCGCGCAGTGCAAGCTGCTTTAAGTCGTGAGTGAATATCGAAGGAGGCAGGAGGGCCGTCGGGTGATATTTTCCAGATGATATTCTTGTGTCTTGTTCGTTGCGGAAAATTAAATTTTAATGATGATCGTGGTCCATGCTTCCTGAAACTGAAGAAAAATTCATTGTTTTTGGCGCTCCCCTGATTGAGCAGGCCGAGATTGATGAGGTCGTGGCCTGCATGCAATCCGGTTGGTTGGGCACCGGGCCGCGTGTTGCGCAGTTCGAGCGTGATTTTTCCGCATATCAGGCGGTTTCGCCCGGACGGGTGGCTGCAGTAAACTCCTGCACCGCTGCATTGCATATCAGCATGGTGGCTGCAGGACTTGAGCCGGGTGATGAGGTCATTACCACGCCTTTGACGTTCTGTGCCAGCGTGAATTCCATTATTCATGCCGGCTTGACGCCGACTCTGGCTGATGTGGATCCAGTCTCGCAATGTATCGACCCTGCAGCCATAGAGGCCGCAATTACGCCGCGCACTCGCGCGATTCTGATGGTGCATTTTGCCGGCCGGCCGTGCGATATGGATGCAATCATGGCCATCGCCAGTCGGCATGGGTTGGTTGTCATAGAAGACTGCGCGCACGCGATCGAAACCGAATACCACGGACGCAAGGCGGGCACTTTCGGTGATTTTGGTTGTTTCAGCTTTTATGCCACCAAGAACATCACCACCGGCGAAGGTGGCATGGTCATCAGCCGCAGCGAAGAGCTTGCCGCGCGGGCGCGGGTGCTGGCCCTGCACGGCATGAGCAAGGACGCCTGGCACCGCTTCGGTGACGCCGGTTATAAGCATTACCAGGTGGTGGAGGCCGGTTTCAAATACAACATGATGGACCTGCAGGCAGCCATTGGTATCCACCAATTGGCACGGGTGGAGCCCAGTTGGCAGCGGCGCGAACAGTTGTGGGGCCGCTACATGCAGGCATTTGCCGACCTGCCGGTTGACCTGCCGGCGGCACCGGAGGCGGGCACCCGCCATGCCTACCACCTGTTTACCCTGATGCTGGACGAGGCGCGTTGCGGCATCAGCCGTGATGCCTTCCTGGATGCCATGAATGCCCGGCGCATCGGTACCGGTGTGCATTACCTTTCCCTGCCTGAGCATCCTTACTACCAGCAGCGTTTTGGCTGGGCCCCGGAGCAGTTCCCGCATGCGATGCGGCTGGGCCGGCAGACAGTGAGCCTGCCGTTGTCGCCGAAGCTCAGTGATGCCGACCAGCTGCGCATCATCACCGCGGTGCGGGAAATCCTGGGGTGATCGTGGGGGGGGGTCACCGGAGCGTAGCCGATGCCTGAGCAGCAGTGTTCTGCGCGGCCATCGCTGTGGCGGCGTTTGCGGCTGGCCGTTGCCGGCATCCTGATGCTGGCGGCATTACTGTTCATCGGCCACCTGATCAAGCCGCAGCTGGCACTTTTCCCGCAGGCCATGCGGCGCATCGACTGGTGGCTGGCCGCACTGGCGGTGCTGGCCTGTGTGCCGATGTACTACATCAAGGCGGCCTACCACGTCAGGACCCTGGGCCGGTTTTCAGGCAAGGCGCTGGACTGGCGCAAGGCGGTGGCGGTGTACCTGCAGGCGCAGGTGGTGCGCTACCTGCCCGGCAAGATATGGGGCCTGCTCTACCAGAGCGGCAGGATGGCCGGGGATGTGCATCCGGGGATCATCCTGGCGGCCAACCTGTGGCAGATGCTGATCACCAACGTGCTGGCGGTGGCGGTGGTGGCCGGGGTGCTGCTGGCCGTGGCGCAGTCGCCGTGGTGGCTGCTGCTGGGTGTGCTGGGTGTGGCCATGGTGGAGTTCCTGCACCGATGCACGGTGCCAGCGTGGCTGCTGCGTGGCCGGCTTGCAGCGGGGCTGTCCCGGCTCGGGGTAGAGCTTCCGCGGGGGCCGCTGTTGCCGATGGCGTGGTCGGGCACGGCGATGCTGTGCGCGGAGTGGGTGTTTTTCTTTGCGGTGTTTTTGTGCCTGCTCGGCGGCCAGCAGAGCCTGGCCGATGCTCTGGCCTTGGGCGCATGGTATGGCGGTGCGTCGGTCATTGCGCTGGCCGCATTTGTGGTTCCTGCCGGCCTTGCCGTGCGCGAGGCGATTTTTGTTGCTGCCCCGGCGGTGGTGAGCCTGGATGCGGCCCACCTGGTGCTGGTGGCCGCGTTGGCCCGGATCATCTTCCTGGGCGGTGAAATCATTTCTGCCGTGGTTTCGGCACTTCTCGGAATTTTTCCACGCAATGACTGATGCAGCGCAGAGGCAGCGGAGTTACTGGGACGGGCTGGCCGGGGCGGACCGCGATGCGGCGGTGATTGACCCACGGGACCGCCGTGGCCTGAAGAATGCCTACCTAGCCGGTACCCGTGACCAGGTGTTTGCGCGCACCCTGGCTGCCCACGGGGTGGAGCGGGCCGTGGTGCTGGACCTCGGGGCCGGCACTGGCAGTGCCGCCTTGCCGCTGCTGATGGCCGGGCAGCATGTGCTGGGGGTGGATATCTCACTGGGCCTGTTGCGCCATGCGCAACAGCGCTGTTGTGCGGCCGGTGGCCTGTTTGTGCTTACCGATGGCCACAGCTTGCCACTGCACTCCTCCTGCCTGGATGCGGCAGTGGTCTATGTGGTGCTGAGTTATCTGGTGGATGATGCGGTCGCCTGTTCCTTGCTGGAGAACCTGCGCGGCGTGCTCAAGCCCGGGGCGGTGCTGGTGATGATCGAGCAGGCGAGGGTGCGCCGGTTGTATTGCGAGGAAGGCTTGAAGGTGCAACGCAGCATTGCCGAGTGGAAGGGGCTTTTGCAGCAGGCCGGCTTTGTCTCGGTTGAGAGCAGCGTGGTGCGCCACGGGCGTTTTCCCGCTACCCCGTTGATCAAGCTGGGGCTGCTGCCGCGTTTCCTGTGGCCGGCCATGCGTCGGCTGGAGGTGACGGTCGGGCGATTGTTCGGGATATTGCCCTGGGACTATGCCGAAGTGCGGTTCGTGGCAGTAGCCCCATGATCGCGATCATCGGTGGCGGGCCGGCCGGCATCGCCCTGGGCCTGGAGCTGGACCGGCGAAGGGTGGCCTATGAGCTGTTCGAGGCCAAGACCCTGGCAGCGACCTGGCGCGCAGTACCTTCCGGAGTACATGTGCTCAGCCCCTGGTGGACCAATGTGCTGCAGTACCGGCAGGCCCTGCATGGCAACCCGCTGCGCAAGCCGCCGGCCGAGGTCTACCTGGCCCATCTGGAGGAAATGGCAAGGCAGTTGCGTGGCACGCTGCGTACCGGGTGCCGGGTTGATGCGCTGCGCGCGGATGGCAACGGCGGCTGGCTGCTGGAGACGGCCGCTGGCGGGCATGGCCCGTACCGCGCCGTGGTCATGGCTACCGGCTATTTCGCCACGCCGCGGCCGGCCGAGCCGGAAATTGCCACTGACGGCTCGCTGCCGATGCTGCATGCGGCCGACATTGTCGACTACGGCCAGCTTGAAGGGTTGCGTGATGGCGAGCTGCCGGTGGTTGTGGTCGGCAAGCGGGTCACTGCCGGGCAGTTGTTGCTGGAACTGGATGCCCGTGCGATTCCCACTGCGATGAGCATCCGCTCCGGCCTGCAGTACCGTCGCCATGGTTTTGTGGCTTCGATCCGCGAATGCGCCTACTTTTTCTGGGAAGAGCTGCAGGCGCGGCTGGTACCCAACCTGCGGCGGGCATCGTTCCCGGTCATGGAGGGCGGAGCTACCGAGAAGCTTGTCGACTCGGGCAAGGTTGCGGTATTGCCGGTGATCACGGCCATCAGCAATGGCCGGCTGCTGCTGGCCGATGGGCGCCACCAAGCGGCAGCAGCGGTGATCCTGGCGACCGGCTATCACCCTGGCCTGGGGTTGCTGCCGGCTGGGCTGGAGGTTGATGCCTACGGTATCCCGAAGAACGCGGATTTCCAGCTGCAGGGCATGCCCGGTGTGCACCTGCTCGGTTTTGACAACGTGTATGACCACCGCAGCCGCTACCTGCGTGGCATCCGTGCCGATGCCGCGCGCCTGGCCGGCCGGCTTGCGCTCAGCGTTGGCGACGCCAGGACGAGATGAGGTTGGAGGCCTTGATGGCCAGCAATAGCCCGCGTGCACGCAGCGGTTTCAGGGCAAAATCGTAAGCACTGAAGCTACGCGAGGCCGCCCCCCAGAGCATCTTGTAGGCCAGCAGGCTGGGCTGGTTGGCCGGTGATGGCAGGAAGTCGAAGCTGGTCATGCCGGCCGCCCTGGCCTGGCGGATCATGCTCAGGAACAGCAGGTCGGAGACGTAATGCTTCCTGGCCTCCACGGCATGGGCGCCATGCATGTAGTAGGCGGTATGGTTGCGCACCCCGGTGCAGACAAATCCGCATGGCCGGCCATCAAGCTCGGCAACGGTGGCCGCGTGTGGGGCAATGTATTCGAAGTATTGGCGGCCATAGCGTGCGGCACCGCCATGGCGGCGGATTGTCGCCAGATACAGCTCATGCAGGTAGCGACCATCTTCGGCCCTGCCTTGGCGCAGCAGCAACGGCGAGCGCTTTTCCCGGTTGCCTGTCCTGCGGGCCTTGTCCAGGCTTCTTTCATCCCAGTCCTGCAGTGAGCTGATCACGCAGCTGGTCTGGCTGTGGCTGGCCAGGGGGCGCGAGCTTGCCAGCAGCTGCGGGGTTTGCACGCGGACCAGGTCAGCCTTGAGTTGGCCTGCTGCGGCCAGGTATTGCTGCAGGGTCTGCTCATCGACCGGGCCGCTGCAGCCGGAAAAGAAATCCGGATAGGCCAAGCGGAATGGGCCGGCCTGGAAGCAGGTGATTGCACCGGCTGCTGTGTGCTGATGGTGGGTTGCACCGAGCCCGTCGCGCAGTGCGTCGGCCCAGGCAGAGGATTGCAGGTCAATCATGGGGGCAGGGCAGGTGCGGCGTGGCAAGCGCCTGGGCGGTCCTGCCAAGGTCAAAGCGCTCGCACATGGCCGCCAGCGGGAAGCTTTGTGCGGAGCGTTGCAGCAGGGTGCTGATCGCCGAGGCGAAGGCCTGGCTGGACACCTGTCGGGCAAGGATGCCGACACCAGTGCCGACCAGCTGTGGCAGGTCGCCAACGGGCATGGAAACAACCGGGCGGCCCAGCTTCATGGCATCGGAGAACACCACCGGGATGCTTTCGGTGCGCGAGGGAATCAGCAGGCAATCGGTGTGGACGATGGCCGCCTCGGCTTCGGGCTTGCTCAAGAAGCGCCCGGCAATGACTGGCCGACCCTGTTGTTGCAGGGCCAGGACGCGCTGGTGGACAAGCGCATGCAGTGGCCCGCCGCCTTCGATCCGGATCTGTTCGATCTTCTGCCAGTCCTCCTCAGCCAGCATGGCAAGCGCATCCAGCAGCAGGTCCACGCCTTTGTTGTGGTGCCAGCGGCCCAGGAACAACAGCCGGTAGGGCGGCTGGTCGCGGGGCGGGGCGGGGTCGGACAGGTCGATGCGGCGGGTGCTGGGCAGGAAGGCAACCGGAGTGTGGCCGATTTTCTCGGCGTCGGCGGCCAGTTGGTAGCCATCGGCGTATGCGTGCCGGGCCTGCTGGATCACCCGCCTCAAGGCGCCGCGCAGCAGCGGAATGCGCCCGAGCGACCAGACATCGCTGCCCAGCATCCATACCGAATAGCCGATGCCTTGGCGGCCGGCGGCACGGCGTGCCCATTCGCCGCAGGGCAGCCCCCACAAGGCCACGATGTGCTGCGCACCGGCAGCAGCCTGGTCAGTGGCCTGCTGGCCGGCACGCAGCACCCGGGCAATGCAGCCCAGGTCGCCGGGGTGCCACAGGCGCAAGGTCGACAGCGGGCGCGATGGTGCGACGAAGCGGTGGATTTCCACGCGTTCGGCCCAATGCTCGCGGGTACTTTGCTGCCCCGGGGCAACCACGCGCACATGCACATGCCTGGCCAGCTCCCGGGCCAGGTCAGCGACAAAGGAGCCGGCCGCCTCACTGCCATCGGCGGCAATGGGAAAGGATGAGGTGACCAGCACCAGGGTGGGGAGGCTCATGGCTTGCGCAGCTCCAGTTCGTGGCCATGGCTCATGTTGTCCCAGTCCGGCCACACGAGTGAGCCGATTGCAGCGGCCAAATTGAGCATGAAGATGGCAAGCAGGGCGGGGGGCAGCAACGGCCATTTTTTCCAGCCGGACAACGCGTTCACCCCGCCGGCGATGGCTAGGCAGCCCAGCAGGCCGGCGTTGCGCAGCGAATGGCTGGACCGGCGCAGGCAGACCACTTCCAGGCCGGCGGCTTGTACATCGCGCTGCAGGCCAAACGGGGTGTAGCGCTGGAAATCGAAGGGGGCGTCATGCACCGGGTACAGGAAGGGCATGGAGACCCACGCCCTGCCGCCCGGGACCAGCACCCGGCTGATTTCGGTCATGACAATGGCTGGCCGGGGCACGTGTTCGAGCACTTCAAGGCAGAACACGGCCTGGACGCTGTTGTCGCCTAGCGGCAGGTGTGCGGCATCGGCGAACACGCAGGGCCTCGCTCCATACATGTCGGCGCCGGTGCTGGGGAAGTCCAGCGCTATGTAGTGGACGCTGTCGTCGAGCAGCGGCTCGATCCAGCGATCAGCGGCGCCGATATCCAGCACCCGGCCACGGACAGCGTGGATGCCGACCGGCGGCGTCCTGCGCCCGAGCAGCCACTGCGGGTGCAGTGGTGTGTGCCGGAACAGCCTGGCAAGCCGCCGCAGTGGAGGTGGCGCATTACTCATCGCGCCGATAAGTAAGATTGGTGATCTGCTCTGAAATCAGCCCGATCAAGAAGACGATCACCGCGGCACTGAACAGCAAGGTGCTCATGTTGGTCAGGCGGTGCATGGTGGCGAAGGTGTAGCCGTAATAGCCCAGCCCGGTGAGGAAGAACCCGGCAGCGATGGGTGCAAACAGTTTCAACGGCGAATACAACGTGGCGATCTTGAAAATGATCAGCAGGAAGCGAATGCCGTCCTTTATCGGGCGGATGTGGCTGCCGGTCCCCACGCGCTTGGCTACCGGGATGGGCACATAGGCCACCGGGTAGGCGCTGCGGAAGAAGGCCATAGTGCTGGTGGTGGGGTAGCTGAAGCCATTGGGCAGCAGGTGCAGGAACTCACGGAACTTCTCCGCGCGTACGGCGCGGAAGCCGGAGGTCAGGTCATCGATGCGGTGGCCGGTCATGTGGCTGGCCAAGCGGTTGTAGAAGCCGTTGGCCAGGCCGCGATGCAGGTTGGCCTGGCCGCTGGCGTCTCGCGCTCCTACCACCATGTCGTATCCCTCTTCCAGTTTGGCCAGCAGCGCGGCGATGTGTTGCGCGCTGTGCTGGCCGTCGGCATCCATGAACACCAGCACGTCGCCGCTGGCGGCGCGGCTGCCGCGCTTGATCGCCGCGCCGTTGCCCATCGAGTAGGGGTTGCTGACCACCTGCGCACCGTGGCTGGTGGCGATGGCGGCGGTGTCGTCGGTGGAACCGTCGTTGACGACGATGATCTCGGCCTGCGGGTATGCCTGCCGCAGTGCCGGCAAGGTGCGTTGCAGGCCCTCGGCCTCGTTCTTGGCCGGCAGGATGATGCTCAGTTGCTGCACGTGGTGTACCTGTTGATTCTCCCCGGCCACATGGTAGCGGGAAGCGGCATGGGGGAGGTCAGGCCAGTTGCATGATCTGGTTGAGGACCAGCAGTACCTCGGCAAATGCCCCATCGCCAATGCGGCGCATGGGGTGGGGGCGGGCACCACGTACACGCCAGTCGAAGGATTTGGGTTGGTGGCAAAGTACGTAGCTGGGGGCGCCGGCTTTGCGCCCGCTGGCCACGCCGGCAAGCACGGCAAACGGGTTGTCCGCGTTGTAGGCGGCGGTTGTCATTGGCAACCCCAGCACCAGCGAAGTGCGTTCATTGAAGGCGCGTGGGGAGAGCACCAGGAACGGGTGCACATCGCGCATTTCGCGGCCGGCCTGTGGGTTGCAGTCGATCCAGATGACATCCTGCCTGTCAGGCTGCCAAGTCTTGCTCTTGGGGGCTACCACCGTTCGGCACCCTGCATGTCGCAGGCCATGGCTTCGCCGCCATGGCGCGTTGCATCGAAGCGGGCCAGCCGTTGTGACAGGCTGGGAGTGGCCTCGCGCAGGGGTTCGATCACCACCCGGCCGTCTTCCACGTGCACCCGCACGCGCTGCTCGGCTTGCAGGTGGGCGGCACGCGCCACCTTGGCGGGCAGGCGCACGCCGAGGCTGTTGCCCCAGTGCTTGATGTCCAGCAGGGCTTCGGTCATTGGCTGTCTCCGTGGCAGAATGTTTAAACGCGTTTATACCACGGGTGTGGGGTGAAGGCATGGGTGCCAAATGAATGGGGCATCCGCTTGTTGGGAAGTGAGGCTCACCCTTCAGCTGCCGAGAAGGGCTGCCGTCTGCGCGGGTGGCAGTGGGTGCAGGGGCGATCACTGTTGCTTATGCCCATTCAATTGGGCTTGCAGATGCCGCCCGGCTTCGATCAGGCGGTAGACGTTTGCCAAGCCGCGACGCAGGTTGGTTTGGTAAACGGCGTCGTCGGCAAGGCTCCGTGCCGGGCAAGCCCGGCACCTACGGGGGCTTGCGGGGCGGGATAATGACCATGGATTCGTTTGCAGGTCGTGCCGAATCATTCCACCAGACGAACTGATGGCCCGTAGCCCATCAGGGTTGCATCGGCAGTGAGCAGGGGGATGCCTTCGGTCATTGCCTGTGCAACCAGCAGGCGATCAAAGAGGTCCCCATGCAAGGCCCCGAGGGAAAAGACTTCGACGGCATGTGTTGCCTGCACCGGCAGCAAGTCGAAGCCGGAAGGCTCGATGGCGTCAAGTACTTCCTGCGGGTTGATTTTCAGCTTGCCCAGGCCGGCCTTGATACTGATTTCCCAAAGCGAGGCCGTGCTGACCAGCACCTCGGAGCGCTCGATGAGGCCGCGGGTTTTCCTGCCCAGTTTGGCTGGGTTGTCGAGCGCCCACAGCAGCACGTGCGTATCCAGCAGCAGGCGCATGTCAGGCCTGCTTGCCGGAAATCAGGAAGTCTGCCGGTAGTGGGGCATCGAAATCCGGGGCAATCCCGACTTTTCCCTGCAACAGGCCGAGCTTCTTGGGTTTGACGACGGGGGCCAGCGGTACCAAGCGCGCCATCGGTTTGCCGGCCTTGGCGATGATGATTTCCTCGCCCGCCGAGGCTTGCTCCACCAGCCGTGACAGGTGGGTCTTGGCTTCATGGATGTTGATTGCGGTGCGCATGGGCAATCTCTTGCCATCGGATTGGTCTGGTTTAGTCTAGTCCGACCGGGAATCGAGTACAAAGGGATGCCGATGATTCATTGGCGATGTTGGTGGTCCGTCGTGTAGTCATGCCTGCGACGGGGCCGCTTGCCCGTACAATCGCCCCATTGCTGTCTGCTCTGGGGAAAACTGAATGAACGCAGCTGCCAATCTCGTGGGCATCACCGGCATTGCGCGCAGGCTGGTGCAGGACGGGGCGCTGGACGAGGCCGTCGCCCGCAATGCGATGGCACAGGCCGGGGAGGCCAAGGTGCCGCTGGCGCAGTGGCTGGCCGACAAGCGCCTGGCCACCGCGGCGCAGTTGGCCGCGGCCAATGCCGTGGAATTCGGCATGCCGCTGCTGGACGCGTCGGTGTTCGACGCCAGTCACAATGCGATGAAGCTGGTCAGCGAGGAATTGCTGCGCAAGCACAACGTGCTGCCGCTGTTCAAGCGCAGCGGCAAGTTGTTCATCGGCACCAGCCATCCCACCCAGCCGCTGGACGAGATCAAGTTCCACACCAATCTGGTGGTCGAGCCGATCCTGGTGGATGAGGACCAGATCCGCCGCACCCTGGAGCTGTGGCTGGCCAGCAATGATTCGCTGGCCGATGGGCTGGGCGGTGGCGATGACGAGGGCATGGGCGACCTGGAGGTCAGTGCCGGCGACGAGGACATGGGCGGTGGTGGCGACACCGGCGTCGATGCCAAGGGCGATGACACCCCGGTGGTGAAATTCGTCAACAAGGTGCTGGTGGATGCCATCCGCAAGGGCGGTTCGGATATCCATTTCGAACCCTATGAGGACGACTACCGCGTGCGCTTCCGCATCGACGGTCTGCTCAAGACCGTGGCCAAGGCGCCGGTGAAGCTGCGCGAACGCATCGCCGCGCGCCTGAAGGTGATGTCGCAGCTGGACATCGCCGAGAAGCGCGTGCCGCAGGACGGCCGCATCAAGCTCAACCTGTCCAAGACCAAGCAGATCGACTTCCGCGTCAGCACCCTGCCGACGCTGTTCGGCGAGAAGATCGTGCTGCGTATCCTCGACGGCAGCGCAGCCAAGCTGGGCATCGACAAGCTCGGTTACGAGCCGGACCAGCAGAAGCTGTTCCTGGAGGCCATCCACAAGCCATACGGCATGGTGCTGGTGACCGGCCCCACCGGCTCGGGCAAGACGGTGTCGCTGTATACCGCGCTGGGCATCCTCAACGACGAAACCCGCAACATCTCCACCGCCGAGGACCCGGTGGAAATCCGCCTGCCGGGCGTGAACCAGGTGCAGCAGAACAACAAGCGCGGCATGACCTTCGCCGCAGCGCTGCGCTCGTTCCTGCGCCAGGACCCGGATGTGATCATGGTCGGTGAAATCCGCGACCTGGAAACGGCCGAAATCGCCATCAAGGCGGCGCAGACCGGCCACATGGTGCTGTCCACGCTGCACACCAACGACGCGCCGCAGACCATTGCGCGCCTGATGAACATGGGCATCGCCCCGTACAACATCACCTCGTCGGTGACGCTGGTGATCGCCCAGCGCCTGGCGCGGCGGCTGTGCGGCAACTGCCGGAAGCCGGTGGAGCTGCCGGAAAACGCCTTGCTTGCCGAGGGCTTCACCCCGGAGCAGATCAGCCAGGGCATCCACCTGCATGAGCCGGTTGGCTGCGATGCCTGCACCGAGGGCTACAAAGGCCGCACCGGTATCTACCAGGTGATGCCGATGACCGACGAGATCGCCACCATCGTGCTGCGCGGCGGCAACGCGCTGGACATCGCCGAGGCCGCGCAGCAGATCGGCGTCAATGATCTTCGCCAGTCGGCCCTGCTCAAGGCGGCGCAAGGCATCACCAGCCTGGCCGAGATCAACCGCGTCACCAAGGACTGAGCCCCGTCCGGGGCCTTCCCGGTACCGCCCCGTGCCGGGCAAGCCCGGCACCTGCGTGAAGCCGAGGCACTCCCTGCCCTCGTAGATGCGGGGCTCGCCCGGCATGGGGCTTCCCGCTGAAATCCCGTGCCGGGCAAGCTGGCACCTGCGTGCGAGCTCCCTGTGGAACCCATTCCTCAAGCAGGTTGATGCCAGGTCGATACCTTGGAAACAGGGGTGGGCAGGGCGGTTCGACCGCTACGCGTGGTTGCGGTAGGCTGGCAGCGCACGTGTCGGTCCACGCAGCGGTGTCTGGGGGGAAGAGTGCATGAGCGGTAGCGTTCGGTCGGGCGATGACAGGATGTTCGAGTTCCGCCAGGAACAGGCAGACGACGGTCCGCCTGCCGACGGTGTCGCTTTTACCGTGTTGAGCGTGGACGACGACCCCGCGTTCCAGCAGTCGCTGCGCATGGCGCTGTCCGACTTCCGCTTCAACGACAGCCCGCTGCGGCTGCTGACCGCGTCCTCCTCCAGTGAAGCGCAGGAGGTGATGGTCGCCCACCCCGATGTCTCGGCCATCCTGCTGGACGTGGTGATGGAGAGTGACGACGCCGGCCTGCAGCTGGTGCGTGCGGTGCGCGAGCAACTGGGCAACGCCGAGGTACGCATCGTGCTGATCACCGGCCAGCCGGGCATGGCGCCGATGCGCAAGACGCTGCAGCAGCTGGATGTCAGCGATTACTGGCTGAAGACCGACCTGTACCGCGAGCGCCTGCAGGGCATCGTCACCGGCTCGCTGCGCACCTGGAGCGAGATCCACGCGCTGGCGCGGGCCAAGCGCGGCCTGCAGCACATCGTGCAGATGGGCAACCGCCTGACCGGGCAGCGCGACCTGGACGGTTTTTCGCGACAGTTGCTGCATGAACTGGCCACGCTGCTGGAAATGCCTGCCGATGGTCTGGTGTGCGTGCGCGAGGACGGGAACGGCACGCCGCCGGAGGGCGTGCGCGTGATTGCCGCCGATGGTGCCTTCGCGACGCAGCAGGGGCGCTGGCTGGCGGATGTCGACGATGCGATGGCGCGCGACCTGCTGGCCGAGGCGTTCGCCACCCGTGCCAGCGTCGGCATGCCGGCCTGCCAGATGCTGTACCTGGATGGCGATGGCCGGGTGCCGCCGCTGGTGGCGTACCTGGCCAGCGAGCGTTCGCTCGACGCCGAGGAGCATGAACTGCTGCAGGTGTTCACCGCCCATGCCAATGCCAGCCTGGTCAATGTCGACCTGACCTCGCGGCTGGACCGGGTGGCCTACCGCGACAGCCTGCTCGACATTCCCAACGGCAATGCGCTGCGGCTGGAGCTGCAGCAGGTACTGGAGCAGCCCTGGCCCAGCGGGCAGAGCCTGCTGGTGGTGGACCTGGGACAATACACCGACGGAAGCCTGGCGCTTGGCCCGGAGCAGGGCGACCTGCTGCTGCAGCGCATGGCCGAACGGCTGGCGCAGCTGTATCCCCCGCCATGCAGGGTAGCGCGGCTGCACGAGGGCACGTTCGCGGTGCTGGGCCCGACGACATGGCTGGCGCTGGATCCGGTCAGCGCACTGGAACAGAGCGAGGACACCGGCGAGCTGCCGTTCCTGCGGGTGGATGCGGCGCGGGTGGACCTGGACCATTACCGCGGCGGGGCCGGTGGCGCGGTGGCCGCGGGCCTGCTGCTGGTAAATCGCATCCGCGCCGATGGCGGGCATGGCGTGGCCGACTACCGTGTCGAGGGCGAGCAGGAGAACCTGCAGCGTTTCCTGCAATCGCGGGCGCTGTACCGCGCGCTGCGCGAGGACCGCATTGGCGTCGCGCTGCAGGCGCAGGTGGACATGGACAGCGGCGCCGTCGTCGGCGCCGAGGTGCTGGCGCGCTGGAACGAGAACGGCCAGCCGGTGTCGCCGGCGGAATTCATCCCGGTGGCCGAGGCCAGCGGCCTGATCGTGCCGCTGGGCCAGCGCGTGATCGAACTGACCTGCGATGCGCTGCGCGCGCTGGAGGCGGCCGGCTTCCCCGAGGTGCCGCTGTCGGTGAACGTGTCGCCGCTGCAATTGCACCGGCGCGAATTCATCGACGAACTGGCGGCCACGCTGGAGAAGCAGGGCATCGAACCGCGGCGGATGGAGCTGGAAATCACCGAAGGCGCGGTGATGAACGACTACCAGGCCGGACGCGAACTATTGGCGCGGTTGCGGCGATCGGGGTTCGGCATCGCCGTGGACGATTTCGGCACCGGCTATTCGTCGCTGCGCTACGTGCACTCGCTGCCGGTGACGCGGCTCAAGCTGGACCGCCACTTCACCTCGGAAATCGGCGAAGCCCGCGTCGAAAGCAGCGTGGCCGACATGATCCTTGCGCTGGGGCGCCGGCTGGGGCTGGACGTGGTGGCCGAAGGCGTGGAAACCCGGGAGCAGGCCAACTGGCTGCGCGAACACGACTGCCCCTGCGCCCAAGGCTACCTGTTCGCGCGGCCCGAACCGCTGGAGGATTTCATCGCCCGCATGCGCCGGCAGCGGACGGGCGATGGCTGAAGTGCCGCGCGCGGGGTTCCTCCGGCGGCGCTGGCAGGAGGCCTGGGCAGGCGTGCGCCTGCAGCCGTGGCGGGTGACGCTGATCGCCGCGCCGTGGTTGCTGGGCCTGCTGACCGCGCTGCCGTTGCTCTGGTACGAAACCGACCGGGTGCTGCGCGTGCCCGAGCGCCAGGCCAGCCACGACGCGGTGCAGTACGCCGCGCAATCCATGCTGCGCTGGATGGAACGGCTGAGCGATGACGCCCGTTTCCTTGCGCTGCTGACGCCGCGCCTGCTGGAGGACGGCTCGCAGGCTCCGCTGGTGGAGACCTACGGCAGTTTCCTGCGCGCCGGCAGTGACTACCACAAGGTGCGCTGGCTGGATGCCGCCGGCCACGAGCGCCTGCGCCTGGACCAGGACGGCGGCGACATCCGGCGGGTGCCGGTGTCGGCCCTGCAGGACAAGCAGGGCCGCCCGTTCTTCGAGAATGCGCTGGCGCTGCAGCCGGGGCAGGTGCACCTTTCGCCGCTGGACCTGAATGTCGAGAACGGCGGCATCGAGCAACCGCTGCGGCCCACGCTGCGTGCGTCCTCGCCCTTCGTGCTGGGCGATGGCAGCAGCGGCGTGGTGGTACTCAACCTGCATGGGCGCATGCTGCTGGAGCGGCTGCGCGAACAGGCGCAGCAATCCGGCTTCACCCTGTACCTGGTGCACCCCGAAGGCTATTGGCTGATTGGTCCGCAGGCGTCCGACGCATGGGGCTGGCAACTGGGGCACCGCGAACGCAACGTGGCCGCATTCGACCCGGCGTTGTGGCGCGAACTGCAGCAGCATCAGGCCGGTTACTGGCAGGGGTGGAGTTTCTCCACACTGGAAACCGCATGGGGGCAGGGCGAAGGCCGCCTGCTGGCGCATGCCGACCCGACGCTGGCCCGACTGCGCATCCTCGTACACCGCGTACCGCCGCAGGGCGCGCGTTGGCAGCTGATCCTGGTCGTGTTCGCGGTGCTCGGCCTGTGCATGGTGGCGTGGGTGGTGCTCGGGCAGGCCCGCGGGTTGGCGCGCGAGACGGCCTACGTGCAGCGCCTGCGCGATGGCAATGCGGCGCTGGCGTTGGCCAACGAACGCCTGCTGATGGCGCAGCAGGAACTGGCGCGCGCCGAACGGCTGTCCTCGCTGGGCCTGATGGTGGCCGGTGTCGCGCATGAAATGAACACGCCACTGGCCAGCGCGCAGCTGGCGCTGGGCAGCCTGGGCGATGCCATCACCACCCTGCAGGAGCAATTGCGCACGGGGTTGCGGCGCTCGGAGATGGACGCCTTCCTCGCCAATGCGACCAGTGCCTGTGCCCTGGCCGGCAGCGAGTTGCGGCGCAGTGCGGCGCTGGTGCAGCGGTTCAAGCAGGTGGCGGTGGACCGGGCTTCGCTGGAACGGCGGCGTTTCGATCTGGCCGAAGTACTGCTGGATGCCGATCCGCGGCTGCGCAAGGGCGGGCCGGTGGATGGCGTGGAACTGGTGCTGGAGCTGGAACCGGGCGTGGCGATGGACAGCTACCCGGGGCCGCTGGGGCAGGTGGTGGCCAACCTGTTCGCCAATGCCCTGCTGCATGGCTGCCCGCCGGGTGGCCCGGGCCGCATCGTCCTGTCGGCGCGGGCGGACGGCCCGGGGCAGGTGCGCATCGACGTGGTCGATGATGGGCAGGGCATTGCCGCCGACGACCTGCCGCGCATCTTCGAGCCATTCTTCACCACCCGCCGCAACCGCGGGGGCACCGGGTTGGGGCTGCACATCGTCCACCAGATTGTGACCGAAGTGCTGGGCGGACGCGTCGAGGTGCACAGCCACCGTGCCGGTACCCCCGGCGACGGGCCAGCGGAGACGCGTTTCACCTTGTACCTGCCATGCCAGGGCCCGGACCGCACGGCCGAAACCCCGTAGATGCGGGGCTTGCCCCGCATGGGGCTTCCCCGGTGGAGCCCCGCGTCTGCCCTGGCTGGCAGTCAGTCCATCCCCAGCTTCTTCAACTTGTAACGCAGCGCCCGGAAGGTGATGCCCAGCTGGGCGGCGGTGCGGGTGCGGTTCCAGCGATTTTCTTCCAGCGCTCTCTGGATTGCGGCGCGCTCCATCTGTTCGATGTAGGACGGCAACGCGGCGTTGGCCGGGTCGGGATCGGTTGCCACTTCGGCCTGCACGGCGGTGGTTTCGTGGCGCGGGGCCGGCAGGTGCAGATCGCCGGCGCCGATGCTGTCATCTTCGACCAGGGCGAGGGCGCGTTCGAGGATGTTCTCCAGCTCGCGCACGTTGCCGGGGAAGGCATAGCCGGCCAGGGTGTCCAGTGCCGAGGGCGACAGCAGCGGCGTCGGCAGCTGTTGCGCGCGGGCCAGGCGGCGCAGGATGGCGGCGGCCAGCTGCGGCAGGTCCTCGCGGCGTTCGCGCAGCGGCGGCACGCGCAGCTCGATGACGTTGATGCGGTAGTACAGGTCGTGGCGGAAGCGGCCATCCTGCACCAGTTCGGACAGGTCCTTGTGGGTGGCCGAGAGGATGCGCACGTCCACCGGCACCTCGCTGGCCGCGCCGACCGGGCGCACGGATTTTTCCTGGATGGCGCGCAGCAGCTTGACCTGCATCTGCAACGGCAACTCGGCCACTTCGTCGAGGAACAGCGTGCCGCCGTGCGCGGCCTGGAACAGCCCCGGCTTGTCGGCATGGGCGCCGGTGAAGCTGCCCTTCTTGTGGCCGAAGAACTCGCTTTCCATCAGTTCGCCGGGGATGGCGCCGCAGTTGACCGGCACGAACGGCCCGGCCGCGCGCGCGCCCTGGTCGTGGATGGTGCGCGCCACCAGCTCCTTGCCGACGCCGGATTCGCCGACGATGTAGACCGGCGCCTGGCTGCGCGCGACCTTGGCGATGGTGGCGCGCAGCGCGTCCATTGCCGGCGAGTCGCCGAGCAGGCGCGAGGCGCTCTCGGCCGGTTCCGGCCTGGCCGGGCGCTCGGCGTTGTTCAGTTCCAGCGCGTGGCGGACCATGCCGCGCAGCACGCCGATGTCCACCGGCTTGCTGACGAAATCGAAGGCACCGGCCTTCAGCGCCTCCACCGCCAGATCCATGCTGCCGAAGGCGGTGATCATCGCCACCGGCGTGCGCGGGTGGTCGCGGGCGATTTCGGTGACCAGCTCGATGCCGTTGCCATCGGGCAGGCGCATGTCGGTCAGGCACAGGTCGAAGCGGTTGTTGGCCAGCAGTTCGCGGGCTTCGGCCAGGTTGGCGGCGGTGCTGATGCGCAACCCCATGCGGCCGAGGGTGAGCACCAGCAGTTCGCGGATGTCGCGTTCGTCGTCGACGACCAGGGCGCTATGCGTCACATTCATGCCGGAACGATAGCCGAGGATGACGCGGATCGTCACCCGGTTTTCACGGCGAGAGGGGTTCTGCCGTCCTGATTCGGGACCGGGCGCCGGCTGTTTCCTTCACCCGGAGGGAGAAAGGCTCATTCAGTGGCTGGTGAAGGTGTTGCGTGCCGTGGCCAGGGTGAGGCGGAAGCAGGCGCCGCCGGTGGCGACGGGCACGTAGTCCAGTTGCGCCTGGTTGGCGCGGCACAGCTCGCGGGCGATGTACAGGCCCAGCCCGGTGCCGTGCTCGGAGGTGGTGTAGAACGGCCGGAACAGCTGGGTGGCCACGGCATCGGGGATGCCGGGGCCGCGGTCGGTCACTTCGATCACGGCGTTGCGCCCGGCCGAGGCGACGCGGATGCGCACCTGTGCCGGTGCCTCGCCGCTGCGGCCGTACTTGAGCCCGTTGTGCACCAGCGCGGTCAGTATCTGGTGCAGGTGGCGCGGGTCGAACAGCCCCGGTACCGACGATTCGTGGATCAGGGTCTCCACGCTGCCGGCTTCGACCGACAGCATTTGCCGGTACTCCAGCACGAAGCGGCGCACGCAGGCGGCCAGGTCCAGGTGTTCCGGGTTGGCGCGCTCGCGCCGTGCCAGTGCCAGTACGCTTTCGACGATGCCGTTGGTGCGCTGGCACTGCTGGTGGATGATCTGCAGCAAGCGGCGGTCGGCCTCGCCGAGGTCGGCCGATTCCTCCAGCAGTTGCGAGGCGTAGTTGATCGCCGCCAGCGGGTTGCGGATCTCGTGGGCGAGGCTGGCCGAGAACCGCCCGAGCGTGGACAGGGTCAGCGATTCGGCGCGGCGCGAAGCCACGGTGGTGTCGTCGAGGAACACCAGGGTCTGGTCGCTGTCGGCCAGCAGCCGGGCGAAGCGCGGCTGCACCTCGGGCAGGTCGCTGGCCAGTTGCAGTGGCTGCTCTTCCTCATGGGTACCGTTGCGCCAGCGCTGCAGGCGCCGCGCCAGCTCCGGCACGGCCTGCGCCAGCCGCGCCTCGCCGCTGGCCAGGTGGTCGCCGCTCTCGCCCATCAGCGCGGTGGCCGCCTCGTTGGCGACGGTGATGCGGCCGCTGCCGTCCACCACCAGCACCCCGGTGCGCATGCGGCGGATGATGAGTTCGTTGATCTCGAACAGGTTGGCCACCTCGGCGCCGCGCTGTTCGGCCAGTTGCTGGTTGCGGCGGGCGCGGCTGCCGATCTGGTGGCTGATCCAGGCCAGCGCCAGGTAGCTGGCGGCGAACATCGCCAGTTCGGCGATGTTGCGGGTGCTGTCGCCGCCCTCGAATTCGCGCCAGGTGTATTCGCCCACCGCCGCGCTGCTGGCCACCAGCGCCAGCAGCATGCCGCGCGCGAGCGGCAGCAGCGTGGCCGCGGCGGCGATGTTGAACAGCAGCGTCATCGAGATGCCGGCACTGGCGTCGTGCAGCGCGTGGGTCAGCAGGGTGGCGGCGAGGATGTCGAGCACCGCGCTCCAGAACACCAGTGGCTGCAGCCAGCGTTCGTTGCGGCCCCAGGCCAGCAGGCAGGCCGCAGCCAGCAGGTAGACGACCGATACCGCCTCGGCCAGCCCCGGGTGGTGCGCCTCCTCCATCAGTGCGCTGAGCGGGCTGAACACCAGTGCCGCGATCAGGCTGGCGATCAGTACCCGGAACAGGGCGAAGAAATACAACTCGCGCCGCGGCAGCGATTCGATGCGGTCGATGAGCGAGGAACGGGAGGGCAAGCGCGGAGCTCCTGCGGCGGCTGGTGTCCAGTATAGGTGTGGGGCGCGCTTGCCATGCTGCGCCTGCCGGCATTGGACTTGTCACGGCAAGTGGCTGAAAAGGATGGGGAAATTTTTCGGGACACACCGTTTCCAGTGGGTTTGCTTTGCGCCACGGGCCGCGGTCGGCGACAATGGCGGGCCCGCCCGCCCTGCCGGAAGGCCAGTTTCTGGCCCGGAGGACTTGTGGCGGTTGTTCCCATTCCCACGGTGACACATGAATTTCCACGAGTACCAGTCAAAACAGCTGCTTGCCGAATACGGCATCCCCGTGCCGGCCGGCAAGGTCGCAGCTACTCCGGACGAGGCGGTTGCCGTCGCCCAGTCCCTGGGCCAGGGCCCCTGGATGGTCAAGGCGCAGATCCACGCAGGCGGCCGCGGCAAGGCCGGCGGCGTCAAGTTCTGCAAGACCGTCGATGACGTGAAGGCCGCCGCGGCCGGCATGCTCGGCAAGCGCATGGCCACCTACCAGACTGCCGGCGTCGAACTGCCGATCAACCTGGTGCTGGTGACCACCGCCGGCGAGATCGTCAAGGAGTTGTATCTGTCGGTGCTGGTCGATCGTGGCACCCGCACCATCAGCTTCATCGCTTCGAGCGAAGGCGGCATGGAGATCGAGCAGGTTGCCGCCGAAACCCCGGACAAGATCCACACCTTGAACGTGGACTTCGTCGAGGGCGTGCAGGGTTACCACGGCCGCGACATCGGCTTCAAGATGGGCCTGACCGCCAAGCAGGCCGGCCAGTTCGCCAACATCATGGTGAACCTGTACCGCATCTTCAACGAGAAGGACCTGGCGCTGGTCGAGATCAACCCGCTGGCGATCCTGGACGACGGCAACCTGTACGCGCTGGACGGCAAGTTCAACAGCGACGACAACGCCGCGTTCCGTCACAAGGAACTGGTCGCCATGCGCGACAAGTCCCAGGAAGACGAAACCGAAGTCACCGCTTCGGAGCTGGACATCAACTACGTCACGATGGACGGCAACATCGGCTGCATGGTCAACGGCGCGGGCCTGGCGATGGCGACGATGGACGTCATCAAGCTCAACGGCGGCGAGCCGGCGAACTTCCTCGACGTGGGCGGCGGTGCCAACAAGCAGCGCGTGATCGAGGCGTTCAAGCTGATCCTGTCCTCGGACAAGGTCGAGGGCATCTTCGTCAACATCTTCGGCGGCATCGTCCGCTGCGACATGATCGCCGAAGGCATCATCGCCGCGGTCAAGGAAGTGGGCGTCAAGGTCCCGGTGGTGGTGCGCCTGGAAGGCACCAACGTGGAAGAAGGCAAGCAGCTGCTGCGCGACAGCGGCATGGCCATCATCCCGGCCGACAACATCAACGACGGCGCCAAGAAGGTCGTTGAAGCGGTCAAGAACGCCGCCGCCTGATCCACGACACCGAAGGAAATTCCCATGTCTGTTTTGATTAACAAGAACACCAAGGTGATCGTGCAGGGCTTCACCGGCCAGCAGGGCACCTTCCATGCCACCCAGATGATCGAGTACGGCACCCAGGTCGTCGGCGGCGTCACCCCGGGCAAGGGCGGCACCACCCACATCGACCTGCCGGTGTTCAACACCGTGGCCGACGCCGTGGCTTCCACCGGCGCCAATGCGTCGGTGATCTACGTGCCGCCACCGTTCGCGGCCGACGCGATCCTCGAAGCCGCTGCTGCCGGCATCACGGTCATCGTCTGCATCACCGAGGGCATCCCGGTGCTGGACATGCTGCGCGTGAAGAACGTGCTGACCCGCACCTACCCGGACACCGTGCTGATCGGGCCGAACTGCCCCGGCGTGATCACCCCGGGCGAGTGCAAGATCGGCATCATGCCGGGCCACATCCACAAGCCGGGCAAGATCGGCATCGTGTCGCGCTCGGGCACGCTGACCTATGAAGCCGTGAAGCAGACCACCGAGGTCGGTCTCGGCCAGTCCACCTGCATCGGCATCGGCGGCGACCCGATCAATGGCCTGAACTTCGTCGATTGCCTGAAGCTGTTCAACGAAGACCCGCAGACCGAAGGCATCATCATGGTCGGCGAAATCGGCGGCGACGCCGAGGAAGCCGGCGCCGAGTACATCAAGCACCACGTGAAGAAGCCGGTCGTCGGTTTCATCGCCGGCGCCTCTGCCCCGGCCGGCAAGCGCATGGGCCACGCTGGTGCAATCGCCTCGGGCGGCAAGGGCACGGCCGAAGGCAAGTTCGCGGCGATGGAAGCCGCGGGCGTCGTCACCGTGCGCTCGCCGGGCGATCTGGGCGCGGCGATTGCCAAGCTGGTCAAGTAAGACGGGACCGGCTGCGTTGCAATGATGAAAAGGCCGCCCGGAAGGGCGGCCTTTTTGCGTGATGTCTCCGGTTGCATGTACCGGTCGTGGATGCGGGGCTTGCCCCGCATGGGCTTCACCGGGGAAGCGCCGTACGGGGCAAGCCCCGTACCTACGGACGCCAGACGTCAATTCAACGACTGGATGGTCAGGTCCAGCGCATCCTTGCCGCCCTCGCGCTGCAACAGGCGTACCGGTACCGGCATATCCGCGGCGATCCAGGCGATCTGCTCCTTGTCGCCATCCACGCGCGACACCTTGGTCGTCTCCACGGTCTTGCCGTCGACGGTCATGTTTTCCTTGCCGACCACGCGGTAGGACAGGGCCTTGGTGCGGCCATCGTCGACCATGCGGTAGTTCAGCGGCTGGCCGGCGGCGACGTCGCGGGCGATCGCCAGGTTGATCAGCAGCGCGTCCATGTCGCCGTTCTGCAGGCGCACCGGGCCGCGCCGTTCCGGCTTGACGTCGCCGCTCCAGGTGGCCTGCCTGCGGTTCCAGTCGTAGCTCGCGTCGACCTGCTTGCGCTTTATCAGCAGCACCGAGCGGTCGTGGCTGCTGAGCGGGCGCAGCGCGTCGCCATGCTCCTCGAACACGGTGCTCTGGCTCAGGTCGGCCATCGGGTTCTTGATCTGCAGGCTGTAGCGCCAGCGGTTGCCGGCCTCGCTGGCCAGGGTCATCGTGCCGCTGGCCTGCATGCCCATGTAGCTGGCGCGGTAGTTGGCGGTGAACGGCTGCATGGCCAGCGCCGGCAGGCTGGCGAAGGCGGCGAGGGCAATGGCGGCCACGGAAAGACGGCGGAAGGTGGGCTTCATGCTCAGGCTCCTTGGTATTCGATCAGGCGCAGGTCGATGGCGTCCTCGCCGTCTTCCCGCTGGAGGATGCGCACCGGGGTCGGCACGCCGTTGGCGATCCACAGGATGGTTTCGTCGTTGCCGCCGTTGGTGCGATGGATGCGCAGGGCGTCATAGCTGAGGTCGCCGACCTGCACGGTCTCGGCGGCCGCTGCCGCCATGTATTCGTACTGGCGTACCCGGCCCACGTCCACGTAGCGGTAGTTCAACGGCTGGCCGGGGCGGGCGTCGCGCATCAGCGACAGGTTCAGCAGCAGCGCGCTTTGGTCGCCGCGCTGCAGCGGGATCGGGCGCTGGCGCTCCTTCTTCAGGTCGCCCTGCCATTGCGCGCTGCCAAGCTGCCAGTCGTAGACGCCGGTGACCTTCTTGCCGAAGAACAGCGCTTTCTTCACCGTGCTCTGGCTCAGCGGCACGTACACCGTGCCCTGGTTGTCGAACACCGTGCTCTGTTCCAGGTTCAGCCCGAGCACGCCGGCGAAGCCGCGCTTGCCGTGCACGGCCATGTCCACGCGCCACTGCCCGTTGTCGCCGTGAACCACCTGCATCGTCGCGTCGCCGGCTTCCTTGCCCTTGTAGAAGGCCTGGTAGGTGGCGACGAACGGTTCCAGCGGCGGCGGGTTCCATTCGGCAGGCGGCAGCAGGGGGTTGTCGGCCGGTGGCGGCTCCTGCGCCAGCGCCGGCGCGGCCACCAGCAGGGCCGTCAGCAACAGGGAGTTGAGGGAGGCGAGGTTCATGCTCGGAAAGGGCGGGGAAGGGAGAGGGTGCGCTGCCGGCCCGTGCATCCGTGGCGGGGGCCGGTCAGGGTTGCAGGTTCCCGGCGGAATCTAGGCGCAACGGATTAAACAGGGACTGACCATCGAGCCGGACCCTGCCATCCTGTTCAGCTACGCGTCCGGCGACCAGCAACCGCACCGTCGCCAGCAGCAGCGGATGTTCTACCGCAAGCACACGTGCAGCTAGCGTGTCGGCGTCGTCGCCGGGCAGTACCGGTACCCGTGCCTGGGCGATCACCGTGCCGGCATCCAGCTCGGGCACGACGAAGTGCACGCTGGCGCCATGCTCGGCGTCGCCGGCCTCGATCGCGCGGGCGTGGGTGTGCAGGCCCTTGTGCCGCGGCAGCAGCGAGGGGTGGATGTTGACCAGCCGGCCGGCGAAGCGCTGCACGAAGCCGGCGCCGAGGATGCGCATGTAGCCGGCGCAGACGATCCAGTCCGGCATGCTGGCGGCCACCGCGTCGGCGAGGGCGGCGTCGAAGGCATCGCGGCTGCCGAATGCCTTGGGAGTACGCGCCCAGCGGCGTTCCGGCGGCACCTTGTCCAGCGCGGCGGCGGCGGGCTTGTCGGAGAACACGCCGACGACGTCGGCATCCAGTTGCCCGGCGGCGATGCCGTCCAGCAGGCACTGCAGGTTGCTGCCGCGGCCGGAAGCAAGCACGGCGATGCGGGCGCTCATCGGGCGATCTTCCGCAGCAGCGGCCACGACAGCAGGCTGCCCAGCGTGGCCAGCAGCATGTCGGCGTGCGCGTCCCAGATGTCGCCCTGCTGGCCGTTGTAGGCCTCGGCCGCCTCCGGTGACATCAGCAGGGCGATCCCCCATTCCAGCCATTCGTAGACCAGGCTGGAGCACATGATCGCCATCAGCGCCAGCGCGAAGGCCTGCCCGCCGCGCAAGGCCGGCCAGACGTGGCGCGCCAACTGCACCAGCGCCGGGGTCAGGCAGGCGCCGTAGAGGAAGTGGATCAGCCGGTCGAAATGGTTGCGCTGCCAGCCGAACGTCGCGGCCGGCGACCAGCCGAGGCTGGCCTGCAGCCACTGCTCGTAGGGCACGTTGGAATACAGCCAGCGCGCGGCGATGCAGTGGACGGCGACGAAACCGCAGATGGCCGCGAACGCGCCGTTGCCCAGCGGCCAGCGCCGGTCCACCCACCACAGGCCGGCCAGGCCGAGTACGGTCAGCGAGCTGTGCAGTGCCTGCTCGACCGGCCACAGCGGCTTGATCCACGTGAGCGCGAATACCGCGAGCACGCCGATGAACGCGGCCTTCTTGGCGGGGGACATGGGCGCGGGCGGTCAGCCGATGCGCACGCGCTCGCCGTCGCCGGCGGCCACCACTTCGCCGATTTGCCAGTGCGCCAGTTGCAGCGCGTCCAGCGAGGCGTTGATGGCGGCCACGTGCTCGGCCGGCACCAGCAGCACGAAGCCGATGCCGCAGTTGAAGGTGCGCCACATTTCGCTGTCAGCGACATTGCCTTCGCGTTGCAGCCACTGGAACACCGGCGGCAGCGTCCAGCTGGAGGCGTCGATCGACAGGCCCAGCCCGTCGGGCACGACGCGGATGATGTTCTCGGTCAGACCGCCGCCGGTGATGTGGGCCATGCCGTGGATCGCTTCGCCATGTTCCTTGAGCAGCGACAGGACCGGCTTGACGTACAGCCGGGTCGGCGCCATCAGCGCATCGACCAGCTTGGTGCCGTCTTCCAGCACCAGCTCGGCCGGGCGGCCGGCGCGATCGTAGATGCGGCGCACCAGCGAATAGCCGTTGGAATGCGGGCCGGAGGAGGCGATGCCGATCAGCACGTCGCCCTGCCGCACACCGGAGCCGTCCTTCAGCTCGCTCTTTTCCACCGCGGCCACGGTGAAGCCGGCCAGGTCGTATTCGCCCGGCGCGTACATGTCCGGCATCTCGGCGGTTTCGCCGCCGATCAGGGCGCAGCCGGCCAGTTCGCAGCCGCGCGCAATGCCACCCACCACCGCGGCCGCCGTGTCCACCGACAGCTTGCCGCAGGCGAAGTAGTCCAGGAAGAACAGCGGCTCGGCACCCTGCACCAGCACGTCGTTGACGCACATGGCGACCAGGTCGATGCCGATGCTGTCGTGGCGGCCCAGTTGCTGGGCCAGCTTGAGCTTGGTGCCGACGCCGTCGGTGCCGGACACCAGCACCGGCTCGCGGTACTTGCCCGACAGGTCGAACAGCGCGCCGAAGCCGCCCAGCCCGCCCATCACCTCGGGGCGGAAGCTGCGCTTGACCAGCGGCTTGATGCGTTCGACCAGTTCATTGCCTGCGTCGATGTCCACGCCGGCGTCACGGTAGGTCAGGGGAGAGTGGGCGGGAGTCGGGGTGCTGGTCACGGTCGGCTGCGCTGGCGGGGTGAACGGGCGATTTTAACAGGCCACGTTGGCGCCAAGGCCGCATTCGGGCAACAATTCCCGCCGGAACCGTCGAGCAATGGAATCCTCAATGCGTCGCAGCCTGGTCTTCACCCTGTTTCTGGCGTTTTGCCTGTCCGCCCCGGCGGCGCTGGCGCAGTCCGGCCTGCGCACCGAAGGTGACGTGGCCAGCGCGCAGAGCGCCTACGAGGCCGAAGTGCCGGTCAACAGCCAGAGCGATGCCGACCGCAGCGGGGCGCTGGCGCGCGCGCTGGGCGCGGTGCTGGGCAAGCTGTCCGGCGACCGCAGCGCGATGACCCGCCCCGGCGTGGCGCAGGCGTTGCGCGGCGCGGTGAACATGGTCGAAAGCTACGACTACCGCCAGGACCAGAGCGTCTCGGCCAGCGGCGCGCCGAGTTTCCGTACCCTGCTGGTGGCACGTTTCCGCCCGGACGACGTGGACGGGCTGGTCGCCGCGCTGGGCCTGCCGGTATGGCCGCAACCGCGGCCGAAGCCGGTGGTGTGGCTGGCCATCGACGATGGCAGCGGCCCGCGGCTGGTCGGTGTGCAGCAGTCGAACGCGGCGCGGCCGTTGCTGGACCGCGCGGTCGAACGTGGTTTCCGCCTCGGCCTGCCGGGCGGGGGCGCGGCCGAGCAGGCGCTGGTCGGGGCGATCTGGCGGAAGGACAGTGGCGCCGTTGCCCGCGCCTCGTCGCGCTATTCGCCGCCGATGCAGTTGATCGGCAAGCTCTATCGCGCCAGTGGCGGCGGTTGGATGGCCGACTGGGTGTTCGTCGATGGCGGCCGCGAGCTGGCCAAGTGGAGCACCCGCGACGGCGATGCGCGCCGGGCGATGGCCGGCGGCGCCGACGGCGCGGCCGACGCGCTGGTCAAGCGCTACGCCAAAGCCGCGGTGGCCGGTGCCGCCGGTACCTATCGCATCCGCGTCACCGGTATTCGCAGCGCCGCCGATTACCTGCGGGTGGCGGCGGCATTGCAGGCGGTGCCGGTGGTCAGGGCCATCATGCCGGTGCAGGCCGGCGGCGAGCAGTTGGAGCTGGACCTGGAACTGTTGAGCGGCCTGCAGGGGCTGAACCGCATGCTCGGCGCCGATTCCGTGCTGCAACCGCTGGCGCCGCCCGGTGAGGATGAACCGCCGGTCAGCACCGGCCCGGCCGAGTACCGCGTCCAATGACCAGTGCCGCCGAAGACGAGATCGCGCTGTTCCTGCGGCGCCTCAGGTGGCTGGTGCTCGGCGCCCTCGGGTTGTGGGTGGTGTGGCTGCTGGCGCCGATCCTGACCCCGTTCGTGGTCGCGCTGATGCTGGCGTGGCTGGGCGACCCGCTGGTGGACCGGCTGGAGGCGCGCGGGCGCTCGCGCAACACCGCGGTGGTGCTGGTGTTCGTGCTGATGATCCTGCTGCTGGCGCTGGCGCTGCTGATCCTGGTGCCGATGCTCCAGCGCCAGATCGTCACCCTGGTGGCGGTGCTGCCGCAGGGGCAGGAGTGGCTGCTGGGCAAGGCGCTGCCGTGGATCGAGCAGAAGACCGGCGTGGAAATCCTGGCGTGGCTGGAGCCGGAACGGCTGTTCGAATGGATGCGCAGCCACTGGCAGCAGGCCGGCGGCGTGGCCAGCACGTTCTTCGGCTACCTGTCGCGCTCGGGCTTCGCGATGGTGGCGTGGGTGGTCAACCTGGCGCTGCTGCCGATCCTGGCCTACTACTTCCTGCGCGACTGGGACCGGCTGGTCGAGCGGGTGGCGTCGGTGATCCCGCGCAACCACATCGGGACCGTGTCGCGGCTGGCGCGCGAATCCGACGAGGTGCTGGGGGCGTTCATCCGCGGGCAGATCGTGGTGATGATCGCGCTGGGCCTGGTCTATGCGCTGGGCCTGTCGCTGGTCGGGCTCAAGCTCGGCCTGCTGATCGGGCTGGTGGCCGGGCTGATCAGCTTCATCCCGTACCTGGGCGCCACCACCGGCGTGGTGCTGGCGGTGCTGGCCGCGCTGGTGCAGGCGCAGGGCTTCGACCTGAAGCTGCTGGTGCTGGTGGGCGTGGTGTTCACCGTCGGCCAGTTGCTGGAAAGCTACGTGCTGACCCCGCGCATCGTCGGCGACAAGATCGGCCTGCACCCGGTGGCGGTGATCTTCGCGGTGATGGCCGGCGGCCAGTTGTTCGGTTTCCTCGGCATGCTGCTGGCACTGCCGGCGGCGGCGGTGATCAACGTGCTGCTGCGCTATGCGCATGAACGCTATCGGCAGAGCGAGCTATACGCCGGCCACGGCCCGACCATCGTGCTGCCGCCTTCGCACGAAGAGCCGGCGGCGGACATGGGCATCGTGCCCAAGGATGCCGACCCGCAGTGAGCGTGCCGCAGTTGCCGCTGGCCCTGCGCTACCCGCCGGACCAGCGCTTGGAAAGCTACATCGGCGCCCCGGACGGGGCGCTGGCGCAGTTGCGCGCGATCGCAGTGGGCGAGGCGCAGGACTGGGTCTACCTGTTGGGTCCGGCCGGCACCGGCAAGACCCATCTCGCGCTGGCCCTGTGCGCGGCCGCCGAGCAGGCCGGGCGCGGCTCGGCCTACCTGCCGTTGGCCGCGGCTGCCGGCCGCCTGCGCGACGCGCTGGAAGCGCTGGAAGGGCGCGACGTCATCGCCCTCGACGGGCTGGACGCCATCGCCGGCCAGCGCGACGACGAGGTGGCGCTGTTTGACTTCCACAACCGCGCACGCGCGGCCGGCGTGGCCCTGCTCTATACCGCCTCCGCCGCCCCCGACGGGTTGGGGCTGGTGCTGCCGGACCTGCGCTCGCGGCTGGCGCAATGCGGCCGCATCGTGTTGTCGCCGTTGGACGACGAAGGTCGCAGCGCGGTGCTGCGCACCCGTGCGCTGCGCCGCGGGCTGGTGCTGGACGAAGCCGCCATCGACTGGCTGTTGGCCCGTACCGGCCGCGACCTGGCCGGGCTGGTGCGGCTGCTCGACCGCCTCGACCGCGAATCGCTGGCGGCCAAGCGGCGCATCACCGTGCCGTTCCTGCGCCAGGTACTGGACGCTTCGGACCTGTAGCGGCGCCGGCGCGAGCGCGCCGGGATCACCGCCGGCCCGGCCTGTTTCGTGCCGGTGGCGCGCAGTAGATGCCATGCAGGGTCTGCATGACCGACAGCGCCGGGCCCGGCGCCAGCGCGTAGTAGATCGTCTGCGCCTCGCGCCGGGTCCGTACCAGCCCTTCCTCGCGCAGCACCGCCAGGTGCTGCGACAGCGCCGACTGGCTCAGGTCGAGCAGGGCGTTGATGTCACCCACCGAGCGTTCGCCCTCGGCAAGCAGGCACAGCACCTGAAGGCGGTTCTCGTTGGCCAGCGCCTTGAGCAACTGCGCCGCGTCGCCGGCGTGGGCGCGCATCGCGGTCACGTCGAAGCCGCTGCCGCTGTTCTTGGCCATCGTCATTCCACTGGAGCGGTAATCGTGCATTGCGCCACGCATCGGCGCCGCCGGCAAGCGGATGCGTGGACGCGGGAGCCCGTGGGTTGCCTTGCATTCAATATATCAGTTGATTCTAATATTAGTTGTTGCTAATTTTATGGTGCCCCGGCCAGCGTGGCCGCCCGGCGAACCGACTGGAGATGCCGCAATGAACCTCGACCGTGCCGTACTCGCCTTTGCCGGCGTGATGATCCTTGCCAGCGTCGCGCTGGCGCACTTCGTTTCCCCTTCGTGGCTGTGGCTCACCGCATTCGTCGGCCTGAACCTGCTGCAGGCCAGCTTCACCGGCTTCTGTCCGGCCGCGCTGGTATTCCGCAGACTGGGTGTTCCCGGCGGTTGCGCGTTCAAGTGAGGGCGATGCCGTGAGCCTGCGCACGACACGCTGGTTGCTGCCGTCGTTGCTGGCCGTCGCGCTGGCGGCCTGCGGCGGTGGCGGGAAGGTACAGGCGCCGGCCGCGGTCGACGGCCTGCAGACCCTCGTGGTGCCGGCCGCCGATGCGGCCGAAGGCCGTGGCTGGGACGGCGTGGTCGAGGCGGTGCATCAGGCCACGTTGTCGGCGCAGACCAGCGGCCGGGTCGGCGAGGTGCTGGCCGACGTCAACGACCGCGTCAGCGCCGGGCAGGTGCTGCTGCGGCTCAGTGCGGTCGAGCAGCAGGCCGGCGTCGATGCGGCGCGCGCACAGCTGCGTGCGGCCGAGGCCAGCGCCAACGAAGCCGAGTTGAACTACCGGCGGCATGCCGATCTCGTGCAGGGCCGGTACGTGTCGCGCGCGCAGTTCGACCAGGCGCGTGCCAGCCGCGACGCCGCCGTCGCCGCACGCGATGCGGCACGCGCGCAGCTGGCCCATGCCGGCCAGCAGAGCGCCTACACGACGATCCGTGCACCGTATGCGGGCATCGTCAGCACACGCGAGGTGGAGCCGGGCGAAAGCGTCGGCGCGGGCCGCGTGCTGATGACGGTGTTCGCACCCGATGCGCTGCGCATCGAGGTCAGCGTGCCGCAGTCCGACGCCGAGGCCATCCGCGCCCATCCGCAGGCGCGGGTGCGTTTCGACGATGGCCACGGCATCGATGCGGCGCAGGCGACGGTATTCCCCGCCGCCGATGCCGCCACCCATGCGGTGAAGGTGCGCGTGCAACTGCCTGCGCTGGAGCCCGCGCCGTGGCCGGGCAGCACCGCCCGCGTCGCGTTCCCGGCACTGAAAGGCGACGCCGGTGTGCGCGTGCCGGCATCGGCGCTGCTGCGCCGGGGCGAGGTCAACGCGGTCTACGTGCTGGCCGACGGGCGCGTGGCGTTGCGCCAGTTGCGCCTGGGCGAACGCGTGGGCGACGAGGTCGAGGTGATCGCCGGCCTGCGGCCGGGCGAGCGCATCGCCGTCGATCCGCTGGCGGCGATGCAAGCGCTGGCCGCCGCGCGCGGGGAGCAGTGACATGGCCATGCACGATACGCCGCGGCTGGGTATCTCCGGCCGCCTTGCCCGCACCTTCCAGGACAACCCGCTGACGCCGATCCTCGCGTTGCTGGGGCTGCTGCTGGGCCTGGTCGCGGTGGCCATCACCCCGCGCGAGGAAGAGCCGCAGATCGACGTGACGATGGCCAACGTCATCGTGCCGTTCCCCGGTGCCGACGCGCGGCAGGTCGAGCAGATGGTGGCATACCCGCTGGAACAGAAGCTGGCCGGGATCGAGCAGGTGCGGCACACCTATTCGGTCAGCCGCCCCGGCATGGCGGTGCTGACGGTGGAGTTCGAGGTCGGCGTGCCGCGGCAGCCGGCGCTGGTGCGGCTGTACGACAAGGTATTTTCCAACCGGGACTGGGTGCCGCCGGATCTTGGCGTCGGCCAGCCCATCGTCAAGCCCAGGGGCATCGACGACGTGCCGGTGATGACGCTGACGCTGTGGACCGACGATGCGCAGCGCAGTGCGCTCGACCTGGCCGAAGTGGCGCACACGCTGGAAACCGAACTCAAGCACATCCCCGGCACCCGCGACATCCACACCCTCGGCGCGCCGGAGCGGGCAATGCGGGTGACGCTGGACCCGGCGCGGCTGGCCACGCACGGCCTGACGGTGGCCGATCTGGCCGGCGCCTTGCAGGCCGCCAACCTCGCCCGGCAGGCCGGCGAGCGCATCGGTGGCGATGGCGTGGTGCAGGTCAGCGCCGGGCAGTTCCTTGCCGACCGCGCAGACGTCGCCGGGCTGGTGCTGGGCGTTGCCGGCGGGCAGCCGGTACGCCTTGCCGACGTCGCCACGGTCGACGATGCCGCCGATCTGCCGTCGAACTACGTCTGGCATGGCGCACCGGCCGGCCGCGCCGGCCCGCGCACCGGCATGGCGCCTGCGGTCACGCTGGCCATCGCCAAGCAGCCGGGCAGCAACGCCACCGACATCACCCGCAGGGTGTCGGAGCGGGTCGAGGCACTGCGCGGGCAGGTCATCCCCGAGGGCGTGGAAGTCACCGTCACCCGCGACTACGGTGCCACCGCCGGCGACAAGGCGCGCACGCTGATCAAGAAGCTGGTGTTCGCCACCGGCTCGGTGGTGTTGCTGGTGCTGTTCGCATTGGGCCGGCGCGAGGCGGTGGTCATCGGCAGCGCGGTGGTGCTGACGTTGGCGGTGACGCTGTTCGCGTCCTGGGCGATGGGCTTCACCCTCAACCGGGTGTCGCTGTTCGCGCTGATCTTCTCGATCGGCATCCTCGTCGATGACGCCATCGTGGTGGTGGAGAACATCCACCGGCACATGGCGCAGGGCGGGAAAACGCTGCGCGAGGCGATCCCGCCGGCGGTCGATGAAGTAGGTGGGCCGACGATTCTGGCCACGTTTACCGTGATCGCCGCGCTGATGCCGATGGCCTTCGTCAGCGGCCTGATGGGGCCGTACATGCGGCCGATTCCGGTCAACGCCTCGGTCGGCATGTTGTTGTCGCTGACGATCGCGCTGGTGGTGACGCCGTGGCTGTCGCTGAAACTGCTGCGTCGCCATGCTGGTGCACAGGCAACAGGCGAACACGGTCATGCTGAAAACAGCATGGCCGCACGCCTGCACAGCATGTTCGAACGGGCAATGACGCCCTTCCTCGTCGCCGATGGCGGCGCGCGCCGGCGCCGCCTGCTGTTCATGGCGATGGCCGCGCTGGTGGCGTTGGCCGCGAGCCTGGTGGTGTTCAAGCTGGTGGTACTGAAGATGCTGCCGTTCGACAACAAGTCCGAATTGCAGCTGGTGGTGGACATGCCCGAAGGCCGCACGCTGGAGGACACCAACGCGTTGCTTGTCGAACTGGCCGGGGTGCTCGACCGCATCCCGGAAGTACGGGATTACCAAGGCCATGCCGGCACCGCCGCGCCGATCAATTTCAACGGTCTGGTGCGCCAGTACTATCTGCGCGAAGGCGCCAACGTCGGCGACCTGCAGGTCAACCTGGTCGGCCGCCATGAGCGCAAGCGCAAGAGCCACGACATCGCGGTGGCGTTGCGCCCGCAGGTGGCCGGGATCGGCCGCCGTCATGGCGCGTCGGTCAAGGTGGTGGAGGTGCCGCCCGGCCCGCCGGTGCTGTCGCCGATCGTGGCCGAACTGTACGGCCCGGATCATGCGCGCCTGCGCGGCATCGGCCATGCGCTGGAACAACGCTTCCTCGCCACCGACGGCATCGTCGATATCGATACCAGCGTCGAAGCCGACGCCACGCGCGAAGTGCTGGCCATCGACCGCGTGCGCGCGGCGCGGCTGGGCGTGTCGCAGGCCGATATCGCCCGGACCATCGCCGCCGGTTTGTCCGGCATGGACGCCAGCCACGTCATCGACGGCAGTTCCAGATACCCGCGTCCGATCCGGCTGCGTCTGCCGGCTGCCGGGCAGACCACGCTCGACGGCGTGCTGGCGCTGCGCGTGCGCGGCGGCGACGGCCAGTTGCTGCCGCTGTCGGAACTGGTGCAGGTACGGCGCACGCAGTGGGATGGTGCCATCCACCACAAGGACCTGCTGCCGGTGGTCTACGTGATGGGTGACGAGGGCGGCAGCTTCGACAGCCCGCTGTACGGCATGTTCGATCTGGTCGGGCAGGTCGGCGACAACGCCATCGGCGGCCAGCGGTTGTCGCAGTTTTTCGTGCGCCAGCCAGCGGATACCGCGGGCTTCGGCCTGAAGTGGGACGGCGAATGGCAGATCACCTGGGAAACCTTCCGCGACATGGGCATCGCCTATGCCGCCGGCATGGTGCTGATCTACCTGCTGGTGGTGGCGTATTTCCGCAGCTACGTGGTGCCGCTGGTGATCATGGCGCCGATCCCGCTGACCGTGATCGGGGTGATGCCCGGCCATGCCCTGCTCGGCGCGCAGTTCACCGCCACCAGCATGATCGGCATGATCGCGCTGGCCGGCATCATCGTGCGCAACTCGATCCTGCTGGTGGATTTCATCAACCACCTGGTCGAACGCGGGCACGCGCTGGAGCGCGCGGTGGTCGAGGCCTGCGCGGTGCGCGCGCAGCCGATCGCGCTGACCGCAATCGCGGCGATGGCCGGCGCGTTCTTCATCCTCGACGACCCGATCTTCAACGGACTGGCGATCGCGTTGATCTTCGGCATCCTCGTCTCCACCGTGCTGACGCTGGTGGTGATCCCGCTGCTGTACTACGCGCTGCTGCGGCGTCCGTCGCGTGGCGTATCGTGAACCCGAATCCCGACCGCAGGAGCTGGCAATGAGCATCGACCAACCCATCCGCATCAGCCTCGAACAGGACGGCGACTACGCCTTCCGCATCAGCTTCGACGACACCACGCTGGCGCCGTTGCTGGGCGACGAACCGGCGCCGCTCGGCCACGACCGGGGGCCCAACCCGTCCCGCCTGCTGCTGGCCGCGGTGGCCAACTGCATGGCCGCCAGCCTGCTGTTCGCCCTGCGCAAGTTCAGGAACGCACCGGGGCCGCTGAAGGCGAGCATCCGTGCCCAGCCCGAGCGCAACGCCGCTGGCCGCTGGCGCCTCACCGGCGCGCAGGTCGAACTGCAGCTGGCCGACCCGGCCGCCGATTACCAGCAATTGCCGCGCATCCTCGAACAGTTCGAGGAGTTCTGCGTGGTCACCCAGAGCGTGCGCGCCGGCATCGACGTGCAGGTGGTGGTCAAGGACGGCAGCGGCGCGCTGGTCCACGACAGCCGCGCGGGAGCGGGTGCGTGACTGCGCCGTTGCGGGTGGCCTGCCCGCACTGCAACGCGCTCAACCGCGTCCCCGGCGAGCGCCTGGGCGAGCGCCCGAACTGCGGGCGCTGTGGCAAGGCGCTGTTCGACGCGCATCCGCTGGCGCTGGACGCAGCGGGTTTCCAGGCTCATGCGATCGACAGCGAGCTGCCGCTGCTGGTCGATTTCTGGGCGCCGTGGTGCGGCCCGTGCCGGATGATGGCGCCGCATTTCGAGGCTGCCGCCGCGCAGTTGGAGCCACGGCTGCGGCTGGGCAAGGTCGACACCCAGGCACAGCCGGAGCTGGGTGCGCGCTTCGGCATCCGCAGCATTCCAACGCTGGTGCTGTTCAAGGGCGGCCGCGAATTGGCGCGCCAGCCGGGCGCGATGGGGCAGGCCGACATCGTGCGCTGGGCGCAGGCGCACGCCTGAGCTTTCCGTAGGTGCGGGGTTTGCCCCGCAACGGGGTATTCCCGGCAAAGCCCCATGCGGGGCAAGCCCCGCATCTACGAGGCGGTTCTGCCGCTCACTCGATCTGCCGCGCCGGGTCGCTCAGCTCCAGTTCGCGCAGCACCACGCTGGCCTGGGTGCGGTTGCGCACGCCCAGCCGCTCGAAGATCGCCGACAGGTGCGCCTTGACCGTGCGTTCCTGCACGTCCAGGCGGTCGGCGATCTGCTTGTTGAGCAGGCCCTCGGCGACCAGCGCCAGCACCCGGAACTGCTGCGGCGACAGGCTCGCCAGCCGCGCGGCCAGTTCGCTGTCGTGGCTGGACGACTGCGCCCGCGCCACCGCCGCACGCAGCGAGGCCGGCAGCCATTGCTCGCAGGCCATCACGCTGCGGATCGCCTCGCGCAGCTCGTTCAGGCCCGAGCTCTTGGGCAGGTAGCCGGCCGCGCCGTGGTCGAGCGCGCGCCGCACCACGCGCGGGTCGTCGTTGGCCGACACCACGATCACCGCCACGCCCGGGTGCTGGGCGCGGATCGCCGCCAGCCCGGCCAGGCCGTGGTTGCCGGGCATGTGCAGGTCGAGCAGGATCAGGTCGAATCGCGAGGCGTCCATGCAGGTTGTCCAGCGCATGGACGCCTCGCGGGTCGAGCAGGATCAGGTCGGTGTCCGGCGCGGCGTCCAGCGCCGCCAGTACGCCTTCCAGTGATTCGGCTTCATGCACCTGCAGATCGGCCATCGCCTCGCCGGCCGCCTGGCGCAGGGCGGCGCGGAACAGCGGGTGGTCGTCGGCGATCAGCAGGTTGGGCATGGGGCTAGGAACGAGTGGGGAGGAACGAGGAACGAGTAGAGGCAAAGGCAAGGGCGAAAAGCAAGCGCGGCACTGCTCTCACTCGTTCCTCTTCACTCGTTCCTGCTTCACTGCGCCGTCCAGGCGCCATCCATCGGCAACGCCGCGCCGGTGAGGTTGTGCGCCTCGCGGCGGCACAGCCACACCACCATCGCGGCGATGTCTTCGGGCAGCGACATGCGCTGGCTGGGTTGCTTTTCCTCCAGCAACGCGCGCACGCCGTCGTCGCGGCTGCCGCCGTTGCGGTGGGCCTGGACCTGCGGCTCGATCAACGGCGTCTCCACCCAGCCCGGGCACACGCAGTTGACGGTGACGCCGCCGCTGTCGCGGCTGCCGGCGGCCGCGTACTCCAGCGCCGCCACCTTGCTCAGGCCGACGATGCCGAACTTGCTGGCCACGTAGGGCGCCTTGTTCTTCGACGCCACCAGCCCGTGCACCGAGGCGATGTTGACCACCCGGCCATAGCCGCGCTCGGCCATGCCCGGCAATGCCTGCTGCATGGTATGGAAGGCGGCGCTGAGGTTGATGGCGATGATGTCGTCCCATTTGGATGTGGGCTGCTCGGCCAGCGGTGCGGCGTGCTGGATGCCGGCGCAGTTGACCAGCACGTCGAGCGTGCCCCAGTCCTGCACCTGCGCCATCAGTGCCGCGATCTCTTCGGGCCTGCGCAGGTCGGCGCCGAAATGGCAGGCCTCGGCGCCGGCCTCGCGCACGCTGGCCAGCGCGGCGTCGATCTGCTCGGGGCTGCCGAGGCCGTTGATCGCCACGCGCGCCCCGGCCGCGGCCAGCGCACGGGCGATGGCCAGGCCGATGCCGGAGGTACTGCCGGTCACCAGCGCGGTGCGGCCTTGCAGGAAGCGGTCCATCGGGAACTCCATGAAACGGGTGTGGGGATGCCGCAGAACGTAACAGCCGCGGCGCCGTCGCGCGTGGTACCAAAGTACGATGGGCCCGGTGGAGGGCTCTGTTAACGTGCCGCCATGACCATTTCCCTCCTGCGCGCCGCTTGCGGCCTCCTCGTCGGGTTCGGCCTGGCGTCCTGTGCCAGCGGGCCCGCCCGCCCGTCCGTGGAGCTTTCCATGTTCAGCAACGAATTGCGCAGCGAACACCGTGGCGACGACGACCTGCTGACCGCCGGCCTGGGCCTGGCCGGGCTGCGCAGCATGGCGCCGCCGGCGTTCGCCGACGCCGCCGCGCCGACCGTGGACGAATTGCGCCGGCGCGCGCTGTGGGGCAGCTGGCGCGGCATCGCCGACCTGGTCCCGGGCGGCGGCTACGGCGAACTGTTCGGCACGCTGGCGCCGGTGCCGGGCCGCGAATACTCGGCCTATGCGCGCCTGCCCGGTGCCAGCCAGCCGCACCGGGTGCTGGCGCAGGTGCCGGACAACTTCGACACCGGCAAGCGCTGCGTGCTGGTGGCGCCGGCCTCCGGCTCACGTGGCATCTACGGCGCGGTGTCGGTGGCGGCGGCCTGGGGCCTGCCCAGGGGCTGCGCGGTGGTCTACACCGACAAGGGCGCCGGCAGCGACTATTTCGACCTCGACGCGCAGGTGGGCGTACGCGCCAACGGCATGGTCGGCAAGCTGGGCGAGGCCGCCGACCTGGCCTTCGTGCCGGATGCGCCGATGAATGCCTCGGGCGTGGCCTTCAAGCACGCCCATTCGCAGGACAACCCGGAGGCCGACTGGGGCCGCCACGTGAAGCAGGCCGCCGAGTATGCGCTGCTGGCGTTGGACCAGGCTTACCCGCAGGCGGCGCCGTTCACCTTCGACAACACCCGCATCATCGCGGTGGGCATCTCCAACGGCGGCGGCGCGGTGTTGCGCGCGGCCGAACTGGAAGGCGACTGGCTCGACGCGGTGGTCGCAGGCGAGCCCAGCGTGCTGTCTGATGGCCCCGGCAACCGCGCGCTGTACGACTACGCCACCGAGGCGGCGCTGCTGATGCCGTGCGCGCAGCTGCACATGGCCGATCTGCCGCAACCGCCGTTGACCGCCGCCTTGCAGGCCGGCGCGGCCGTGCGCTGCGCGACGCTGGCGGCCGAGGGCGTCATCGGCGGTGCAACGCCTGCCGCGCAGGCCAGATCCGCCTACGAGCTGATGCTGGGCAAGGGCTGGACCGATGCCGGCCTGCGTGCCGGAGCGCTGTCCACCGGCTTCGACCTGTGGCGTGCCATCGCCGCCACCTATGCCTCGGCCTATGGCCGCTATGGCGTGGGCGAGCATCCGTGCGGCTTCGGCTTCGCCGCGCAGAACCCGGACTTTTCGCCGCGTGCGGCCAGTGCCATCGAGCGTGCCGCGTGGATCGCCGATGGCGGCGGCATTCCGCCCGGTGCCGGCGTCGGCTTGCTGGACAGCAAGGTGCAATTGCCCGATCTGACTTACCCCGGCCTGAAATGCCTACGTGCGCTGTGGGACGGGCAAGGCGAAGACGCGCGCCGGGTGCGGGCCGGCATCGAGCAGACCCGCGCCGGCCTGCCGCGCGCCGGCCTGCCGGTGATGGTGGTGCACGGTACCGACGACGGCCTGATCCCGCCGGCCTTCAGCAGCGCGCCGTACGTGGCCGCGGCCAAGGCCGCCGGGCGCGAGGTGAATTACTGGCAGGTGCGCCACGTGCAGCACTTCGATGCGTTCCTCGGCCTGCCGGACTACGGCGCGCGCTACCTGCCGCTGCTGCCCTATGTCTACGCCGCGCTGGACCGCGTGCAGGAACGGTTGGACAAGGGCACGCCGCTGCCGGCCGATGCGGTGATCGAGACCGTGCCGCGCGCGGGCAAGTCGCTGACGATGGAAAATCTCGCGATGCCGAAGTAGTCCGTAGGAGCGCACCTTGGTGCGCGATGAAGCTTCGCCGGGAAAGCCCATCGCGCACCAAGGTGCGCTCCTACCGAGATGGCGGCAATGGCATCATGCCGCGATGGAAATCCTGAGCTTCCCCTCCCGCGTCATTCCCGCTGCCGACTATCGCCGAGAGCGTTGGCGCAACGGGCTGGGCTGGACCCGCGAGATATTGCGCCTGCCCGTAGAGGGCGAGTGGCAACTGCGCCTGTCCATCGCCGAGATCGAGCAGGACGCGGCGTTCTCGGCCTTCCCCGGCGTCGAACGCGAGCTGGTGCTGCTGCATGGCGAAGGCCTGCGCCTGCGCTTTGCCGATGGTCGCTGCGAAACCCTGTTGCCGCCGCATCAGCGGCTGCGCTTCGCCGGCGAGGACGAATTGACCGGCGAACTGGTCGATGGCGCCACCCAGGATTTCAACCTGATGTGGCGGCGCGCGGACCTGCGGGCCGAGCTGCTGCATCGGCCGCTGGTCGGCAACATGCTGTTCTTCACCGAACCGCAGGCGGCATGGGCGATCCACCTGCTGGCCGGGCAGGCGGCCTTTGTCGATGGCGCATTGCCGCCGTTGCAGGCCGGCGATACCGCGTGGCTGGGGGCAGGCGAGCGCCGCCGCTACTCGCTGGATGGCGGTGGCGAATTGCTGGCGATACGCGTCAAGCCAGCGTAGGTCGGGGTTACACCCCCGACGCCTCGGGATTGCTCCAAAAGCATGTCGGGGGTGTAACCCCGACCTACGGTGCGCTCAATACACGTCGCGGCGGTAGCGACCGGCGCGGCGCAGCGCGGCCAGCGGTTCGGCGCCCAGTATCTGCGCCAGCGCGTCGTCCACGCCGCTGGCCATGCCCTGCAGGCTGCCGCAGACCAGCACGGTGGCGCCGTCCTCGACCCATTGCCGCAGCTCGTCGGCATGGGCGGCCAGGGCGTCCTGCACGTAGCGATGCGCTTGCCCGTCGCGGCTGAACACCGTGTCCAGCCGTTCGATCCAGCCGTCGCGCTGCCACTGCCGCAGCTCGTCGCCGAAGTGGAAATCGTGGGCGTGGCTGCGTTCGCCGAACAGCAGCCAGTTGCGGCGCGCGCCGGCGTCGATGCGCGCGCGCAGGTGCGCGCGCAGGCCGGCGATGCCGGTGCCGTTGCCGATCAGCAGCAGCGGCGCGTCACCTGCCGGTGGATGGAAGTTGCTGTTCTCGCGCAGGCGCAGGTCGATGCGCGCACCGATCGCGGCGTGGTCGCAGAGCCAGCCGCTGGCCAGCCCGGGCGTGCCATCCGCATGCGCCTGCCGGCGCAGCAGCAGTTGCAGGCCGCCTTCGGCGGGCAGCGAGGCGATGGAGTATTCGCGGTGCGGCAGCGGTTGCAGGCGGGCGGCCAGTGCGTCGGCATCGCTGGCGGTGATGGCATCGGGCAGCCGCGAGGCGGCCAGCAGGTCGCGCAGTGCGCGGCCATTGGCCAAGGTCGTGCCGGGGTCGAAGCCGTGCGCCTGCATCCAGCGTTCGACGGTGGCCGGCGCATGGCGCGGGCCGATCTCGGCGATGTCGCCGGCCTGCCACTGCGGCAGCGGGCCGTCCGCCGGTTGCAGGTGCAGGTGGAACACAGGGCCGCCGGCGCTGCCGGGGTTCAGCAGCTTCCGGTCGCACAGCTGCCAGTGCTGGTAGTCGGGCGCGCTCCAGTCGGCCTGCGGGTTGCCGTCGCCGAGCTGGCCGAGCAGTTGCTGCCAGTGGCGCAGCGCGGCCGGGTCGGCGTTGTCCACGTCGATGGTGTCGAACAAGGGCTGTGCGCCGTGCCGGCGCAGCCAGTCGTCGAGCTGGTGGCCGAATGCGCAGTAATGGTCGTAGCTGCGGTCGCCCAGCGCGAGCACCGCGTACTGCAGGTGCGGCGGCGCCGCGGGCTGCTTCATCACCCGGCTGAGGAAAGCCAGGGCATGGTCCGGCGGGTCGCCCTCGCCGGTGGTGCTGGCGACGAACAGCGCCTTGCGCGTGGTCGCCAGCAGCGCGGCATCGACTTCGTCCAATGCCCGCAGGCGGACCTTGCAGCCGCCTTCGCGCAGGCTTTGCGCGCTGCGCTCGGCCAACTGCCGGGCAAAACCGGTCTGGCTTGCCCAGACCACCAGCAAGGGCGGTTCACCGTCGCTGCCGGCCTCGTCCCTGCGCGGCCGCGCGCGCCACCACAGCGCGAGGCACCACGCCAGGTAGGCGCACAGTGTGGCCAGTGCACCGGTGCGCCGTGCAGGCAGGGGTGCAGCCAGCCACCAGTCCTCGCCCATGTGCAGCCGCAGCAGCAGGCCGGCGGCGACCAGCAGCAGGGCGATGACGGCAAGGTTGCCGGCCAGTGCACGGGGCGGGCGCGAAGGGTTCATGCGGCGCTGGCGTCCAGATGCTGGCGGAAGGCGGGCAACAGGGTTTCGGCCAGCCCTTCGTCGCCGCGCTGGACGAAGCGCGCGGCCAGCCCCTGCGCCTCGGCGAAGGCCGGCCCCACGGTGGCGCCCATCACCGTCAATGCGGTGGCCCAGGCATCGGCGAGCATCGCCTCGCGGTGGATCACGGTGACCGCGGCGGCGGCCGCCGCCACCGGCGCGTGCCGGCGCGGGTCCAGGGTGTGGCTGTAGCGCGTGCCGTCCTGTTCGTAGCGGTGCCAGCGGTCGCCGGAGGTGGCCACCGCCAGGTCGTCCAGCGCCAGCACCCGGGGCGGGTAGTCGGCACCGGCGTCTTCCTCCGGCGCCGATTCGACCAGCACGCGCCACGGCTGGCCATCGGGCTTGCGGCCGTAGCCGTGCAGCTCGCCGCCGACTTCGACCAGTGCGGCGGCGACGTCCTGCGTGCGCAGCCAGCGGCCGACCAGGTCGACGCCATAGCCCTTGGCGATGGCCGACAGGTCCAGGTGCAGGCCGCCGGGTTGCAGTACCGCTTGCCGTTGCGCGTCCAGTTGCAGCCGTTGCCAGCCGCAGCGCGCGGCGGCTTCCCGCACGAGCGCGGCCCCGGGCACGCGCTGCCGCCCGGCATCGGCGCCGAAGCCCCACAGCGCGAGCAGCGGGCCGAGGGTGGGATCGAAGGCGCCGTCGCTGCGCTGCGCGACGCCGTGCGCGGCCTGCAGCACCCGCCAGAAATCGTCCGGCAGCACCTGCCAGCTGCCGGCGTCGGCGCGGTTGTAGCGGCTGATGTCCGAGCCGGCTTCCCATGTGCTCATCTGCGCGACGACGCGGTCGAGCTGCTGCTGGATGCCGGCGTGCAGCGGATGCAGGTCGCGGTTGCGCGGCGCCACCAGCTTCACGCTCCAGGAGGTGCCCATGCTGTGGCCGCCGAGGGTGGCGATGTCGGAATGGGAAGGCATGGGGATGGGCTGAAACGAGGCTCGGGAACGAATGCGTTGGTTGGGTTGGGCGTGGCCAAGCCCAGCGTCAGGGGGAACGAGCATGGAGGCGCCGGGAGTCCCTTCGTCGGCGCAATCTGCTTGCCGGGATGCGGATTTTTGGGGGCGTGCTCCCGGTGGTTCAGGTGACCGGGCTCCGTTCGCCCCTCACCCCAACCCCTCTCCCGCTGGGAGAGGGGCTCAAGTCCGTGCTGCTGGTCATGGGGTCGGGCGGAGAGGGAGCTGCGGGTGCTGCTTCCTCTCCATTTCCCCGCCTTACTGCGGCAGCACTTCCAGCGTGGCGACGTAGCTCAGGCGGCGCACGTTGGCCTGCGGGACCGCGACCTTGTCGTCCTCGGTGCCGGTTTCCAGCCAGTACATGCCGGCTTCCGGCCAGGTCACGCTGAACTCGCCGTTGGCATCGCTGGTGGCCTTGATCTCCTCCTGCGCGTTGCGGTAGCGGGTGCCGCCACGGACGATCTCCACTTCCAGCCCGGCCTGCGGCTTGCCATCCACCAGCAGGCGGAACCTGGCCGCCTCGCCGGCGAACAGGTCGTTCGGGTGGCCCAGGACCACCAGTTCCAGGCCCTGCCCGCTGGGCTTGAGCGCGGTGTCGTTCGGGGTGCCGTTGGTGACGAAGGTCTCCACGCGGCCCAGGCTCTGGGAAACCTTCAGGTCGGTGGCGTTCTTCGGTACTTCGCTGGCGAATTTGGCGGCATCACCGCGCCAGCGCTTGGGCTTGCCGTCTTCCTTCCAGCTGGCCATCAGGCCGGCGTTGACGTTGGACAGGCGGTAGGTGCCCTGCTGGGTGAGTTCCAGGTCGAACACGCTGCGGTACTTGCCGGTGGCCAGGTTCTGCGGCTGCGCGGTGCTGCCGTCGGGCGCGGTGACCATCAGCCCGTCCAGCCGCAGCGGCACGTGGTTGAAGTAGAACAGGTCGTTGGAGACCGCCGCGTCCACGGTGATCCACGGGTTCTGCCCGGCGATGACCGTCTGCGACGGCAGCAGCCATGCCTTGTGCGCGGCGGCGGTGAACGGAAGGGCGGCGGCAAGCGCGGCGGCGAGGAGCAGGGAACGTTTCATCTGCGGACTCCGGTTCGGGTGGGCAATCAGGGTTTGATGGCGAGGGTGACGGCACCGAGCTCGGTGCTGCCTTGGGCGCGGCCGTTCTGGGCCGTGCGCGCCGGCCAGGTGAAGGGGATCTTCAGCAGCTCGCGGCCGCCGACTTCGCGCACCGCTTCCACCACCAGCGCGTACTGGCCGGCGGGCAGGTCGCGCAGCTGCGGCTGGCTGTCGCCGAAGCTCAGCGCGTGGGTGCCGGCCGGGCGGGTCGGGCCGGTCACGCCGTCCACCGGCACCTGCAGGTTGCGGCCGCTCTTGCGCCACCACTGGCGCAGGTCCGGCAGCCACTTGGTGCCGTGCCCTTCGTTGTTGGAGGTCTGCTGGTACCACACCGACAGGTTGGCGGCGGCCTTCTGCTCGGCGTCCTCGATCCACACGGCCACATACGGGCGGTGGTATTCGGCCACGTTGAGCTTGGGGACTTCGACGTTGACGTCGATGCTGGCGGCGTAGGCGGCCGGGGCGGTGGCGAGCAGGCCGCTGAGGGCGATGGTCAGGGTGACGCGCATGGTGCGACTCCGTGGAGGGAATGGGTCAGTGGATCAGGAGCAGGGCGATCAGCAGCGGCACCAGCAGGCCCAGGCCGACCAGCGGCCAGGTCATGCGCCGCTGCCGCGCATGCAGGTGCAGCAGGAACAGGCCGGTGATGCAGAACACCAGGCAGGCGATGGCGAACACGTCGATGAACCAGCCCCAGCCGGGGCCGGCGTTGCGGCCCTTGTGCAGGTCGTTGAAATAGGACACCCAGCCGCGCCGGGTCTGCTCGTATTCCACCGCGCCGGTTTCGCGGTCGATGCTCAGCCACGCATCGCTGCCGGGGCCGGGCATGGAGAGGTAGATTTCCTCGGGCGACCACTCACCGCTGCGCCTGCCGATGGATACGCCCAGCTCGCGCGACAGCCAATCGGCGACCTTGGCCGGCAGCGGTGCATTGCCTTCTTCACGCGTGCCCAAGGCTTCCAGCATCGGCGCGGGCAGCTCCAACTGACGGTTGCCCACCTGCGGGGTGGCTTCGATTTTCGCCGCGTGGTTGAGGGTGATGCCGGTGGCCGCGAACAGCAGCATGCCGACCAGGCAGACCGCCGAGCTGATCCAGTGCCACTGGTGCAGCGTACGCAGCCAGAAACCACGGCTGGCCTGCTGCTGGACGAGATGGGCGGTGGAGCGTTCGGCGGACACGTGGGCAGAGGGAATCAAAGAACCGGGATTAGATCATTGATGAGAATGATTCGCAATTTGTGTCATTTCGTATCAGTGGATTTCCCGCTGCCGCCATTGTTGCAATGGCAGCCGCGTCCGGATGCGGGTGGGGAACGCCCGATGCCGATGGCGCCCGCGCGGATGCACGGACGCCACCGGAACCGGGCGATGTCCCGTCAGAAACGGAAGTTCAGGCTCACCCAGAAATTGCGTGCCTTGTCCTTGTTGTTGTAATGGTCCTGCGGACTGAGCGTCCAGGTGCCGTCGCCGTTGTCGGTGAAGTTGGCGTCGTAGGTGGTGAAGTCGCGGTCCAGCAGGTTGTTGATGCGGGCGTTGACGGTCAGCCATTGGGTGGCCTCGAACGAGGCACCCAGGTGCAGCACGGTGTAGTCCTTGTAGTGCAGGTGCTCGCCGGTGCTGCTGACGCCACGGTAGCGCTTGGAGCGTGCTTCGCCGGTCAGGAACACGCTGAAGCGATCCGTTGCATACCAGTCCAGCGTGGCATTGGCCATGTGCTTGGCACTGTCGGTCAGTGGGAGACCCTTCTGGCTGCCGCTCTTCTGCTCGCTGTCGGTATAGGTGTAGTTGGCGCGGAAGGCGAAGGTTTCGCTGATCTTCCAGCGGCCGGCCACCTCGGCGCCCTGCACCACGGCCTCGTCGATGTTCACCGTCTTGCTGCTGCTGGCATAGCCCAGGTCGAGGTATTCACCGGAGCTGATGCAGCTCAGGGCCAGGCCGGCGCCACAGGGCTGGCTGGCGATCTTGTCGTCGAACTTGTTGTGGAACAGGGTAGCGTTGAAACCGTGCCCGGCCGGGTGCTGCCAGTACAACGCCAGCTCGGTGCTGGTGCTGGTTTCCGGCTTCAGGTCGGGGTTGCCGAACATCGGCGAGGTGCCCTGGCCGCCGAAGCCGGTGACGCCGTCATACAGCTGGGTGGTCTTGGGAGTCTTGAAGCCGGTGCTGACACCGCCCTTGACCGTCCACTGCTTGCTGATCGCATAGACGCCATACAGACGTGGGCTGACCTGGCTGCCGAAGACTTCATGGTCGTCGTAGCGCAGGCCGGCGGTGAGGGTCAGCGGTTCGACCACCTTCCAGTTGTCCTCGACGAACAGCGAGTACATGTTGTGGTCCTGCTTCAGCCCCGGGGTGCCGCTCTCGGTGCCGAACACGCCATCGGTCAGTTCGCCGCGAATCACCTGCGCGCCGATCACCGTGGTGTGGTCGCCGGCGGCCTGGAACGGGATGTCCAGCTTGGCGTCCAGCGTGTACTGCGCGCTTTCCAGAGTGCGCTTGGGGCGCGGCAGGAAGGTGGATTCGGCCAGCGCGCGACGCTCGTCCAGGCTCATGCCGGCATAGGCGCCGGTGGCGTCGATCATCTGCAACAGGTGCTCGCGCTCGGCCACGGTGAACGGCATGGTGCGGCCGTCGTTGTTGGTGGCC